>JBNKKA010000005.1:0-49606 GCA_050291585.1 Desulfobacteraceae bacterium
ACTGACGGAAAGGGATGGCGGCGGCGGCGGAATGGCGGAGCTTGATGGCGAGGCGAAAGAGGGGCATGGCGGAGCTTGATGACGAGGCCGCTTCGGTGGCGGCGGGTGGGAGCCGACGGAGCTTGATCGGGCCATGGAGGTGATCGACGATGGATAGCCTAATAAACCCATGCCGTCCAGCGGTGTTCTGCCCCGGATGTGCCCACGACCAGGTATTACATTCATTGGACAAGGCTTTGATGGATTTGGGCTTCCCCGGGAATGCGATCGCCGTTGTGAGTGACATCGGATGCTCGGGATTGTTTGACACCTTTTTCAACACCCATGCCTTTCATGGCCTTCATGGCCGCGCCTTGACCTATGCCACGGGCATCAAGATGGCGCGGCCCGACCTAAAGGTCATCGTCACCATGGGCGACGGGGGGCTGGGTATTGGCGGTGCCCATGTATTGAGCACCTGCCGACGCAATATTGACCTCACCCTTTTGGTGCTCAACAACTTCAACTACGGGATGACCGGGGGGCAGTGTTCCTCCACCACGCCTCAGGATGCGGTGGTCGGCTCCGGATTTCTGAACAAACTGGAAAAACCCATGGATATCTGCCATGTGGCCGGTGCCGCCGGAGCAGGATGGGTATCGCGAGCCTCAACCTACCAGCAGGACCTGGTTGAAACGCTCAAAGCGGCCATCAGTTTCGATGGGTTTTCACTGGTAGACATCTGGGGGGTCTGTCCCGGCCGCTACACCCGCCGCAACAAACTGACACCCAAAGCGATCGAAGCCAACCTGGCCCAACTGCCTGACCTGCCAGATTTCACTACACTGAACGCGAGAATGGAATACGGCCAGGCCTATCGCCAAGAGGCGGCCAAGCTCAGCGATCCTGCGGATCCAGTTCAGATAAAAAAGAGTTGTGTGCCGCCTCAGAACGGCCGTCAGGAGGTGGTCATTCTTGGCAGTGCCGGCCAGCGGATCATCACCGCCGGTGAATTGTTATGCCTGGCCGGTGCATCGGCAGGCTGCCACGCCACCCAGAAAAACGATTATCCGATTACGGTCATGAAGGGCCACTCGGTCAGTGAGGTCATCCTTTCAGATGTGGAAGTCGAATACACCGGGATCGAAGACCCGGCGGTGGTCATCGCCCTGGCGCCGGAAGGGGTCAATCGCCGTAAAAAGATGCTGACAGCTCTTGCCCCGCAATCCGTCATCGTCAAAGCCGCCGGCCTTGAGCTGCCCGACTGCCGTGCACTCGTCATCGACGTCGATTTCAAGGCCCACAAAATTAAATCGCCGGACTGGGCTTTGGCCGCCTTGGCGGTTTTGGCTCACCAAAATAAAGCCGTGACCATGGACATGCTGTTGGCAGCTTTGAGATTGCGTTTTAAAGAGCCGGTGCTTGAAATGGCCATGGCTGTTGTGGGAAAAATCGCTGCCTGATGGATCGTGCCTTTCCACTTTCTGGACGGACATTTAATAGCCACCATCCGGAGCAACGCAAAACCACTTCTTCAACAGGTGAGAAAATGAAACCGCTTTTGTCTGAACGGGCACAGTCAATCAAGCCGTCAATCACGCTGACGATTTCGGCTAAGGCCAAGGCCATGAAGGCCGCTGGCATCGACGTGCTCAATTTTTCTGCTGGTGAGCCGGATTTCGACACGCCGGACAGCATCAAACAGGCAGCCTTCACGGCCATTGAGGAGGGGTTTACCAAGTACACGGCCGCCGGGGGGATTCCCGAAGTCAAAGCCGCCATCGTCGCTAAGTATCAGGCCGAACAGAACCTGGCCTATGAGCCAACCCAGGTGTTGGTTTCCAATGGGGGCAAACATGCCCTGCACAATATTTTTCAGGCGGTGCTGGATCCCGGCGATGAGGTGGTGATTCCAAGTCCCTATTGGCTCTCCTACCCGGATATGGTGATCCTATCCGGCGGGGTGCCGGTCATTTTAAACACGCGTATTGAAGATGGATTCAAGATTTCTCCGCAATCCCTGGCCGAGGTTGTTTCACCCCGCACCAAACTGCTGATTCTAAATTCGCCATCCAACCCAACCGGCGCCCTCTATTCGAGGGAGGAACTCACCGCTCTGGCCACGGTTATCGAGGATACCGGTATTCTCGTCATTTCCGACGATGTCTACGAGAAGTTTGTTTATGATGGCCGGTCATTTGTCAATTTGCCCATGGTTGCCCCCCATCTGGCGGAAAATGTCGTCACTATCAACAGTGCCTCCAAAACCTATTCCATGACCGGTTGGCGGATCGGATATGCTGTGGGACCGGAAGCGGTCATTCGGGCCGCTACGAGCATCCAGGGGCAGGCCACTTCCTGTGCCGGATCGATCTCCCAAAAAGCCCTCGCTTTTGCGCTGCAGACCGATGCCGGGTTGATCGAGGCGTTCAGACAGTCCTTTGAAAAACGAAGAGATCTGATGTTCGCGGGGCTGGAAGCAATCGATGGTATCAAGACCTTCAAGCCGGCGGGTGCTTTTTACCTGTTTGCCGACGTCAGCCAGCTATACGACAAGGTGGAAGGGGTCACCGGATCGGTGGGCTTCTGTGAATACCTTCTCGAAAAGTGGCGGATAGCCTGCATTCCCGGCCAGGCCTTCGGAGAGGATTGCTGCATTCGCTTCTCCTTTGTGGCCGACGAAGCTACCATACGCGAAGGGCTTTCACGGCTTTCGCAGATATAATTTTTATCAATTCGTAAGAATCACGTACTCAGGAGGTCATGATGGATTTTGCGCTTTCCAAAGAACTGGAGATGTTAAGAAAGGCCGTGCGCGAATTTGCCAAAAAGAAAATCGCGCCCAACGTGGACCAGTGGGACGAGGAACACTACTTCCCCTACAAAGAGGCCATCAAACCCATGGGCGAATTGGGCTTCTGGGGAACGGTGATTCCGGAAGAATACGAGGGCGAGGACATGGGTTGGATGGCGGCCATGATCGTCACCGAAGAGATCGCCCGTGTGTGCAGTTCCCTGCGCGTCCAGGTCAACATGCAGGTATTGGGTTGTGCTTACACCATCCTCACCTACGGCAGCGATGCGCTGAAGAAGAAATATATCCCTGGGCTGTGTACGGCCGACCTCATCGGTGGCTTCGGCATCACCGAGCCGGACGCCGGTTCAGATGTGATGGCCATGACCAGCACCGCCGAAGACAAGGGCGACCACTGGCTCCTCAACGGTTCCAAGACCTGGATTTCCAACGCCGAAGTGGCCGACGTGCTGATCTACTACGCCTACACCGACATCGATGCAGGCTCCAAAGGGCTCTCCGCCTTCGTCATCGAACCCAAGAAAATGAACGGCATCAAGACCACCGGGCTGGACAAGATGGGCTCCTTCAGCTCACCAACCGGCGAGGTCTTCCTGGACAACACCAAGGTGCCCAAGGAGAATATCCTGGGCAAACCGGGCATGGGCGCCAAGATCGTCTTCGGCTCTCTCAATCAGACGCGTCTGTCGGCTGCAGCCGGGGCCGTGGGCGTGGCCCAGGCATGTCTGGATGTGGTCACCAAATACTGCAACGATCGCAAGCAAT
Organism: Desulfobacteraceae bacterium; assembly: GCA_050291585.1. Taxonomy (GTDB): domain Bacteria; phylum Desulfobacterota; class Desulfobacteria; order Desulfobacterales; family Desulfosarcinaceae; genus JASJCL01. Next base: position 3,560 of record JBNKKA010000005.1, read on the forward strand.
TCGGTAAGCCCATCGGCCAATATCAGATGAACCAGGACATGGTGGCCCAGATGGCCACCGAGATCGACGCCGCCCGCCTGCTTGTTTACAAGGCCGCCTGGGTCAAGGATCAGGGTAAGCTCAACAACGGTCTCGATGTGGCCAAGGCCAAATACTTCGCCGGCGAATGTGTCAGTAAGTGCGCCAATTACGCCATGCGCATTCTGGGCGCCTACGGCTACTCCACCGAGTACCCGGTGGCACGCATCTACCGCGACACCCCTACCTATTACATGGTTGAGGGCTCGGCCAACATCTGCAAATGGATCATCGCCCTGGACCAGTTGGGTTATCGCAAGGCGAACCGGTAATCTAAGCTAGCGTTTCAGCATCAGCATAAGTGTCGAATGCATGTTAATGGATTTGCCGGCATTCGGCACATCACCGAAAGCATAGCGGGAAGGAAGAATGAGACCCTATTTTGAGAAAATGCCCGCCTTTGGCAGGGCCATAAGCGAGGGTATGATCAAGAGCGCCGGAGACAACGCGGCCCAACTCCTTGAGGTGGAAAAACAGGTGGCGGCCGAAGTGGAGCAGGTTAAAAAAGCCGGATTTCCAGAGGAGAAGATCAACGCCCGCGGTCAGTTAACCATCTGGCAACGTCTCAACTATCTCGTGGATCCGGGGTCCTGGAGCCCCCTGCACACCCTCTACAACCCGGAAGACAATATCGAGGGCAATACCAACGTATTCGACGGTCTGGGCAAGATTGCCGGACGTTGGGCTGTGATCATCGGCTTTGACAACAAGACCATGGCTGGCGCCTGGATAGCGGGACAGAGCGAGAACATCCTGCGGGCCACCGACCTAGCCAAAAGGCTCAACATTCCCCTGGTGTGGCTGGTCAACTGCAGTGGTGTCAAGCTGCCTGAACAGGAGAAGTTCTACGCCAACCGGCGCGGCAGCGGAACCCCCTTTTTCCGTCACGCCGAACTCAACCAAGAGGGTATTCCCGTTCTGGCCGGTATTTACGGCACCAACCCGGCGGGCGGCGGTTACCAGGGCATCAGCCCCACGGTTCTCTTCGCCCACAAGGACTGCAATATTGCCGTGGGCGGCGGCGGGATCCTCAGCGGTATGTCTCCCAAGGGGTCCTTCGATGTTGAAGGGGCCGAGCAGCTAATTTCGGCGGCCAAGGAGTTCAAGGTCAAACCCCCCGGTTCCGTATCGATCCATTACGACGAGACCGGTTTTTTCAGATACGTCTACGATACGGAGCTGGGGGTCCTTGACGGCATCAAGGATTACATGAAGGATATGCCGGCCTACGCCCCGAAATTCTTCCGGGTGGCCGAACCCAAGGCGCCTCTATATCCGGCCAGCGACCTTTACCATCTGTTGCCCATTAACCAGAAACGGGCTTACGATTTCGATCAGATTCTCGCCCGCTTGGTGGACGGCAGCGAGCACCTGGAGTTCCAGCCGGAGAGGGGGCCCGAGATCTATACCGGCCTGTGCAAGTTGGACGGTTACCTGGTGGGCGTCATCGGCAACCGCCAGGGCTTCCTCAAACCCGACTATCCCGAATATGCCGATTACCCGGGCATCGGCGGCAAGCTCTATCGTCAGGGCCTCATTAAAATGAACGAGTTCGTCACCCTCTGCGGCCGTGATCGTATTCCCATTGTCTGGTGCCAGGACACCTCGGGCATCGATGTGGGCGATATCGCCGAGAAGGCCGAACTTTTGGGCCTTGGCCAGAGCCTGATCTATTCGATCCAGCAGACCGATGTGCCCCAGATGCTTATCGTGTTGCGAAAAGGCACTGCCGCCGCTCACTATGTCATGGGTGGACCGACAGCCAACCGCCATAACGCCTTTACCCTGGGCACAGGCGCAACGGAGATTTACGTTATGCACGGTGAGACCGCCGCCGCTGCTTCATACTCGCGGCGCCTGGTTAAAGAGAAGGCGGCTGGTAGAGATCTGCAGCCTATCGTGGACAAGATGAATGAGATGGCCCAGGCTTACCACGACAACTCCAGGCCGGTGTATTGCGCCCGTAAGGGTATGGTGGATGAAATCGTCAACCTGAGCCAGATCCGCAACTACCTCAAGGCCTTTGCCGGTGCCGCTTACCAGAATCCCAAATCCATCTGTCCCCAGCACCAGATGATTTTGCCACGGATTATTAAAGGGTAGGGTGATGAATGCCCGCTATGGTGTGAAACTCAAAAAAGGTGATGGCAGACAGATGCTCCCAACTCTCCGGTCATGTGGTGTTACAAGATTGAAGCGGTTCACCTAAATGATCAACCGGACCCCTCCCAACTCGGCGAGACCGTATAGGAAGTGAGTGCCTGGTGAGCCGATAAACATGAGATTTGTCGGGATATGCCATTCTTTTGAAAGGTCCTCGATCATTTTGGGACCAAATTTTCCGATCTGGACGACAAGTTCGATTTCGATGGCGGGATAGGCTTCATTGAGCATCTTGAGATCACGCGCAAGGTTTGCCGGCACCTCGCCATCTTGCTGTGTCACGGTGACAACCTTGAGGCGGTTCGTGTGCTCGTTTTGTTGGACATACAAGATGGCTCTGTTTAGGTTGGCCAGATTGTCCCCACGGGTGAAAAAAACTACTTGCTGTGAATTGATTTGATCAATTTTATCGCGGAGTGATCGGGAGATGGAGGTCATGCGGCCGATAAAATATTTTAATATACCTCTCACGACAAACAGGCAGGCCTGCAGGATAATGATTCGACCCAGCATGATGGAGACCACCAGCAGGGAAAAAATGAAGTACTCGAGGAATACGATCAGGTAGTGCGGATTCATCATGGCATTGCCTATCAGGCCGGCAATAACGGCGCCCACAGCTATTAAAACGAACATTAGCGGGGCAACCGTGGGACGGGGAAGCCCCGCGCGCTTGGTCTTTAAAAAGATGTTGCCCAGGCCGAAAAGGGCCATGACGGCCAAAAACGAGATGGTGTAGACGCCCGCGAGCGCTTTCAACTGCCCTTCGGTGATGAGCATAATAGATACGGAGAGGGCAAAAAAAGCGATGATGATTCGGTGGGTGGAGCCACGACGGTTGGTTTTCAGCAAGAATTGCGGCAGACAGCGATCCAGTGCCATGCGCCGAACCAGCCCGTTGACACCGACAAAACTGGTCAAAACCGCTCCGCTCAAAACCAGGGCGGCATCGATGGATATCAGGTCGGCCAACCACACGCCGCCGGAGCTTAGGGCCATATGGGCGAGCAGCGCCTCGTGGTGCGACCCGACCAGATCCATTGGCATGAGTGCCAGTGCCAGGATGGCCATCCCCGGATTGAATATGGTAACGGCAACCCACATATTCCTCAGCGTTTTGGGGAAAACCCCTTCCGCCTGCTCCTCGACGAAATTGGCGGAGCTTTCGAACCCCGAGATTCCCAAAAGGGAGGCGGCAAAACCGAAAAACAGGGCCGTCGTCAATCCGCCGGGTGCCTTTGTCGACAAATTCTGCAGCAGGATTTCAATCCCGGTGCCCGTATTGGCAAGGTAGACGATACCGGTGCCGAGCAGCAGTGTCAGCGAGCACAGATGGAAGATGAAAATAATAATGGCAACTCGGGCGGATTCGGCAATACCGATGATGGTCAGCACAGCAAAAAAAGCCAGCACGCCGATGGTTGCAGCGGTCACGGAAAGACTCGACCACATGGTGTGAACATATTGCATGGCTTCACTGGCGGAAATAACGGCCGTGGCCATGTAGGACAGCAAGGTGAGGCAGGCGGCGATGGAAGCCCTGTATTTGCTGGTGGTATTCAAGAGGGCATTGTAGGCGCCGCCGTTGAGTGGCAGCGCTCCAACGACCTCCGCATAAATCGAGCGGAACAGAAACAAAACCCCGGCCACCATCAAGAGGACGACAGGTGCCCATCGGCCGGCGTATATAATCGCCAGGGCCGATACATACAGGCACGAGGAAGTGATGTCATTGCCGCAGATTGCAGTTGCGGCCAGCTGGCCCATGCCCCCGGTCTTATGCGCCGTGATCCCCTGTGAAGCATTGGTCTCCTGGGGGGGCGGTGTTGTTTCCATGTCAAGTTGGGGAGCCTGGTCTCCCGGTTGCGCTTTCTTGCTCATTTTTGAACCTTGTCCTTTTCAACTCTCTCGCCAGGCAGTCTGTATGTGCATTTCGTCGGCGTGTCCCAATCTCTTTTTTGACAAATTGGCCCATTTGTGGGCCTTGGTTTCAAGCGATGCCAAAGCGCTTCAGCTTGCGCCACAGGGATACCCGGTCGATCCCCATCATTTCAGCGGCCTTGGTTTTGTTTCCGCCGCATTTTTCCAAGACCCAGGCAATATAGCGCTGCTCCTGTTCTATCAATGTCGGGATGGGGCGAGATGGGTTGCGGTAGGTTTCAATGGATAAATTGCTCAGGTGGTCGGGCAAATCCTTAACCATTATGGTGTCACCGGTTGCCATGGCAACGCCATGCTCGATGACGTTTTCCAACTCCCGCACATTTCCAGGCCAGCTGTGACTGCCGAGCAGGTCCAGGGCATCCGCATGGATCGCATGAACCAATTTGTTCATGGCCTGGCGCTTGACGGCCAAAAAATAATTGGCCAGCAGAGCGATGTCACCCTCACGCTCGCTGAGGGGCGGCAGCTGGATGGTGATCACATTCAGTCGGTAGTACAAGTCCTGCCGAAAACTGCCTTGCTGGGTATCCGCGTTGAGATCGCGATGGGTGGCCGCAATGAAACGAGCGTCCACCGGATGGGGACGAACCCCACCGACCCGGAGTACTTCCCTTTCCTGGATCACCCGCAGCAGCTTGATCTGCATGGTCTGAGGCATGTCGCCGATCTCATCCAGAAAAACAGTACCGCCATCTGCCGTTTCAACCAGGCCGGCCTTTTCACGGTTGGCTCCGGTATAGGCCCCCTTTTCATGGCCAAATAATTCGTTGGCCATCAACTCTTCGGTAAAAGAGCCGCAATTGAAGGCCACGAACGGTTGGTGGGAGCGTGGACTCAAATGATGGATGGTGCGCGCCACAAGCTCCTTTCCGGTGCCGCTTTCCCCGAGGATCATCACATTGGTGTTGGCCGGGGCGATCTGGTGGATGGATTTCATCACCGCCTTCATGGCCGCGCTCTCTCCGATGATGAGCGGGGCCTTGCCCATGGAAGCCAATTTTTCCTTCAACTGCGCGTTTTCAAGCTGAAGCCGCCTTTTCAACAAGGCTTCGGCAACGATTTTGCGGACCGTATCGATTTTGAAGGGCTTGGCGATATAATGATAGGCACCGGATTTCATGGCTTTGACTGCCGAATCCACCGTTGCATAGCCGGTAATCAAGATGACTTCGGTCATGGGGTAGTATTTTCGACTGTGGGCCAGCACCGCCATACCGTCCACCTGTTCCATCTTCAGATCGGTAATCACCAGATCGAAACTACGGCTTTTGAGCAGATCCAGTGCTTCAGTTCCTCCCTGGGCAGGGACGACCGCATAGCCTTGTTTCTCTAAAATATGGGCGAGATTGTTGCGAGCGATACTTTCGTCCTCAACAATCAGAACGGTTTCCTTAGCGGATGATTGCATCGCTCTTCCTCATGGGTAGATAGACAGTAAATGAGCTGCCTTCGCCCGGCTTGCTCTGTACATCGAACCGACCGCCATGTTTTTTGACAATGCCGTGGCAGATGGCCAGCCCTAACCCGGTGCCCTCGTGTTCAACGAAGCCTTCAAACGCATTCGCGCCTTCCTCGCCGCGGCGCCGGGCCGTTTTAGTGGAAAAGAACGGATCAAATATTTTTCTAAGCAGTTCCGCGGGGATGCCCTTACCCGTATCGACGACCCTCAGGTAAAACGTGTTCGCATCGCTAGGCCTTGCGGAGATGGTCAAGGTGCCGCCTTTTTCCATGGCCTGGATGGCATTGAAAATCAAGTTTAGGAGAACCTGCTGGATTCGGCGGCGGTCGACGGCCGCCTGGATGCCGTCGGGAACATCTACCTTGAGTTGAATCGTGGCGGGCAACTCGCCCATAATCAGCATCAAGGTGTCGTCCACCAAGGGTTTGACCATTTCAGTTTGGATGCTGAATGTGCGTTGGCGTGAGAACTCCAGCAGCGCACGAACGATATCCCTGGCGCGTTCCACTTCTTTTTCGGCATTGGTGAGCAGCTCACGTTTGTAGTCGAGATCCGAATCCTCCAGTTCTTCCAGCAGGATCTGCACAGAGGTGGAGATGTTGTTCAGAGGATTGTTGACCTCATGGGCCACACCCGAGGTGAGGGTGCCCAGAGCCGCCAGTTTTTTAGCCTGGATCAGGTCTTCACTACGCTGGTTGAGCATACTGATCATATTGTTGAGGCTGCCAACCAAGGATTCGAACTCCACCGCTGGCGCAATGGAGGGGATATTGTCATAGTTGCCCGAAGCAATCTCACCGATGGCTCCCTCGAGCATCTTCAAAGGCCGCAGGACATTGAAGAAGAAAAAGAGTACCGCCATTACGGTAATCAGGATCATCCCCCCCAATGTGGTGAAGTTGTAAAATTGAGATTTAATGACCAACCGGTTGATATGCTTGCGACCCATGTGCACCAAGGTTTCGCTCGCTTCAGTGACCAGATGGCCCAACTGGCGGATGGTTTCCTGGTGGCTGGTGATCGCTTCCGTCGACAGTCGCTCCGGGGAAGCGCCCCTTCCAGACACCGTCGCATCAAGCAAGCGTCCCATGGCCTGGCGGTAGTTGACAAGATCCTGCTGTTGCAAGGTTGCGACCTGGTTTGCCGGCACATCGGTGTACACCATGCCGGGATCGGCCATTTTCTCTTCGGCCTGACGAATATAGTTTATGGCATTGTCGAGGTGTTGAACGTAGCGGGTAAGAAAGAAATTTTTCTCAAATCGCCGGGCTTCCAATATCGTGTTGAGCACGTCTTCCTTGTTTTCGAGGATTTGCAGGTTGCGGTTGATCAGGGCGCTGTTGTAGTAGTTTAAATACCACACGGAACATCCGACGAGCATATATACCGTCAGGACGAAAATGATTTTTTTCCTAAAACTGACCCGCATCAGGATTTCTCCAGAACAAGAGCGCTTGTTAGGCAGTGCGTCCGCTCACCGTTACTGACCGACAAAGGGCCCCGCAAAAAAGTAGATCAGCCCGAATTTTCCTCTAGCAAAACTAGGCTAATCTACATTTTTTCCGGGGCCCTAAACAACCCTTAAACTAAATAAGGACGATCAATGCTGCAGTCGATATCTTTCACACCTGGGATATCGGCCACGAGGGCGCTGATTTGGTTGTATAGATCCTCGCGGATTTGGTCCTGCACCTGATGCCGCACGTCCGGGCTGGCCGCACCGGTGGTTTTTAGTTTTTGGCCACTGATTCGGATGTGGACAATGCCATTTTTTGAGGTGACGTCGGCTTTGCAGATATCTTCGATAACGACTTTGACATGATTTTCGATGGCCAGGTCCTCAAGAGCGGACTGGGATTGAGCGGTGGCTTGAAAGCTGTCTTTAGACGCTGCCTGGCAGACGATATCGCAAGCATCGTCGATGGTTAAACGACCGATATGCAGCTCCATGTCATAAAACCGGGGATCGTTTGCATCAATCCGATAGACGTTGCGATACCATTCGGCCCGTTCATGATCCTCGAGTTCGATGATGTGCAACGCCTTTTTCCGGGAAACCTGTTGACGGTTCTCCAGCAGTTTGACGCGGTCCTCCATATCGGCAATGACGCGTATCCTGAGGACGTGGGAAATGCCGTCCAGCAACATCTGGCCGGCAAGACCATGGTAGACCACATTGTCTTTAACGATGTGCTCCAGGAGAGCGGCCTTAATGCGGTCGACAAATCGTTGTTGAACATGGGTGATGCGGTTCAACAGACCCGGTGCGTCGTGGAGGGATTCGAAGAGCTTGGTTTCGGAGACATGGAAAAAATGCGATGCCTCCAGCAGGATCTCCCGACTGATGCACTCATAGCCGAGCCTTTCGGCGACTCGCTCGGCAAGCTCTTTTCCGTGGCTGAAACATCCCCGAGAAAACGTAATGATTGCCATATGGATTGATTCCTTTTCAGATGCCGTAGAAGAAATAGATCATCGTCAGTTCCACGACCAGAAATAAGATTGTCATGACAAAGCCGGCCCTGGCGTAATCGATGGTCCGGTATCCGCCAGGACGCATAATCAATGCGTTGACCTGATGGGTTGGCAGCACGAAGGTATTCGAAGCCGAAAGTCCCACCACCAAGGCCGCCATGCGGGGATCGGCACCGGCCATCAACGCCATGTTCATGCACAAGGGCACCAGCAGCACGGTGGCACCCACATTTGAGATGAACAGGGTAAAGCAGGAGGTCATGATTCCCACGGCGGTCAGCAGGACGATGGGCGTGGGGTGGCCCAACAGCCCCAGCACCTGGGTGGCGATGAATGCCGCCGTGCCGGTTTTCTCAAAGGCCATCCCCAATGGAATGAGACCCGCCAGGAGAAAGACCGTCATCCAGTCGACGGCACGATAGGCTTCGTCGATGTTCAGCACGCCCGTAATCACCATTCCCAGTGCTCCGGACATCAAGGCCACGGAAAGCTGAATTTTGAAAAAGATGATCTGCACCAGGGAGAGCGTCAGCCAGGCGACGGCCAGTTTGGCTTTCTGGGGCCTTAATATTTCGCCCTCCAGAGGGGTGGCAAATGTCAAGGCGCGCGGCTGGGGCTGGTTTTTTAATAGGTGGAAGCGTTCCCAGGGACCATGCAGCAGCAGTGTGTCCCCCATGCTCAAAGTGATCTGGGGCAAGCCGGCATAGTAGATTCGGTTGCCTTTGAACAGCGCCACCGGGTTGAGATTGTAAAGATCTTTGAAATTGGCCTCGTACAGGGTTTTGCCGATGAGCTCCGACCGCGGTGACACCACTGTTTCAGCCATGCCGGCATTGGTGCGGGCCAGGCTTTCGGCATAGGTCTCAAGGCCCTCTTTCAGCTTCCAATCCAATTCTCGAGCCAATCTGAGGACGTTTTCCCTTCTGCCGACCACCGCGATGTCGTCTAGCGCCTGGATGTCGTTGTGGCTTCTGGGGATAAAATTGATCACCTTCTCGCCCTTGTGGTGGATGGCAATCACGGTGACCAGGAATTTTGAGCGGATGTCCAGTTCCTGAAGGGTTAGCGGGCCATTGAATCCCTCCGGCACCGTTAGTTCAAATGTATTGCCCAAGGCTTTGTACTCTTCCATGAGTGTGGCTGTGACCCCCCGGTCACTTTCACCAGTGGCCGCCGGCAGGATGTATTTGCCGAAAACCAGGAAGTAGACAATGGCGACCACCAGCAGGCTGATGCCGATGGGGGTTTGGGTAAACAGCCCGAAAGGCTCCAGCTTCTCACCGCCAAGGGTCATCAGGTCATTAAGCAGGATCGTCGGGCTGGCTCCCACCAGGGTCAGGGTACCACCGATGATGGCGCAAAATCCCATGGGCATCAAAATGCGTGAAACCGGGATCTCCATGCGTTTGGCAATGCGCTGGGTGGCCGGCATGAACAGCGCCGCCGCGCCGATGTTTTGCATCATGCTGGAGATGATGCCCACTGCTCCCGATATAAGAGATATCACGCGGCTTTCACTATCGCCGGCCAACTTGATGATGGGGCCGGCGACTTGATTCATCACACCGGTTTTGTCCAACCCGGCACCGATGATAATCACGGCGATGATGGAGCAGACGGCATTACTGCTCAACCCCACAAAGGCCTCTTTGGGTGAAATCAATCCTGTCAGTGGAAGCAGTACCATCATGATGATGCCCACTACATCCACGCGGACCCACTCAAAAACAAACAGAACGACTGCAAACGTCAGCATGATTATGGTCAATATCATTTCGGGGGTCATTAAGAAGACTCCTTTCAAGCCTCTCGGTGCAACAAGCGATTCAGTGTATTGTTCAAACTCCCACAGGGGCAGGGATTCTCGTCCACGATGCGGTATGCACAAATAACTACCGGCAAATCACAGGCATTTCAGGATAAATTCAGGACAGCCCATGCCACTGGGTGGAAAAAACCGTTCTGGGACCTTGTCATTTCTCGTTACGGAACCAGTAGCAGAGGCTAAAAGCAAACAGGATCAGTCCAATTGCTAAAAAAAAATGCGCATTCATCATCATCATCCTTTTATTTCGGTTTCCAGCCAAGTAGAGATCTTGCCGGCCGTCGTTGCCACTATGCGACACATCCCCACAACCTCGCAGTTGTGGGGATGGCATCTGCTAGAACAACACCAGGGAATTTTGGTCAGAGCTATGCAAAATCTATTCAAATCATTGAATAAACAAGCACTTCACTTCGAGGGCGGTTGGAGTTGGCCGCACGATTGACCGCTGACGCTTGCGGTGAATCGGATATGACGAATTCGATCTTTCCATATTCTCGCTGCACACTGGACAACGCCTGTTCGGGGTCATCGAACTTAACCACATGGGTGAACGGGATTTTGTTGCTTTCGGCATTTTGGCGGAATGCCGCTACATTCTCCTTTGAGATAGACTGAAATTCATCACAGAGTTTGTTGCGCGATGTTGAAAAACGGCCGAGGGAATCACAGGGAAGCGGCGCGCTATTCAATGCCAGGATTTCAAAAGACATGCGTTGCGCCATATCGATGGCATAGTCCACTACTTCACTTGAAAAAGTACTTTCCTGCCCCATGACGAGCAGTTTGCCTTGAATCCCATCCGGTTCTTGACTTGTTTTTTGAGATTCAGCGGTGTCTTCCATCACTTGCTGTTGCTTATCCTCTTTTTGCTTGTTGGCGGCCATTTTCCGCTTGCCTCTCTTGAATAGATTACGCATGCCGTTATATCTCCTATATTGATAAGGGTTAACTAAGCCTTGGTTACGCGCACGAGCGGAATCGTCAGTATGGGTAAAATCTTGCGTCCCGATGTATGGCTTTTCTTTTCTTTCTTCGCGGGTTGCGAATCGAAGATCGCCAAGACCACGTTGCGGTGACCGTGCACATAGCGTTCAATGACCTTGTCTGTAGGATCACCTGTAACCACGCAGTGATACTTGATGGGCGCATCTGTCTTTTGTGGAAGCTTGCGCTTGAATTGGTCGTAGGCGGCGGATTTTAGCGCTTCTTCCGGATCTGTCACACCGGCTTGTGCAAAGGTTGCCGCGACCATGGTGTTTTCGAATGCATCTCGGGCCCGCAAGGCGCCGGATGCGAGCGTTTTAAGATAGCGGGCCGGTCTGGCTGGCGAACGGACGATATGGAGTACATCCAGTTTTGCCAACATCCGGCGACACAATGTCAGGGTATAGTCTAAGGCTCGCCGATCCGGGCTCATACCATCTATTGCAAAAAGAACCGTTTTCATTTTTTTATTCCAATGGTGATGGGATTACATTCTCAACTCCATCCGATTGGTGGGCTGCTCTCGGGCTTTTTCCGATGCACGACGAACGCTCCGGGGTGCATCCGGTTTCATTAAAAAGCGGGCGGTTTTTTGATCGTTGCTCTCGGCAAAGGCCACCGCTGCCATGGATCGCTCAAAGTTGTCTATCAATCGTCCAAGGGATAGCATGATGGGATCCTCCAGTTGTTGGCCAGCTATTGCAAGGCGTTGATTTTGGCCGATTACCTCTCAATTTTTGTGCCATGCGCCCAAAAAGTTTATAACATATTGTTAATTAATCATAAAAATGAATATAGGGCGAATAATCCATCTGTATTGCCACCGTAACAATATGCAACGGCAGCATGGCGATAAGAAAAATATTGTATATATACAGTATGTTAACTATGGTTACAAAAAGACAGGCCATTGTTGCATATTGTAACGCTAGCTGCATGGTTTCTCTGTGGCGGTTCAAGAGCGGTTCGATATGAACGCCTGGGGTTCCGGTGGATTTTGCTATTGTGGATTGGATTCAGCGCCGGTCGGCGAAGGTTTACGCGCACCGCGGCTCTGGTTGAGGCGGTAACACCCAGGCAGCGTTTTTTTCTATTTTTAAGCGTGTGATAAGAACGATTTTTGCAAGTAGAAGGCTTTCGTGTTAGGCCAAACCCCATAGGGCAAAGATCGATGGTAACCGGCAGCTTGTTTGCCGATAGGCACACCCACAGGGCAGGATTTAACGCATGCAATTTTTTAAAAAAGAAGAAAAAAAAGAGCTGCCAGCCAGTGAATCCGATACGTTGCGGCGTTCTGTCTTAGGGGCTGGGATGCCACCCGAGATTGAAACTGCGACCTTGAAAGAGGTGGAGCGGCTATCAATTGCGGCACCCGGCAGCGCCGAGCACACCATCGGCATCAACTACATCGACTATCTGACCCACTTGCCTTGGAATCGGACCAGTGAAGATTGCCTCGACCTCCAGACAGCCAAGGATATCCTGGATTCTGAGCACGACGGCCTTTCTGAAATTAAAAATCGGGTGTTAGAACATCTGGCCGTGAAAATTTTACAGGCTGAAAGGCAACATAGAATCCTTGTCGTCGATGATGAGAAGATTACGCGCATGAATTTGAATCATGTGCTGACCAAAGAGGGCTACGCAGTTGAAACGGCTGCCAATGGGATGGAAGCCATCGGTTTTCTGGAAAACCAGGCGTTTGATGTCGTCATTACCGATCTAAAAATGGAGGAGGTCGATGGCATTCAAGTGCTTGAAAAAGCTAAGGCAGAAAACCCGGACACCGAGGTGATTGTGATTACGGGATATGCAACCGTTCCGGCAGCCGTTTCGGCGATGCAGAAGGGCTCCTATCACTTTCTGGCAAAGCCTTTGAAATTGGACGAGATCAGGGCAACGGTGCTAAGGGCTTTGACCCCCAAGCGGGCCCAACTGCAGAATCGGGGGCCGGTACTGTGTTTTGTGGGTCCACCGGGAACCGGAAAGACATCTTTAGGGGTGTCCATCGCCAGGAGTATGCAACGGCGTTTTGTGCGCATCTCCCTTGCCGGGATGAAGGACGAAGCCCAGCTTCGGGGGCATCGGCGCAGCTATGTGGGGGCCCTGCCAGGCCGCATCATCCAGGAGATCCGTCGCTGCGAGACCAACAACCCCGTGCTGATGCTGGACGAGCTGGACAAAATCAGCCTTGATTTCAAAGGCGATCCTGCAGCTGCTCTGCTCGAAGTGCTGGACCCGCAGCAGAATACGCATTTTATGGACCACTATCTGGATCTGCCATTTGATCTGTCCAAAGTGATGTTTATCGCCACGGCCAATACCGTCGATGCTATACCTGAAGCACTGCTGGACCGGCTGGAGGTGTTACGACTGTCCGGATACACGGAAAGGGAAAAAACCACCATTGCCTCCAACCACCTCATCCCGCGCGCTGTGGAAGCAAACGGCCTCAACCCGGAGCTTATCTCATTTTCCCAGGACGCCATCGTCAAGGTCGTTCGTGAATACACCCGTGAGGCCGGCCTGCGCGATCTTCAGCGGCAAATCGATAGCTTATGCCGAAAAATCGCCCATAGAAAAATCGATCAACAGGAAACCAAAGGCCCTGTGACCGTCTCCGCCGAACTGGTTGAAGATCTGTTGGGCCCCCGTCGTTTCTTTTTCGAAGTCACCCAGGCAACAGATCGGATTGGGGTCGCTACCGGGCTGGCCTGGACGCATACCGGTGGAGAAATTGTCTTCATCGAGGCCACAAAGATGAGAGGAAGCAATCAGTTGATCCTGACGGGATCACTCGGGACAGTGATGAAAGAATCGGCACAGGCGGCAATGAGTTACATCCGCAGCCATGTGGACGCCTTCGACATTCCGGAGGCTTTTTTCGAGACGCATGATATTCACATCCACATCCCGGCGGGGGCGATTCCCAAGGATGGAACCTCTGCCGGGCTTGCCATTGCCGTGGCCCTGCTATCCATCATTACAGGGCAGCCCTGTCGCCGTGAGGCGGCCATGACCGGAGAATTGACCCTGACCGGCCGAATCCTGCCGGTAGGCGGTATCAAAGAAAAACTGCTCGCGGCCCACCGCGCAGGTGTTCAGACTGTCATTTTGCCTGCCAAAAATGTTGCCAATCTGGTGGAGATACCAGATGAAATTAAAAATGCGCTAAAAATCATTCCCATTTCGGAACTCTCCCAAGCCCTCGGAGAGATCCTCTCCCCTCCGGGAATCAATGCGGCTTAGTGCTTTGAGCCATATTCCGATGGAGTTTCAGGCAGCTTTGAGGGTGGAGATGAAACGGGTTGGCAGAAGCTCACAACACGGGTTCCGCCCTCATCCCGAGGCTTTCTTATGGTCGGGTCCCGCACATGCCATTGTATTTGTGACTCGCCCACGCCGATGTCCAAAACAAAACTGAACCGCCATCGCATGAAGGCGATGGCGGTTCATTTTTGATGCGGCCGAACGCAAACCAAACTGCAAGTCGGCTGACTTTACACTATAGGGTTTATGCTTGCCGGTTCGCCAGGTTTAGAATGGCCAGGGAGCGATGGGATCCCAAACCGGAAGTCCCAGGAAAGCATACCACGGTGCCATCACCAGGATCGTGTAAGCGATGGCGATAAGAACGGACATCCAGCCGAGCTTAAAATAGTCCCTCATCGAGAAGGTCCCGGTTCCATAGGCAATAACTGCCGCAGTCAGCTGTGTGGGCATCAGGTAGGCATAGGTGTCCGCATTGGCCACCAGCATGGTAAATGCGGCGGCGTTCAAGTGCAACTTGGGCGCCAATGCCAGTAGGATGGGGGCAAGGACCGTTATCGCCGCAATGTTGGAGAGCATCCCAATCCGGATCATCTGGGTTCCCGCAAGGATTAATAGCATCATCATCCACCAGCTATGGCCTGCGACTATCGGATGGATATATGCAGCCAGCCAGTCGGCGAGACCCGAAGACCCCATGACCTTGGACATTGATAAGGCACCGCAGAGCATTACCCAGGTTCCCCAGATGGTGCGATCCTGTATCTGCTTCCATTTAATGCTCAGAAGACCGGGCGAAAACATGACCATGATCCCGATCAGAATGGCCATGGCGGTATGGAGATTATGCACCGTGCGTTGGGTGACCCATAGCAGAGAGACAAGGGCGAACACGGCCAGGATGATGTAATCCTGCCAAGTCATGGGCGGAATTTTTTCACTCATTTTTACAATCCGCTCGCGTCCCCCCGGAATTACAATCCGGTGTGTCTTCAACTGCGAATTGACCCACCAGTTGGTAAGGACGAACATACCGAGATATGGCACTTGGAGGATGAACCAGTCGATATAGGAAACGGATATGTTGAGCTGAGTGTGGAGCAACCCAACAATAATCAGGTTGGGTACGTGGGCCGTCATGATCATGATGCCGCTGATCATGGCGCCATAGACGATGGATTGAATGACGATGGCCTTTTTGGCCTCACGTTCCTCGGGTGTGTCACCGAACAGACCGAGCACGCCATTTACGACTGGCAGCATGGTGGCCGCCCGGGCATTGGCAGCGGGCAGGATCAGTGACAAGATGACGTTGAAACCGAACAAGGTCCAGATAACGCCACCCACACGCGTGATTTTCGCCCGTTTCATCAGTCCGACGGCAATGCGCCGGTCAATGCCCGATACCATCATAAGCGCTGCAAAGATGAATGCAGCCAGACAGAGTAGGGCGACGGGTTGGGAGAATGCCACGGCCGCATGCTTGATGTGTTTAACCGCTCCAGTCAGCGCCAACAAAGCTGGAATCATCAGACCTGTCATTGAAATGGGGATGGCCTCGGTCAGCCAGATGGTACAAGCCCAGACCATCACCGCAAGACAGGCACGACCTTGACTGCTGAGTGCGGTGACGGTGCCGTCATTCCCTGTAATATCAGGCAGAGGAACGACAAAGAGAAAGAGAAACAATAGAAGCCAGGCACTCAAGAAACCACCCAAAACCATTTTGGGAGATCCGTCGCCGGCCCTGATGTTTGCCGTGATATAATCAAAAAACCCCGTTAAACTGGCGCCCCTTGCCTCGGCTCCTGCGGAGGATGCCTCCGGGAAAAGCACGCCGGGGCCTAATCCAGTCTCCTTGACGCCTTCACCTTGTGCTTTCATCGTGTATACCTCCGTTTAATACAGAAATGTTTTTTCCACTCCAGCCAAGCCCTGTATCCCACGATGATCTCTTCGTCAGGATGCCCCACCGGAAACTCCCTTGGATCATCCTCCTCGCACCATATCCCCCGTTTTTTACGTGCTTCCCTCTGATCAACGAGCCAGTCGCGATAGCTTTCAAAGAGAATATGTCCGCCTGGTCCATCCAGACGGCTGCAGCGAATGCGGCCGTCCCATTCTTTCATCAGCGCCAACTCTTTATCCGATATCTCAAGTGGTTCCGTATCGAGATCATATCCATACCTCCGGTGGGTATCTCCCGCAAGGGTCGCATAGACGCCCTGCTCATAAAGACTCAGATGTTCTTTGTAAATTCCGACATACCGATCGGAGACGGCATGACCCAGAGGTGCATGGTCTCGCTGTTTGCCGCGTTTTTTTCCGATGTCTGTTTTATGGAATTCAAGCATTTGGGGGGCATAATCCTCCCCCAGGAACTCGCAGATTTTGCCTAGCTCCTTTTCCGGTTCCCGGCACAAGCGTTCATATTTGACGTCCAGCCAGGTAGTGGCGTCGTATTTCTCCCTGAAAGGTTGCACATAGGAATTGGCCTGCGCCCAGGTATAGGCGGCGCCCCAGATATTGCCCGCACCAAAGGCGGATGCCATGCTTGTCACCGCCGCGTCCCTGCCATCACGAACAATGAAGATAAACTGGGCGTTTGGAAAACAATCAAGTATCTGTGGCACGAAGTACAGATTGTTGGGTGTTTTTTGTCCCCAGCGCGGTTTTCCCCCATTTTCTCTGAGATAGAGCTGATGCATCGCTTCATAGATACCGGCAAAGCTGTCTTCTTTGGTCATGGCCAAAAGGGTATCCACGGCGGTGGCGGGAATGAGTTGCATTCCCCAGAGGGGTTCGTTGAGGCCGAACAACATCTCCTCAGCCAGAGTTTTGAGGTTTTCCTCCTGTGAAAGATCGCCATAGGTATGCCGCCACGGATAAATGCGGGGAAAGAGCCAGCCCACCTCAGGAATGGCGATGCGGGGGTGGCATCCCAGCATCGCCATTAACAAGGTAGTGCCGGAACGTTCATAGCCGATGATAAAAATGGGTCTTTCTTCAAGTGTTATGGGCATGGATCTCCTCCACTGTAGTTTGTACCCATCCTGCAACGCTGAATCTCGCCGGAGTTCAAGGCGGGGGAGATTCACCATTTCAGAATGGACACTGATTTGGCCGCAACTCCGCATCCACGGCCTTCTTTTGAGTATGGAGGTATCCTATTTAAAAACCGCAATATGTGCGGCTGCCCAGACGACAGATCAGGGGTTTTTTGAGTACAAAAGACGGGTCGTACGGGAACATTGATTGTGTTCCCGGGAGGACAATTTATAAACGCGGCAGGGCGGTGCAAGGAGGGACCATCAGTAGCCGGCTATTTCGCGCAGATTTTCCGGATCAGGGATGGTTATGATACCGTTAATATAGGCTATATAGCCTTTTTCTTTGAAATAGTTGATTATTTCGGTAACCGTGGATCGCGTGGCGCCGATCATATTCGCCATTTCCTGGTGGGTCAGTTTGTAGCCGATGGTATCCTCGGTGGCGCATTGGCCGTGGAGGGCTGACAGTTTAAGCAAAAGGAAGGCGAGCCGTTCACTGATATCCTGAATGGCCAAGCTCTGGATGGCTCGATGGGCCTGGCGTAAGCGTTGGCCCAGAATGCTGAAAACCCCGGTGGCAAATTCCGGGTTTTTGCGAATGAGTTGGGTGAAATAGTCTCTTTCCAGACCCAAAATGTTGGAATCTTCCATCGCCTCGGCATAGACTTCGCGCCGCTCCCCGCCGCAGACTTCCGCCAAGCCAAACAGGGAACCGGGATGACAAAAACGGAAAATAACCTCTTTTCCGGATTCTGAAATATTGTATATTTTAACCCGACCGGCTTCAATATAGTAAATCAAGTTTGTCGGGTCACCAGGAGAGTGGATGATGGAATGTTTATGATAAAAACGCTGGTAGGCCTTTTCAAGAAAGAACTTTTTCTCATCTTCAACAAGGCAATCCATGAGACTGGATTCGTCTAACAACAGTGTTTCGCGCGGGTCCTTCATCATCGGCTCAATTCATTGGAAAACAGAAATGTCCGCTGGGCCCGATGCACTGCGGCGCCAAGGAAATTTCGAATGGTAAGGTACTATTGATGGGAACTTGCTGTTTGTCAACGAAAAAACGATCGAAAACCCAGGAAATTGGCCTGTTCGCAGACACAGGACTGCAATCCTCGCTGAATAATATGGTTAACCGACTAAGCCTTGCTGCACGAGTTGATTTCTTGTATCGGGTAACATTGAGGCGGGGAGGATCGAATTTGGAACTGACACAATAATCATTGCATCTTAGTGATGGGGATGGCATCTCACTCTCAACTGCTTCACAAATTGAGAATGCCGACATTTTAGGAGTGACAATGGACTACGAAGCCTTGACCCGTTTATGGAAAGAGCAGAACACTTTATTCGAGACCTGGGAGAAGGATTTAGTCAAAAAAGCAGATGAACTAAGAGCCCATTTGGAGCGCGTTTTGGCGCCACCAGCGGAATCCTGGGAGGATCCCGAGACCGGGAAAAAAAGCCGTTACATCGATATAGTCGATATTTTAGAGGCGCAGACCCAGAGCGCCGAAGGGCTCTCAAACAAATCCTTAACCGATAATTATGAGCTCATCGTCGGCCTCAGCATTACCCTGGAGAATGGATCCGACAGCCATCCGAAGTCGATCTACAAATTGCCCGTTGCCCTCAGGTATATTGACGAGGAATTGGAATACACCATCTTTGATATCGAAAAAGAGGAGTTCCTCGAATGGGAAAACGATATTGACCATTTTACGGAAGCCATTTTTGATCAATTGGAGAACTATTTCAGCTTCAACCCATACGTCGGCCCCCGTGACGATTTAAAAATAGGGTTTCTGAAAAAGCAATAGAGACCATCCCCAATCCATCGGCAGTAATATACGAGTAGATAAATCCTTCTATTAATCTCTAGCTCGCTCCTTGATCGCTTTGATGATCCCCAGGCAGGCCTGGTTGGCGTCGGCCACGATGGCCACGTCGGCCAGCTTCATCATGGTGGCGTTGGGGTTCTTATTGATGGCGATGATGAGGTCGGCGGCAGTGATGGCGGCGGTGTGCTGGATGGCGCCGCTTACGCCGAATGATAGAAGTACTTTTGGTTTGATATTTTTCCCCGCCTGCCCGACCAGAGTGTCTTGGGACGCCCACTCGGAGTAGACCACGGGTCTGGTGGCGCCCACCTCCCCGCCCATGAGGGTGGCCAGTTCAAACAACTTTTTGAATTTGCCTTTGCTGCCCATGCCGCGGCCCCCGCAGATGACGATGTCGGCATCTTCGATTTTCTGTTTTTTGGCGGGCCTGTGCTCCGAACGGATGAGGCGGATTCTGTCTTTGGGCAGATCCTGGGGCAGTGGCAGGCAAAGGATATCTCCCGTTGCCGCATAGTCGTGGGACAGTTCCTGGAAGGTGCCTGGCCTCACGGTGGCCATTTGGGGGCGTTTGTGGGGGGTGATGATCTTCGCGATCAGGTTGCCGCCGAAGGCGGGCGCGATCTGAACCAGGAGTCCCTTTGCATCGATCGCAAGGTCAATGCAGTCGGCGGTCAATCCGGTGGCGAGCTTCTTTGCGACCCTTGGCGCCAGTTCCTGGCCAAAGCGGGTGGCCCCCACCAGGAGGGTTTCCGGCCGGTGCTGCTCGGCCAGGCGGTGCAGGAGGCAGGCATAGGTCTCGATGGAGTAGGACGCCAGTGATGCATCGTCGATGACGTAGACCTTCTCTGCGCCATGGGCGATATACTCGCCCACATATTCGTCCACTTGGTGACCGAAAACCACGGCGCAGACCCTGCCGCCGGTGGTGGACGCCAGATCCACTGCCTTGGCGAGGATTTGGAGGGTGACGCGGTTCTGAAAGTAGTTGCGATAGTCCCCGAAAACCCAGATCTCTGCAGTCTGTTTCATTTTTCCCCGTCGTGCGCGTGGGTCTTAAGGTCTTTTCCCATGGCGCCGCTAATGACTTTTCCATAATCTTTGAATAGCTGATCGACGACCTTTTTGACGGCCCCTTTCAGCACGTGGTTGTCTTTGCGGGTGGCCGGTGAGTAAACGTCGATGATGTGCGTGGGTGACTCCCGGATGGCATTGAAATCTTCATCCAGTCCGAGTTGACGGGCGTCTACGTGGCAGATATCGGGATCGGCAAAGGCGGGCTCAACGCCATTGAGGGCCAGGTATCTGGGCGTATAGGCGGACAGATCGACGCTGATCAGCCCCGGCAGTTCCATCTGCATCACTTCGTAAAAATCATCCACATGGCGCTGGACCTGGACGGTGCCCGCCTCGACTTCGATGGCGCTGGCGTAAGTGATGGCCGGAATATCGAGCGCTTCGGCCAATTGAGGCCCGACTTGGGCGGTTTCGCTGTCGCTGGTCTGACAGCCGCACAGGACTAGGTCGACGTCCGCACACTTCTTCTGAATAAAGCGCGCCAGTATGTGACTGGTTAAAAAGGTGTCCGCTCCGGCCATGCGTCTGTCAGTCAAGAGGACACCTTCATCGGCGCCCAGAGCTTTGGCCTGGTGCAGAATCTCCTCTGCCATGGGCGGGCCCATGGTGATGACGCGGATGTGGGCGGGCTGCTTCTCCTTGATCCGCAAAGCGGCTTCCAGGGCCCGTCTACTGGCGGGGTCCATCATCCCCTGGGCGGCCTCGCGCTTCAGGGTACCGGTCTTGGAATCCCAGGGCAGCTCCGAGACCATGGGCACTTGTTTGACACATACGATGATGTCTATCATCTGTTTCACCTCAATTGGCTGGACGGCACGATGGTCTTGGCTTAGCTTGGCTGGGACAGGAGGGACCTGGCGATCACCATCTTCTGTACCTCGCTGGTGCCTTCATAGATCTGGGTGACTTTGGCATCTCGGAAGTAGCGCTCCACATCGTATTCCTTGCTGTAGCCATAGCCGCCGTGAATCTGAACAGCCAGGTCGGTCACCGATGTTGCGGTGGCGCTGCAGTGCAGTTTGGCCATGGAGGCTTCGGCCGAAAAGGGTTTTCCGCTGTCTTTGCAAGCGGCGGCCCGGTAGAGCAGAAGCCTGGAAGCATCTATCTGGGTGGCCATGTCGGCGAGGTAGTTCTGGATCGTTTGGAACTTTGACAGGGGCTTGTTGAACTGCTGCCGTTCCTTGGCATAGGAGACCGAGCTTTCAAAGGCGGCCTGGGCGATGCCAAGGGCCTGGGCGGCGATACCAAGACGGCCGGTGTCGAGGGCGGTCAGACCGATCTTGATGCCCTGGCCGACCCTGCCCAAGAGATTCATTTTAGGTACTTTGCAGTCTTCGAAAAACAGGGATGAGACGGGGTTGGCGCGCATGCCGCAGAGGTCTTCTATTTCCCCCACCGAAAAACCGGGGATGTCCTTTTCGACGATGAAGACGCTGGCCGCGCGCCGCTGGTCGCTCTCCTCCGATACGGCAAACACCAGGATGGTGCCGCAGACCCCACCGTTGGTGACAAAAATTTTGGTGCCGTTCAAGATAAAACCATCATTGGTTTCCACGGCGCTGGTTTCGACCCCACCGGCGTCGGAGCCGGCATTGGCCTCAGTCAGGCAGAAGGCCCCGATGCTGTCGCCGCGGGCCATGGGGGGGACAAATGCTTCCTGTTGGGTTTGGTTGCCAAATTCGAGGATGGGGTAAATGCCCACACTGTTGTGGACCGTCACACAGAGGCCCAGGGCGGCCGACACCCGCGATAACTCTTCGATGGCGATGGCGTAGCTGATGGTGTCCAGGCCGGCACCGCCCAGGTGTTGAGGGGCCTGGAGGCCAAAAAAATTCAGGGGCTTCATTTTTTCAACGATGTCCCAGGGGAAGCGTGAGTCTTTGTCCAGCTCAGACACATGCGGTTTGATTTCATTTTCCGCAAATTCTCTGACGGTCTTGCGGATCAGCTGGTGTTTCATGCAGGGATTGAAATCCATGGACCTACTCCGAGGTTAGTATTTACCAAATCGGCAACTCATATCCTTCAACGACGGATCGCACAAGGGGGAGATTTGGAGCGGCTGATCAGAAATATTGTTGCAGCAGATCTTTATACTGAGCCTCGCTGAGACGGGCGCTGCCGCTGGTGCGCAGGCCATAGAATTTACCGTCGCGGGCGTAGAGGCGCAACTCTTTTTTCTGGATGGGGACCTTTTGGTAGGGCTTGGGCAGGGGGTAAGTCAGATCGTCTTTGAAGTAGATGTCGAAGAGGGTCTTGACCACCGCCCGGGGATCGGTGCCGGTGGCGGCCAGGAGGCCCTGGGTGAGGCCCTCGAAGGCGGCTTCGCGCACCTCGTAGTTGATCCGCAGGACACCGTTAATAAATTCCGGGAAGAGGGCTATGGTGGAGTGCAGGGTCTGCTCCAGATCCAGGCCACTGGTGATCGCCTGGCGGTAGTCGGCGCTGCTGCGGATGATGATGCGCCCGTTGGCATAGCTGCAGCGCACATTGGCGATACGGATGGTTTGACCTTGTGAGTTTTTCTTCACCCCCGTGATCAACTTGGGCAGCTTGGTGTAGAGGGTGCGTAGATCGGCATCCAGGACGAAATCGGTATTATAGCGCTCCCCGGTGGGAAGGCGACGGGTCTTGAGGGTGGCCGGCAGGCGCAAGGTCTTACCTTCCACCAGTACTTCCAGGGTCGTTGCCTTGCTGGTATAAGGGGGTGGGGTCGCCCACAAGGGCGTTGCGGATGACGTCAAGACCATTAATGCCATGATGATCCATGCGAAGCGCATCTTTAACAAACCTCCGAATTTGTTTCGGTTGACGAGCGCTACGCCCACCCTTCACCATGGTCGGCGCAGCGCTGGATTTGGTATGCACATAATCCCCAACGCTAGAATAGCCGTCGGTTTTGCTCAATGTTAGGGGGGCAGGCTGAACTAGCCCGATGCCTACACCCCTCAGGTGCCCCCGAACCCGATGGTTACCTCGGCGCCTTTGACAATGACGGGTACCTCGCGTTTGCCCTTGGAGATTTTAAGCATCGCATCGAGGTTGGCGGGGTCCTGTTTCACATCGACATAGTCATGCTGCGGGTGAGCCTCCCTGGCTCGGCTAGTGTGCGGTCAGCCCGCCTTGCCGTAGATGATTACGGTGTCTGTCATACATCACCTCCTCAGATTAGGGTATGGGAAAAATAGGCCTCGGCCTGGTTGAACGCCATCCGCCTCGACCCGGGTCATAGAAAAAATAGTTTCGCTTTATGCTTCTGGATAGGTATGCTCGATCCTATCATCTGACTCGCTTCATTCAAGCTTTTTCCATACGGCCTCATACGGTTTACAACTGAAAATTCTACGATTTCGATGGTGCATCGATGCGTTTAGACGCCGCAAATGGTTGATTCTTTTTTCCGCTTTGGATAGGTTGCAGCGGCAGATCACTATGGTTCACGATATTCAAACCTTTTAAGGGTCAACATTGAGCATGAGATTCGATGCCGTTCGGGTGACTTCCGCGCCCGGTGCACTGACGGAAGCGGTTATCAAACAGATCAAGGCGGGTGAGCTCGCTCCCGGGGATTGCCTGCCCTCCCAGCGTGAGCTGGCCAGGCAGTTTCAAGTAGGTTTGGGCACGGTGCGCGAAGCCATTAAAACCTTGGATGCCATGGGCTATCTGGAAGTGATCCGTGGAAAGGGTACCTTTGTCGCCGCCACCGCTTTTGATACGGCCAATGGCAGCTCCCGGATCGACAAAACCCTGGAAGCGGTCTCTCTGGCCGACCTGATCAAGGCCCGCGAGATCGTCGAATGCGGTGCCGCACGATTGGCGGCTGAGGTCGGTGATGACGAGTATGTCGCAAGGCTTCAGACGATAGTGGCCGCCATGGAACCTTCCGCCGTGGAGCCCTCCACCCAGGAATCACAGGCCTATTATCAACAGGACTTCGCTTTTCATCTGGCAGTGGCCGAAGCCAGCAGCAATCGGGCCCTCTACGAGTTGGCCAAATTGCTGGTGGATCGGGCCCACGGGCACATGAACTTCATGAGTGAGTCTCTCAACATCGCCATGCCCTTCAACATGGAGAAAGCGATTCACACCGCCCGGGAGGTGGTGGGCCATATCGTCGCCGGTGATGGCGAGAAGGCTGCCGTTGCCATGCGCACCCACCTCAACATCGTCAACCTGGAGCTTTCAAAGGGGTTCTTGGGAAAAACCGCTTCCTAGTTTCAGCGCCTGCCCAAGCTATGGGATTGAGCTCGAACTCGTCTCGCGCTTGCACCATCTCCGGCTGTACTCGTCTATGCTGCGCAACACCTTTCCCACCACTACCACCTGTCTTGGCATCTCTGGCGCGCTTGTTTGCCACCACGGTATTATTGATTAGCACCTTAATAATAAAAGTTGACAAGTTCGAAAGCACAAATTATTGAATCATTAAGTTAATGAGATCATGAGTTCTGAACAGTTAAATATTATTGATTCAGAACGATTTCACATCTCATTTCGCCTTCGCAGAAGCCACCGACAACCGCGCCTTTTTAAAATTATGGTGCGCTTCCTGCCGGAGCGGGTGCTGCATTGCCTCGATTTCATGGACCAGTTGCGCGGTAAGGAAATTTTAAAATGGAACTGCAGGTAATTCATGAACGCTGTTCGGGGTGCGGCACCTGCCGTCTGGTCTGTGCCCTCGAGAACTATCGTGAGGTCAACCCCGCCAAGGCGCTTCTGAAGATACGGGGACGCTTTCCTTCACCGGGGGATTACCAAGTTGACCTGTGTGATCAATGCGGTGCCTGCGCGGAGGTCTGCCCGACGGAGGCCATCACCCGGGAAGGCGATGCCTACCTTATTGACGAAGAGGTCTGCGTCAACTGCATGGCCTGCGCGGAAGCCTGTCCCAAGGGCGTCATCATGACGCCCCAGGTGGAAGATGTGCCGGCCAAATGCAATGGCTGCGGCGCGTGTGCCAGTATCTGTCCCCGGGAAGCCATCGTCAGCGTGTCTGAAACAACACTGAGAAAGGAGGCCTGATGCTGTACGGATATGCAGGCACCATACTGCGGATCGATCTCAGCAGCGGCCGCATCGACAAGCAGCCCCTGCCAGAGGATTTGACCGACAAATACATCGGGGGCCGGGGATTCGTGGCCCACACGCTCTTTGAAGAGCTCAAGCCCGGCACCCAACCCTTCGACCCGGACAATCTCTTCATCGTGGCCACGGGCCCCTTGAGCGGCCACTTCCTGCCCGCCAGCGGCAAGACCCACTTCGGTACCAAATCGCCGGCCTGCGGGGGCTACGCCGACAGCAATATGGGCGGCCACTTCGGGCCTCAGCTCAAATATGCCGGCTACGATATGCTCATCATCACCGGCCGGGCGGCCGAGCCCAGCTATATCGAGATCGAGGATGATACGGTGCGCATCCACTCCGCCGAGAAGTATTGGGGGCAGGGGGCCATCGTTGCCGAGGCCGAGTTTAAAAAAGATCTCGGGGATGAGTTTCAGATCCTCACCATCGGACCGGCGGGAGAAAAGCTGGTGCGTTACGCCTGCATCTCCCATGACTTCGGCCGCCAGGCCGGCCGCACGGGCATCGGCGCCGTGCTTGGGTCCAAGCGTATCAAGGCCATCGCCATCAAAGGCAGCGGCGGCCTGCCGGTGCATGACGTGAACGCCGCTTACAAGGCCGGCAAGGAGGCCTACCAGAAGGTGTCCCAAAAGCCCGGGTTCAAGGAGTGGACGCCCGAGGGAACGGCCGGTATCACCGATTTCATCAACGAAGTGGGCGTCTTTCCCACGCGCAACTTCCAGACCTCCTACAGCGACCACCACAAGGCGATTAACGGCAAGGCGATTCTCAGGGAGCTCAAGATCACCGACAAGGGCTGCTTCTGCTGCCCGACCCCCTGCGGGAAATATGGTTATGCCAAAACGGATCTGGGCGAAGCCTTTGTGGAGGGACCGGAGTTCGAAACCATCGCCCTTTTCGGGGGCAATTGCCTGCTGCCCACCATCAGCGATGTGGCTTACGCCAACTACCTCTGCGACGAGCTGGGGGTCGACACCATCTCCGCCGGGGTGGTGATCTCCTGGGCCATCGAGTGTTTCGAAAGAGGGATCCTCAGCCGTGATACGATCGGCCGTGAGATTGCCTTTGGGGATCTCTCCACCGTCGAGTATCTGCTTAACAAGATCGCCGCCCGGGAGGGGATTGGCGCGCTTCTCGCCGATGGGGTCAAGGTGGCGGCCGAGAAGACCGGCCGGGACAGCGACGTGTTCGCCATTCACGTCAAGGGGCTGGAGTGGTCGGGCTACGAGTGCCGCAACTCGCCTTCCATGATGCTGGCCTATATGACCTCCGATATCGGCGCTCACCATGCCCGTGCCTGGGTGGTGGGTCATGATCTGGCCGGCTCATGGAGCAATGTGCATGAGATGATCTCCAACGCTGGCGACGGGCCCAAGGCCGTGCCCGAGGCTGTGGTCAAACCCGATTGCGCCGGATACGTCATCGAGAGCCAGCACGTGCGTCCTCTCTTCGATGCGCTTGGCATCTGCCGCCTGCAGTTCATGGAGCTGGGCTTCGAACCGGAGAACTACGAGGAGTTGTTCTTCTGCATCACCGGAAAGCGGCGCACCTGGAAGGAGATGCTGGCAGTCTCCGAACGCATCTGGAATCTCACCCGGGCGGTCTCCTTAAAAGAGATCGAGGGCTTTGGCCGCGCGTGGGACTACCCGCCCAAGCGTTTCTCCACCGAGCCCATTCCCAACGGTCCCAACAAAGGGCATCTGGTCTCGCCCGAGAAATTGGAGCAACTGCTAAACTGGTATTATCAGGCCAGGGGCTGGGACGCCGATGGGATCCCCTTGCGGGAGACCCTTGAACGTCTGGACTTAGGAGCGGTAGCCAAGGTCTTGGCGGAGAAGTGCGCACCTGCTTAACGGATCTGATGCGCGCCATTGTGGAAAATAATTGCAAGCATTCCCAACCATCTGATCGTGTAAAGGGAGAAAAACAGCATGCGAAAAATATTGACCCCGGAACCCTTCAGAACCCAGAGCGCCGATGCGGTCATCATCGGTGGCGGCATCATCGGCGTGGCCACCGCCTTCTGGCTCGCGCGCGCCGGAATGAAGACCATTTTGGTGGAGATGCGCGACGGTCTGTCGACACTCACCACCACCGCTTCCATCGAATCCTTCCGGGCCCAGTTCACCGAGCCGGCCATGGCCGCCCTGGCCATGGAATCGATCCAGGTGTGGGAAAATTTCGCCCAGGTGACGGGTCTGGAGGGATACGAGATCGACCTGCACCATGGCGG
Organism: Desulfobacteraceae bacterium; assembly: GCA_050291585.1. GTDB lineage: Bacteria > Desulfobacterota > Desulfobacteria > Desulfobacterales > Desulfosarcinaceae > JASJCL01. The sequence continues at coordinate 31,047 of JBNKKA010000005.1, forward strand.
TTATCTGTTTCTGACCACCAATGAGGCCACCGTGGCGGATGTTCGCACGACGGTGGACGGCTACCACAAGGTCGGGGTGGCGGATTCTGAGTTTCTGACAGGGGGCGAGGTCCTCAACCGCTGGCCATGGCTATCAAAGGAGATAAAGGCGGCCGCATACCGCGCCAAAGATGGTTGGTTCTCGGCCCACGAGGTGACCCAGGGCTTCGCCCGGGCAGCCGATCTGGCCATGTTTTATCTCCGAACCAAGGCCACCGGCATCGAGACCGATGCCAAGGGAGTATCCGCCGTCATCACCGACCGGGGCCGTATCAATACGCGGGTAGTGGTCAACGCAGCGGGTCCCTTCGCGATCGAGGTGGCCCGCTGGGTGGGCTTGGACCTACCCATCTACCAGATACGTCGCCAGCGGGTGTTCGTGGCCCCCCATCCCAGAATTCCCACCGATGCGCCCCTGATCATGGATGTGGACAACGACTCCTATTGGCGACCGGAGACCGGTGGGGCCCTTCTGGGCTGGCATGATCCGCAGGAGGAGAAAAGCGATCCTCTGGAAGATCCCCAGGGGGATTGGGACTTTCCTGCCGTTACCCTTGAAAAGGTTGCGCGTTTGAGCCCCTTCTGGATGGATGTGGTCGAGGATCTCAAACAGGAGGACCTCTCCGTCTACGCCGGCCAATATGTGCACGCCCCCGATGATCAGCCCATCCTCGGGCCGGTGCCGGAGATCCCCGGCTTCTATCTCAATTGCGCCTATTGGCCCGGGGTGATGCTCTCCGCCGCCGCCGGTCGCTGGACCTGCGACATGATTACCGGAAGGATGGAACCCGCCTCAAACCCGCTGCGTTTGAGCCGTTTTAAGGAGGGTGTGACCACCTCGCCGGGGGCGCTGATGCGCGGGCGCCATTAATATCCACAGCTGTAAAAAGTGATCCACTTCAGAGGAGAATTGCCCATGCAGCCTTTCGAATACTTTAGCGATGCGGATGTCCACCAGATCCACACAGCGACCATGAAGGTGCTCCAGGAGGTGGGCGTGGACTTCAGCTACGCCCCGGCCCTTGAGGTGCTGGCCCGGGCGGGTTGCAGGATCGAGGGCGAACGGGTCTTTTTCGAACCGGGCTTTGTGGAGACGCTGGTGGCCAAGGCACCTTCCAAGTTTAGCCTGTACGGGCGTAACCCCGAAAAGAAGGTCGTCATCGGCGGGGATCACCTCGCCTACATCCCTTGCTACGGCCCCCCCTTTGTCACCGACCTGGACCGCGGTCGGCGCGAATCGACCCTTGAAGACTATATCAACTTTGTCAAGCTGAGCCACGCCAGCAAGAGCATGGATATCACCGGTGGCATGATGGCCGAACCCAACGACCTTCCCTCCCACCGGCGCAATGCCGAGATGATGTACGCCTCCATGCGCTATTCCGATCGGCCTTTCATGGGGGGTGCCATGGGTGCCGAAGCGGCCCGCGAGACCATCGAGATGGCAGCCATTCTCTTCGGTGTTGCCGAAGCGGAACTGGCCGAGCGGCCGCCCATGATCAGCATTCTGTGTTCACGCACTCCCCTGGGCTACGACGACCGAATGCTTGGGGCCATCATGGCCTATGCCGAGGCCGGGATGCCTCAGCTGATCTCCTCCCTGAGCATCGCCGGCGCCACGGCCCCCGTCACGCTCGAGGGAACCTTGGTTGTGCAAAACGCCGAGATCCTGGCGGGCATTGTCCTCACCCAGTTGATCCGTCCCGGCACGCCGGTGGTCTTCTCCGGCTCCTCCTCCAGCACCGCCATGCGCTATGGCACCCTCAGCATCGGCGCCCCGGAGATGGCCGTCAACACGGCGGCCACCGCCCAGATGGCACGTTTTTACGGTATCCCCTCCCGGGGCGGGGGCGCCATCTCTGATGCCAAGGTCCCCGACGCCCAGGCGGGCATGGAGTCCATGATGAGCCAGCTCATGGCCAGTCTCGCGGGGATTCACTTCGTGCTGCATTCGGCCGGCATTCTCGAAGGTTATATGGTGGCCTCCTACGAGAAGTTCATCATCGATGACGAGATCTGCGGCATGTGCAAGCGCATTCGCCGGGGGGAGAAGATCAACGCCGAGAAACTGGCCTTCGACGTGATCGCCCAGGTGGGGCCGGGGGGCGAGTATCTGACGCAGATGCACACCTTTCAAAACTTCCGCCGAGAGTTCTATCAGCCCCTCATGGAGGAACGCGGCACCTTCGCCCTCTGGGAGGAGCAGGGGTCGCAGAGCATGGCCCGGCGGGCCAACGCCAAATGGAAGGCGATTTTGGAGGCCTACCAGCCACCGCCTCTGGATCCCGTGGTGGATGCAGCGCTGCGAGCTTACGTTAACAAGCTAGGTTAGGGCCGGACCAGAAGAATCGAGCGATAGCACTCTGCTTAGAGAGTTGCGCATGTCCCAGGCAGTCGATGTATCTTAATTTTCCGGAGGAAAGATAGAAAATGCGCAATATTATCTATATTTATCTACGTAAAGATCAAAAATAAAATATCTTTTTGATTAATTACGAAAAAATGATTGACATTATTGCTGTGATTCAATACACACGAAATTTAGTTGGGATGCGCAGCCAGGGGCGGTGGTTTTTGGCAGCTGTTCATGACTCCGGGATATCTTGGCTATTCACCCGGTTTCATCGTACTGAATGACCGATTGGCCCGTCGTGGAAACAATGCCCCTTAGACCATGCTCCTCAGGCGCTTACCCCTCGGTGATGGGCCCACGACAACCGATGATTTTCCTGCTAAATCAAGACATTGAAAAGGAGACCAACCCATGGGGGACAAGTACACCACCAGCTACCAGGCAGGGCAGGACAACATCCGCAAATGGGGCATGGACATGCACAACCCGGTCTTTTTCGTATCGGCGGTGCTGGTTGTCCTGTTTGTCGTTTCCACTTTAATCAACCCGGTGGGCGCCAAAAAAATTTTTGACGCCACCAAAGCGTGGACCATCGACAATTTCGACTGGTTCTTTATGATTTCGGGCAATGTCTTTGTGGTCTTCAGTTTACTTTTGATCGTGCTTCCGGTGGGCAAGATCCGCCTGGGAGGGCCGACGGCCAAGCCTGAGTTCACCCGTATGTCCTGGTTTGCAATGCTCTTCGCAGCCGGCATGGGTATCGGCCTGATGTTCTGGAGTGTGGCCGAGCCAGTGGCCTACTTCACCGACTGGTGGGGCACGCCCTTAAATGTGGCCGCCCGCACACCGGAGGCAGCACGGGCCGCCATGGGCGCCACCATGTTCCACTGGGGCCTGCATCCCTGGGCCATCTATGCCGTCACGGCCCTGGCGCTTGCTTTTTTCGCCTTCAACAAAGGCCTGCCTCTGACCATCCGCTCCACTTTCTACCCGCTCCTGGGTGAACAGACCTGGAAAATACCCGGCGATATCGTCGATGTCATCGCGGTCATGGCCACTATCTTTGGCCTGGCGACTTCCTTGGGCTTCGGCGCCCAGCAGGCCTCCAGCGGTCTGAAATTCCTCTTCGGCATTGAGCCCACTATCGGCGTTCAGGTGACCATCATCGCCTGCGTGACGGGTGTGGCCGTGATTTCCGTGGTTCGCGGACTGGAGGGCGGTGTCAAGGTCCTCAGCAACTTCAACATGATTTTGGCTGTGATTCTGCTCTGTTTCGTTATTTTTGCCGGTTCTTTCATGCATTTCATCGCTGGTATCGGCAAAACCGCTATGGCGTACATTGAATATATACTGCCCCTGAGCAACTGGATGGGCCGTGTAGATGATAAGTTCTACAAGGGCTGGACCGTCTTCTACTGGGCCTGGTGGATCTCTTGGGCCCCCTTCGTCGGCATGTTCATCGCGCGCATCTCCAAAGGCCGCACCATTCGAGAGTTTCTGACGGCCGTGCTGCTCGTGCCCACCGTGCTGACCATCTTCTGGATGCAGGCCTTCGGCGGCAATGCGATCTTGCAGATTCAAAACGAGATCGGTGTCCTGGCCAAGGGCCTGGGCGAAGTTCCCCTGGCCACGTTCCAGATGCTGGCCAACCTGCCCTTGACCAATATCACCAGCTTTTTCGGGATCGTCCTGGTGCTGGTCTTTTTTGTCACCAGCTCGGATTCAGGCTCTCTGGTGGTGGACAGCATCACCGCCGGCGGTAAGCTCGACGCACCCATTCCCCAACGGGTGTTCTGGGCCACCATGGAGGGCTGTATCGCCGCCGCCCTGCTCGTCGGCGGCGGGGCCGACGCCCTGGGGGCCATCCAGGCCATCGCTGTATCGGTGGGGCTGCCCTTCACCGCCGTCATGCTGGTGATGTGCATCAGTCTCTATCTGGGGATCCGCAGTGAATCGCTCACCGCCTATGGCAGTCTATTCGCCCCCGCGGCCGCCAAAGTCGTAGAATAGCAAAAGTAAACATCTTAAGGGCTCAGGTGAAAAGTTCATCTGGGCCCTTTTATATTTCAAGGGTCACCCCAATACGCATTCCCCGCCTCACCGCTCTCTTTGCTTTCCCTACCCGCACAAGCTTCCCGCCTCTTTCTACGGATACGGCTTCAATGGTGCACGCGCCTTGCTTTTGAGCGGTAATTTTACCTTTCCCCATCCGGTTCCGCCAGAGTATGTTGTCGCATCACTCTCCATAGCGAAGCGCGAATGAGATCTGGTCCCTAGCGGATAAATCGAATTTTTCTAGATTTAGGTTGAACAGAATTGTTACTACTAAACTGGCTTTACAGGAGGTGAAGCATGACCCTGCAGATTGCTATGCCCAAGATCAAGTGGACGGTGGGATGCCTGTGCCTATTGCTTCTGGCTTGCAACAATGGAGGCGGTGGGGGAGGGCGCAACTTGGACGCCACTGAATGTGCCTTTTTCGGTAGTTCGGTGGAGATCCGTGAAGATGAGGACTACGACGGCATTGCCGACCTCATCCGTTCCATCGCGGTGACCTATGACGAGCGCGGCAATATCACCCAGATGGAGTGGTCCACCGATGAGGATGCAGACGGTGAGGCCGATTTTTCAATGGTTGAAACCGGCTCTTACGACCAGACCAACCAGCGCTTGACCTATGGTTTCTTCGTGGACGAGAATGGCGACGGGCACTGGGATGGCATCAGCGAAATCACCCATACTTACGATGGTGAGGGGGCGGTGATTTCTCGCTTGAGGGAGACTGATCGCGATGGCAACGGTAGTGTGGATGCCTTTGAAACCACCCGTTATACCTACGATGCCAATGGCAATCGTACCCTTAAGGTCATCTTGGACGACAGCAACGCCGATGGAATCATCGACGCTCGTTCCACAATAACCAGCACCTACGATGTCGCCGGTAACCGCCTGAGCGAAACAGAGTCATACGATGACGGGGACGACGGTCGTATCGATGAGGCCAGTTCCGTGACCACTACCTATGACGATGAGGGCAATCCCCTGGTCGAGATCCTAGAGACAGATGCCGACGGTGATGGCATTATCGGTCGCCGCACGACCACCACTTTCACCTTCGACAGCCATGGCTATCTCAGCACAAAGGTGAGGGACGAGGACAGTGATGCCGACGATGCGATTGATCGTCGCAAGACCTACACCTATACCTATGATGCCCAGGGCAACCAGAGCAGTATTCGCTATTCCATCGACGAGGACCTGGATGGCATCGCCGACAGTATCCGGACCACGAACTGGACCTACAATGCGGCCAACGAGATTCTCAGCAAGATGCAGATGGAGGATGACGACGCCGACGGTGTAGTAGACAGCACCGAGAGTGACATTCGAACGTATGATGCGGCGGGTCATTTGATTGGCAAGGTGGTTGAAGAGGATCGCGACGCGGATGGGGTGGCGGACAAGCAGGAAACCAATACCTACACTGTGGACGCCGACGGTAACCTCATCGCAGGTGACTGGGCCCGCGACGACGACGGCGATGGGGTTCTCGACGCCGGAGGTACGGCAGATGGCGAATACGTCGAGATATGCGCGGTGGGGCTTGCAGAACCGGTGCCGCCGCTGATCCTGTTCGGCGAGAGTGGGCCCACAGTGGTTGTGGATCATTAAGGGGTGTGATACGCCGCAATTCAAAAAGTAGTGCTCGTAAAGAGCGTTTGGTGATCCGTTATGGATTCAGCCTCTGCAGTATCTGTTTGTTGGCGAAAGAGAAGCTGTTTGACGGTTGGTCGTTGACAAAATCTTGAAGGGTTTGCGTGATCACTGGAAAGGCGAGCTCATCCCAGGGGATCCGGCCAGGGGAGATGAGCTTGACCTCCGAGCTTTCGATGGTGGGGTGGAAGGTGGGCGCCTTAAGGGTGGCCAGGAACATGATGTAGACTTGGTTCACATGGACGATGTCGTAAATCCGGTAGAGGGCTAGATCCGTTACCTCGGCCCCGGTCTCCTCCCGGGTTTCACGGGCCGCACCGGCGGCCAGGGTTTCACCGTTTTCCAGATAGCCGGCGGGCAGGGTCCAATAGCCGCTGCGGGGCTCGATATCACGTCGGCAGATCAGAATCTGTTCCTCCCATCGGGGGATGCAGCCCACCACCACCTTGGGATTCTGGTAGTGAACCATGCCGCAGGCGGTGCAGAGATGGCGCAGGCGGTCATCGTCGGGGGGGATTTTGCTGGTCAGCTCGTGGCCGCACTGGCTGCAATACTTCATGACTAAATCTCCAGACGGGTGATGGAAACGCTGCCGCTGAAGTTCACATCCACATCGCTGCCCTTGGCCCGTGGGCGGTTGTGGATGACGCCCTCCAGGCGGTAGAGATTATTCTCTTCTATGAAGCGGTAGTCGTGGGGGTTCCTGTCCGGCGGGGCGAGTTGCCGCGCAGGCGGATGGGCCGGGTCCAGGGGGCAGGGCAGGTTGATGTTCCAATAGCGTCCCGCAAGGGTCTTTTCTTTCAGGATGTCCGCGATGACGGCGGCCCCGATGGTTTCCGTGGCCGACCAGTCGATGGTGCAGTTCTTGCCGATATACTGGGAGATGGCCATGGCCGGCTTTCCCAGGATGGCGGCTTCGCGGGCCGCCGCCACCGTACCGGACTGATAGAGGTCGCTTCCCAGGTTGGCACCCGGATTGATGCCCGCGATGAGCCAGTCGGCGTCGGGGGCGAACACCTTGAGGGCCAGCCGGGCGCAGTCCGCCGGGGTCCCATGGACCACATGGTGGCCGGGTTTGGGCTGAGTGACGGCTAGGGGCGACCACAGGGTGACCCGGTGACCGCAGGCCGAATGGGGCGCCTCGGGGGCCACCACGACCACCTCTCCCAGGGGGGCCACCGCCCGTTCCAGCGCCTCGAGACCCGGTTCGCCATAGCCATCGTCGTTGGTGATGACAATTTTCAAAATGCCGTGCCCTCTTTCCAGGAACGCCGTGTCGTTTGTATTTGAGAAGGTCCCTTTGTTTCACGTCGCAGGGGGGCGGGTCAAGCCTGGAAAGGGTGGATGGCAGGCTTGCGCCAGAAACGGCGCTTCTCATCGGCTTGTCCCCCTCGCTGTTAGGTGCTATAGGGCCTGAATCGATATGCATCCACTGAATTATGCTCTGAAAGGAAAAGCCATGTTTCTGGACCTGCTTCGCTCTCGACGCAGTATCCGCCACTATGAGGATCGCCCGGTGGAAGCGGAGAAGATCGATCTTCTGGTGGAGGCCGCCCTGCGTTCGCCCTCCTCACGGGGGCTCAACCCCTGGTCCTTCGTAGTGGTCAGGGACAAGGAGACCCTCGCCGCCCTGGCCCAGGCCAAACCCCACGGGGCCTCTTTTCTGGCAGGGGCGCCCCTGGCAGTGGTGGTCTGCGCCGATCCCACGGTTTCCGACGTCTGGGTGGAGGATGCCAGCATCGCCACCCTTGTTCTCCACCTGGCGGCCACCGATCTGGGTCTGGGGAGCTGCTGGATCCAGCTGCGCAAGCGTGACCATGCAGAGGGAGGCAGCGCCGGCGCTTATGTGGTCGACAAGTTGGGCTTGCCCGAGGGGATGGAAGTCTTGGCCATCATGGCCATCGGTTACCCGCAGGAAGAGAAGAATCCACGTCTTGCGGAGAGCCTCCAGAAGGAGAAGGTCAGCTGGGAGCGTTTTGGGCAGCAGCGTTGACCCCTGGGTTGCCGTAATCTTTGGGCTGATTCAGTGGGCGTTGAGGGGACCGAGCTGCACGAAGACATAACCGCCGCGGTCGTAGCCGAAGGGGCGCAGCAGGCCCAGGTATTGGCAGGCAAGGGCCTGGTAGAAACGCGCGAAGGTGACGCTGTATGGGGCGGGCTGATCGGGATCCACGTCCAGCAGGGTGACCCTGTCGGTGGCGCTATCGTATCCGCCCACCGGTGAGATATGGGGGATGCTCAGGGCCGGTACCAGGGCCCCCTGGTTGAAGTGGACCAGGAGGAGGCAGTCCCCGCGATCCTCAAAGCGCCTCAGCCGGTTGCGCAAGCGGCGTTTTATGGCGGCAGCGCCCTTGGAGAGGGCGGGGACCACATCCATGGCCTTCGGACGGATGCCATAAGCCGCGAGGCTGGCGGCAACGATTTCTCCGAGAAGCCCCAGGGGGAGCCCGCGTCTGCCGTTGTGGCCTTCCGGGCGCATCCGTTCTTTCCAGTGGCCGCAGCGCACCCTGTCGAGAAGGGCCAGTTGGGTGACCGGCTCGCCCCCGGCACCGTTGCCGGCGCGGATGGCATTGATCATGGTGGCCACAGAGGCCACCGAACAGGACGCTTCATGGTATTGGCGCACATGCTGGTCCTGCAGGGCGGCTTTCAAGGCGTTGCCGACCACCGGCGGAGGGTCGTGAAGATACACGGGCCGGCTGCGACCGAATGGCCCCCAGCCGATGAGCCGGCTGTAGCCATAGGCCAGATACATCCCGCCGAACATGATTCTCCGCACAAGGGTCATACGACCTCTCTTCGACCATGGTATTAAACTGCTTCCAGTATCAATAGACTATATCGAAATCTCCAGGGTAGAGAAAGCCAAAATCCCGCTTCCCAAAGCGCCTATGAATTGCCTATCTCCAAGCCTCGGGGCAGGTCATGGTGAGGCACTGTGAGTGGCTTGGAGTGGACCGGACCACCCTCTTTCCGACACGATTTCGTTTTTTATCCAAGCGATGGTATACTGAGTCGCCAAAACCGCTGACAAGCGTATTCGGATTTGGCGCAATGGGTACTTCCCCCCGGTGTAGGTGTTCGCTTTCTAAGCTACGGAGGAGATACAGTTTTTATGCACCCAGACTGGAAGTTGATCCGCTTTTGGAAGGACAGGTCGCTTTGGATGGGGGCGGCCTACCTGGCAATGTTCTTCTGGGCCTGCGCGGCACCCCAGGTGCCCGAGCATCCACCGTCACCCCTGCCCGTTCCTCAACTACCGGCAGCGCCCGTGGCTCCCCCAGAAACGCCAAAACCGCCAAAACCACCGGAGACCAAGCCCCTGGCGAGTATCGATTTCACTATCCAGGTGGGTGCCTTCAAAACTCCGGAGCGGGCGGCCGCCTATGCCCTTGAACTCCAGTCCCACGGTTTGGATGCCTACTACTTCATCGCCGATGACGGCTTCAGCAAAGTGCGCTTTGGGCGTTACTTGAGCAAAGACGCGGCCCGCCGGCAGGCGCTCAAGTTACGGGCGCGAGGCATCATCGATGGGTTCTACCTTGTGGCGCCCACAGCGCCCTCGCGCTCCAAACCGGGCGATCCCAAAGCCACCGTTCGCGTGGGCCTTGTGCGCACCGCTAAACGTTACATCGGCAAGCCCTACCGCTGGGGGGGGGAATCAGCGTCTACCGGGTTTGACTGTAGCGGTTTGACCATGACTGTCTATCGCCTTAATGGCCTGGACCTGCCGCGCAACTCAAGAGCCCAATTCGACGCCGGTTTTCCGGTATCCCGCAAAGCTTTGAAAAAAGGTGACCTGGTTTTTTTCTACACCGGTCGCAAAGGGCGGGTGTCGCATGTGGGGATTTACGCCGGCTCCGGCAATTTTATTCATGCCCCCAGGCGCGGGAAATCGATTCGCGTCTCTGCCATGTCGGCACCCTATTATGAAAAAAGGTATATGGGTGCTCGCCGTTATTTTTAATTTTGTCCAACCAGAAAGTATCCACTCGCTTCAGATCGAAACAAAAAAAAGAGATGTCCACCTGCCTTGCGACCTCTAAATTGTCGGCAGGTCAGAGGGTCACTCACGGTTATTGGCGGATATTTTTTTGGAAGACACACTGTAAGATATGGGCTGCGCCCAAGTTGGGAGGCACGGGATATAATCCCAACCTTTTACAGGCGTGAAAAGATTTCTGTATAGGGCAGGGCCTATCATTGGCCAAAAAAAACAGCCCCATCCATAGGGGTGGGGCTGCTTAGGTATAGCGGTGTTTCAGACGGACGTGAGAAGCTACTTTTTAACCAGACGAATACCGGCTTTGGTGGCTTTGACGGCGAAGGTGTCGCCTAATTTGTAACCGAAATCCGCCACCATTCCCTTTTTTACGATGAGGCTGCCGCTCTTGCCGACCTTGATGGTGTCGTCAGCGGCGGCTGATTTTTTCTTGCTCTTTTCAATAGGGGGCGCCTGGCCATCATTGATCAGGGCTTTCAAATAGGCATTATTCAATTGGGTAGATGTTTTAAAACCAAATTTTTTGAGAATCTGAGCCTGGGGGAGTTTGTCGGTGATCGCTTTGATCAGGGCCTTTTCATTAATAACTTTCTTTTTTGGCATATCTGTCTCCTTTTAAGGTTTAGTGAAAAATTTTTGTGCCGAATAACACTTGATAAAAATAAATGCAACCGCAAAACCGATAGAAATGAAGATTTTTATCATTTTTTTTTGCGCGCGGATCGTGCTAAAAAAACCAGATTTCACTGTAGGTTTCATTTTGTTGAGCGTGGTTTTTTACTTGCAAGGAAGATTGGATGCCAAAAAAGCTGCGATCCGTAGAAGCGGCATCTTTTCGGAAACACGATAAAGATGCGCCTCTGGGATCCGGTTTGCGTCTGTTATTTCATTTGGGTGTTTTAAAAGACGGAGAGATTCAATGCCAAAACGAAAGAAAATTGCCCTCGTTGCCCACGATGCCCGCAAGGCGGACCTGCTTGACTGGGTCGTCTTCAACGTCGAAAAATTGGCCCCACATGAGCTCCTTGCCACGGGCACCACCGGTGCCCGGATCAAGGCCGCCTGTGACTTGGACATTCACGCTCTTAAAAGCGGTCCCCTGGGAGGCGACCAGCAACTGGGGGCTCGTATCGCCGACGGCAAACTGGATATGCTGATTTTCTTCTGGGACCCCATGACGGCCCAGCCCCACGACGTGGACGTCAAGGCCCTCCTGCGTATGGCCATTGTCTACAACGTGGTGGTTGCTTGCAACCGCTCCACGGCCGACTACATCATCTCGAGCAATCTCTTCGAGGACGATTACCAGCCCAAGGTGAAGGACTACGCGGCCATTCTGGCCTGACGGAGGGCTCCGCGCAGATGCGCTCATGTGGCGGCGGGATTGAAATTATCGGGTGAGTCGGATAGGGTCCTATTTTTTTTCATTGGCCCCCACATGGTCATACAATTCTGGAGGGCGGAGATGGCAACACAAAAAAAGAAGAAGTACTACGCGGTGGCAGTGGGTCGCAAACCGGGGATCTACACCCAGTGGTTTGGACCGGATGGCGCCAAGGCTCAGGTGGAAGGGCAGGCGGGCGCGGTCTACAAAGGATTTTATACCCGCCCCGAGGCTCAGGCCTTCATGGACCATCCACCGGCGCCCTGGCGAGGACGTGGGGCCAAATCCGCTTCGAAAACGGCCCAGAAATCCGGCCTTCCAAAACCCCCCGCTGCGGGTCAGACCGTGGTCTATACGGACGGCGGCGCCACCCACAACCCTGGTCCGGGCGGTTATGGGGTGGTCATTGAGGAGAATGGGCGCAGTCACGAGTTGTCGGCCGGCTATCACCGCACAACCAATAACCGCATGGAACTGATGGCCGCCATCGTGGGCCTGCAGTGGTTTAAAAGGCCGACCGATGTGATTCTCTTCAGCGATTCCCGCTACGTGGTGGACGGCATCACCAAAGGGTGGGCCAAAAAATGGCGCGCCAACAACTGGATGCGTACCAAAAGCGAGGCGGCCCTCAACGCCGACCTGTGGAAACTGCTCCTGGAGCAGTGTGAACGCCATACCGTGGAGTTTCGCTGGGTCAAGGGACACGCTGGTATTGCCGGCAACGAACGCTGCGACCAGTTGTCGGTGTCCGCCAGGGACTCGGGTGATCTATTGGTCGACCGGGGCTACAAAGGATAGCCTTTGTATAGGCATTTGCTGCTGTGTGAATCCCCGGCAGTATTGATGTAACAACCGCTGCCATGCCCGCTGCCGCTGCCCGTTGACGGGGACGGTGAGGGGGTTGGCTCCGGATCTGGGGCGCTGGGATCACTGGTATCCTCATCGTCGTTTATCTGCCATTCGTCAGCGCCGAGATCCGGCGCAGTCCCAGCCACTGCATCGCAATCGATATCGTAGGTGCGCTCAGCTATGACGGTCGCCGCGTCGATGGCATTGACGGCGGTCGCTGCCAGATGGAGATCACCGCTATCCGCATCACGGAAATCACTGGCCTGGGCATCGCTGCGATTCCCACTGACCGTCGCCACGGCCCCCCTGCGGTCGGCCAAGATGGGCTCGTCGGTGAAGTTGTTGCGGATGAGGCAGCCCGTGGTCTCGCTTTGATCGGCCTCGATACTGTAACCATAGACGCCATCGGGGGCGTAGACCGTATTGTGCTCGACGACGGCATCGACGGAGCGAACCACCCCGATCCCCGCGTCGCTTCCGCTGTAGCCCTTGATCGTGTTGTTGCGAATAACGCCTCCGGTGTGCTGGACGCCGCTGCCGGAACTGTCGCCGAAGGCGATGCCCCTGTCGCAGTCGATGATGCGATTCCCCTCGACGATGGTATCGGAAGAGCCCTGCCAGACCAGGATGGCCGGGCCGGCCAGTTGAGCGGTCAGGCCCGGTTTGTGTTGAATATTCCGAAAGGTGTTGTTGCGGATGACCCACCCTTGCGAATCGATCAGATCGACGCCGTTGGTGTACCAGCCGTCGTCGCCGTCATCCAGGGTTGTGGTGTAGCCGATCCAACTGCAGGCCACGCTTCCGTTGCGTTTGGCTTCGTGGCCGCTGGCCTTGATCAGCTGCTCACCGGTATCGCTTACGACCACATTGTAGATGCGGCAGTTATCGCTGCCGGGGTTGACGAAGATGCCGTGGTGCTGGGTCTGACGAACGGTGAGGTCGGCGATGGTGACGTTGTCGGCGCCGTTTTCGATGAAGATGCCGTGGCCATATTGGCCGGGGGCGGCCATGCCTTGCCCCTCGATGATCACCGTCGCAGGGTCGCCGCTGCGGGATCGGAGGGTGATGTCGTCGCGATCCACATTGACGAAACGCTCCGTGGTGACCGGGTACGTTCCATCTTCTAGATAGATGGTGGTGGGGCCGCTGGCTGCGGCTATGGCGGCTTTTAATTCGTTGAGGTTCGTCACGCTGACCACGCTGTCATCCGCCGGGGGCGGCCCCAGGGGCGGGCAATCACAATCGGCTGCAGTGGCCGGATGGGCAAGCAAAAAACCTAGTATCGTCATGCAAATCATCAGTATCGTGGTGCGGGCGTGCTTGTTTCTATAATCATGGCGTAAGGGAAGTGTCATGACGGTTTCCTCATTGAATGGTTTCGAGATACCTCTGCCGGGTTGTAGCCAAATTTGAAACGGCTGGCAAATCCATTGATAAGCGACCGTCCTTGGATAAGGCTTATGCTTGTAAGCCACACATCGCCGATGATATATAGCTTGCCCAAATGATGAAAGTGATGACCATGAGACCCACCCTATCCAGACCGATAAGCCGATTGTGCGGACTCATTCTGATACTTCTGCTCGCCTCTGTCGCAGGTGGATGTCAGGGGGGGCGTCATCCCCAAAAGCCCCCCGGGCAAGCGCCTCGCTTGGGTCTTGACCGGGGTGTAGAGTGGCAGCCGGGCCTGGTCGTTGTCTACCTGCCGGGCAAGTTTCGCCACACCAGGGAAATGCCCACCGGGGAAAACCTGCATCGGCTGGGCCGCCCCGGGCCGCCCATCGCGGCGTTCAACCATAGTTTCGGACGCGGTGAGGTGTTCGCCAGCGGACGGGCGCGCGCCATCGGACTGGAGGCAAACGGTTTCATCCATCTGGACCGCACGGGCACATATCGTTTCAAGGCGCTTTCCAATGACGGCATCCGCGTCTGGGTCGCGGATCGTCTTGTGGTGGATGACGGTGAATGGCATAGCAGCGGAGACCGTTTCTCCACACCTGAAACCATGGAAAATCCTCAGGCAGGCTGGGCCGCCATGCGGCTGCGCTATTTTCAGCGCAAAGGCACAGCAACCCTCAAGCTGCTCTGGCAGCCGCCGGGAAGCGATGATTTTAGCGTGATCCCGGCAGCGGCCTACGCCCATGGCCCGCCCGCTGATTAGGTAGTTGCGATAGAATTCTTAAAAATCCTTAATGAATACAGTTCGTGACCTTTGACCAATAGACACTGGGGTGCGGCTTTTCACCCCACCCAGATAAGGAGCAACCATGACGCGTTTGTGGAAAACCCTAGCGACTTTGATGATCGGTGTCCTCCTGTTGTGCACAGGGGTGGCTTGCGCTGAAATAGAGGGAGAGGTGCTCGACACCCGTCTGTTTGCCAAGCCCCCCCTCGACATGCTCCCCAGCTCGGGGGGAGAGTATCTCTACGCCCTTTTGCCCGGTGGGCGATTGGATGTTTACAATCGCAAGGGGGAGTTGAGCGGCAGCCTCAAAGTTGATGCGGCATTTACGCGCCTGCGCCAGGGGCCTTCCGAGGACATGGTCTGGTTGAGCGCCCCCACCCGCACCGACGCCCAACTGCTGGCCGTCAACCTGGTGCGCGAGATCCCCATCGCCGGGTCACCCGCCCTGGGGCCGGCCGATGCGCCGGTGACCATCGTGATCTTCAGCGATTTCGAGTGCGGTTTCTGTTCCCGTATGGTCGAGTTGCTCGAGGAGGTGCGCGTGGCCTATCCCGAAGAGGTGCGCGTGGTGTTCAAGAACTACCCCTTGCGGGGTCATCGCTTTTCCCTGCGGGCCGCCCAGGCCGCGCTGGCGGCGGGCACCATGGGTAAGTTCTGGGAGTTTCACGATGCCCTCTTCAAAAATTACGACCAGCTCAATGAACAAAAACTGGAGGAGATTCGCGTCAGCCTGGGGCTGGACAAGGAGACCTTCAAAGCCCAGATGCAGGCCCCCCAGGTGATCGACGCCATCCGCAGCGACATGCGCCTCGGTCAGGAGGTCAAGGTGACGGGTACCCCGACCATTTTCGTCAATGGACGCCGGCTGCGCAAACCTTCCATGGAAAACTTTCACAAGGTCATTGGGGAGCAGATGAAGAAGTGATTTTCTTGCGGTGTTGAACCACCATGTCGGCCGTGAAGATCCCCAGGGCGGTCCAGATCAGCGTGAAGGTGATCGCCTGAATGTGGGAAAAGGGTTCCCCATAGGCCAAGATTCCCAGCAGAAACATGCCGGTGGGACCCAGGTATTGGATAAAACCCAGGGTGGTGAGGGTGATTTTACGGGCCCCAAGGGTGAAAAGCAGCAGGGGAACGGCGGTCAGGGGGGCCGTGCCCGCCAAGAGCAGATCGGTGCCCAAACCCATATGCATGAAGGCGCCCGAGCCCGACCGATGCAGATGCAGGAGCAGCAGGCCCGCCGGAACAGAAAGCACCAGGGTCTCCACCGCCAGGCCGGGCAGAGCGTCCACCGGGGCCACTTTTCGGATCAGGCCGTAGACGCCGAAGCTGAGCGCCAGGCTCAGGGCCACCCAGGGGAAGACGCCGTGGGAGAGGGTCAGGTAGAGGACTCCGGTTGCGGCCAGGCCCAAGGCCAGCACCTGGGCGTAGCGCAGGCGCTCTTTCAGGAAAAGCATGCCCAGAAAGACGTTCACCAGGGGGTTGATGTAGTAACCCAGGCTGGCCTGGAGGATGTGTTCATTGTTGACCGCCCAGATATAGATGAACCAGTTGGCTCCCACCAGAAGGGCACTAACCACCAACATTGCCAGGGTGGGCGGGTGAGTGATGGCCCGGGTGAACGCCCCCCAGCGGTGCAGGAGGGCCAGCAGGGGCACCATCAGTAAAAAGGACCAGAGGATGCGGTGCAGGATGATTTCCGTGGCCGGGACCCCCGTGAGGCACTTCCAATAGACTGGGCTGAGCCCCCAGATGAGGAAGGCAGCGGCGCTGGCAACTATGCCGCTTATGGGGTCAGGTGTGCCCGGTGTGGCGACAGGTCTTGTTGCGGCGGCCGCTGCGGGTTTCGATTGCATTTTATCGCTTTCTGAACTACCTTTGCTATACAATTTGCGCTGAAACTCGGCCAAGTGCGAAGCATCAGCCGCGCCACCTTATGGGACCCGAACGCGCCTGTCAAATGCGGTCCATCCCAAAGCATACGACAATGCGATGGTACCAATTGGCCCCATCCTTACTCCCTTTCTCTTGTTGGCATTCTCGTTGTGATTACTTCCGGGGCAGACAAGCGCGTCAACAAACCGAAACACTGAAAAATAGTCCTCTGGAAAGGCACAACCATGAAGAAGATAGTGGTGGATGTGTCCGATATTAAGTTTAGCCGTGATGATCAGGAAGCCCTCCTGGCACCCTCGCTGGGCTCTTGTGTGGCCGTGAGCGCCTATGACGCTCGCAATCGCGCCGGTGGTCTAGTGATCTTCATGCTGCCCAACGCGGAGGAGATGGCTTTCGCTGCCGGCGCGGACCACCCTTGCATGTTCGCCGACACGGCCATCCCCCACTTTGTAAAGGCGGCCGAAGACTTCGGCTTGGAAAAAGGGGCGATGACCATCAGCGTTGTGGGTGGCGGGCAGATGCTCGGCCAGGCCGGCCGCAGCGATGTGGGTGGCCGCAACAGCACCATGGCGCGCCAGCTACTCTCCCAACTGGGCATCACTCCAGAACATATCGATGTGGGGGGGCGCCATAACCGGACCCTCACCCTGCACATCGCCGACGGTGAGGTCCAGGTGAATGTCGCCGGGCAATCCCAGGATTGAAAAGCTTCCGCCAAAAACAACCCCTTTCAGCCGCCGCAACTCGGGCTTGACCCGCCATTCCTGGGGGTACCATTTATAAGGAGTTGAATGAAACTCGACGAGATCATCGACGATATTGACGCTCTGGAGCCGATTCCCCAGATTACCACCCAGCTGATCGAGATCGCCCAGAACCCGGATGGCGCCCTCAAGGAGGCCGCCATGCTGATCACCCACGATGTCACCCTGACGGCCAATCTGTTGCGCACGGTAAATTCGGCCCATTTCGGCTTGCGCCGCAGGATCGAATCGGTTCAGGAGGCCGTGGTGCTTTTGGGGCTGAACTCAATTTTAGACGTGGTCCTGCTGCAGTCCGCTTCGGGCCGCCTTAAAACCGCTCAGGCGGGATATGAACTGGCCACCGGTGAGCTCTGGAAGCACTCTGCCGTCAGCGCCATCCTGGCCCGCAAGATCGCCGAAAAGGTTAAGGCGGACAACATCAACCGTATTTTCACCTGCGCCCTGCTCAAAGATATCGGCAAGCTGGTCCTCAACCAGTACGTGGGCGCGGCGGCCCATGAGATCCAGCGGCTGGTGTGCCAGGACGAGTATTGTTTCCATGATGCCGAACGGGAAGTGCTGGGGATCGACCACGCCGAACTCGGTGGGCGGATCGCAGAACGCTGGAACTTCAGTGCGGATATGGCCTATGTGATTCGAAACCACCACCTGCCCGAGGAGGGGCTCCTTGACCACACGGCCACCTGCATCGTCTATTTATCCGATTGTGTCTGCACTATGATGGGGATTGGAGCTGGCCTGGACGGGATGAGCTATCGCTTCTCCGATCAGGTGCTGGAACGACTCGATTACGGGGCCAATGGTCTGGATCAACTCATCATGGAGTACGGTCTGATGAAGTCCGAGATTGATGGACTGATGGCGTCATTGAGCCTGAATTAGGCCGGGCGTCGCCGAGTGTCTGCCCCTATATTGGGTGTAAGATGCCGTTGATGGGCGGGCACTATTTGTTTTCTCCTCTCAGGAAGGTATCCAAGGCCTCGATAATCACCTGCGACAGGTCGGAACCGCTTTCGCTGGTGTAGTGGCGGATGCGTTTAGCCAGTTCGCAGGGGATGCTAATCTGCAGTTCCTCGCAGGGCATCTCTTCTATGGATGACTTTCTTGCAGGCATGGGCGACTCCTGTGGTCTCACTGGTAAGTTGGCATCCGGTATCCGTCGATTCGGTTTCCGAAGGACAAGCGTGCTTTTCAGCAATGCAATACGCCTATTATAGAGATACCGCGGCAATTTTCAAAGGACCGATTTCAAATCCCTCCCCGTATTTTCCCCATAACCCCTTTTTTATAGTGCCCTATCCCGGTAGTCTGCGGGGGATATCCACCAGTGTTGCGGTGATCTGCCCCATGGCAAGCAGTTTTAATTTTTTTGG
>JBNKKA010000005.1:49616-54640 GCA_050291585.1 Desulfobacteraceae bacterium
TTTTGGGAAAAATAAATAATAAATAAAAACATATATTTAAAAGAATATTTATCCGAATTTCAGTGCTGGCACGCCCCTTGGAACAGGATGTCGGCAGTCTCTTTGGAGAGACAGCGCTCTCATCTGAGAGCAACGACACCCATGTAAGGAGGCAGCAATCATGTCGACTTTGGATACCAATGAAAGCAACAAGGCCCTGTTCGGCGAACTCGCTGGCCACGCCAATATTCTCGTTCTTGATGATGACCCCGCCCTGCGTGAGCTTTTCGGCATCATGATCGAACGCATTGGATGCCGGGCCACAATTTTCAGCAACAGCGCCCAGGCGATCGAGGCCTATGAAACCGCCGGGACGAGGGCCCCCGCCTTCGACTGCGCCCTCATCGACCTGAACATCGATGAACAGCTCGATGGCATCGCCGTCGCCCGTATCCTGCGTAAGATCAATCCCCTGGTCCGCCTGGTCCTGGTCAGCGGTAGCATCAATCCAAAAGCGCTCGAAGCCCACCTACAATTGGGATTTGACGCGGTCCTCCCCAAGCCCTTCAGTTTGAGGCAACTGCGAGAAACCGTAACGCCCCAGCACTGAGCCATAGACACTTTTTTCCATTGTCCGGTGCGCTGCCTTCAGATCATAGATGAGTCACCGCTGTTACGACAATCTCCTCTCCCCTCAGTTCCCATTCAATATTGAAGTCTTCGATGTGCATGCCATAGGTCCGACTGCAGGTTTCGTCTTTGCGATAGGCCGGCCGGGGGTCATTTTCCAGGATTCGTTTCACCAACCGGCGCAGATCGGTCCCCTGGCGGCCGCTACCAGCCGCTAAGGCGCTTTCCGCCTGGTCGGAGAAGCTGACCCGGTAGAGGATTTCCGGGCGCTCGTTTGCATAACCGCCTCTGGCCTGGGGTAAGGCGTCGGCGTAGGGCAGGTAGGGTTTGATATCCAGCACCGGGGTCTGGTCCAGGATGTCCACGCCGCTGACCCGCAACTCCAACCGACGATTGCTGTGGGTGATCCCATCGAGCTGAACCACGCTCTGGCCAATGGGGTTAGGCCGGAAAGTAGAACGCGAGGCGAAGACCCCCATGCGCCGGTTGCCCCCCAGGCGGGGTGGGCGCACAGTGGGTCGCCAGCGGTCCGGCGGGTTGGCGTGGAAGACAAAAAGCAGCCAGATATGGGAGAACTCCGTTAGCCCGCGCACGGTGGCCGCGTCGTCGTAGGGAGGCAGTAATTCTACCGTGGCGCAGGCCTCGGCCACCAGCCCGGGCTGCCGCGGGATACCGAATTTTTCCTTGAAACAGGAGTGGACCCTTCCAATGGGGTTGAAGGTATGGGCGCTTAGGGGTAACATTAGGGCTTGCCTTTTCTGTATGCCGCGACCCTGACCTTGCAAGGTTAGGCGTTATGGTGTGACGTCGGGCTATCCTTCTCCGACCCAATTTATATCCAATGCGTATCCAAGGAGTCCACAGATGTTTAATCCTGAAAAGATGTTGGGCAGTCTGCTCATGGGCGGTGTGAGTCGCAAGCGGGGCCTCGGCGGGCTGCTCTCCGGCGGCGCCGCTCTGGGCCTGGCAGGTGTGGCAATGGAAGCCGTCGAGCACTTCATGAATTCGGCCAAGCAAAGCCAAGGGCTCCCTCCGGTAGCACCCCCAGGTGCCGCAACTGGGTCGGGGCCGCCCCCCCTTCCCGGTGGCGGTCCGGGTGCAGCGCCCCCGCCCCCGCCAAGCCAGGCACCCGGGCCACCGCCGGTGGCTCCACCAGCGCCACCGCCATCCGCTGAGGAGGCGGTTCTTCTGATTCGTGCCATGATCGCCGCGGCCAAGGCTGACGGCGTCATCGATGCGGAGGAACGTCAGCGCATTCTGGCCAAACTGGACGCCGTCCAGCTCAGCCCCGAGGAGCGCAGCTTCATGGAAGCCGAACTGGCCCGCCCCCACAGCGCCGAGGCGATCGCCGCAGCGGTGCAGGGGCCGGAGCAGGCCCGCCAGGTCTACCTGGTGTCCCTCCTGGCAGTGGAGGTGGACACCCCTGAAGAGCGCAACTACCTGGAGACCCTGGCCGGCCTGTTGGGGCTGGACGCCGCCGCCGTCACCACTCTGCACAAAGCGACAGCCATCGACCCAAGCGCGTGAGTCAACGCAAGGGCCATTTCCCGCCTGCCCATTAATTTTGGATTATAAACGATACAGGAGTCTCCCATGACCCAATGGTATTTGAGCTACGACGGCAATCAGACCGGTCCCTTTGACCAGGCCCAGGCAGCTGCCCAGGCGCAAAAGAACCCCAATGGCCATGCCTGGCGCGACGGTTACGCCAAATGGCTGCCCATCTCCCAGATCGACGAGCTAGCTGCCGGCTCGGTTGGCGCCCCCGCGCCGCCACCTATGGCCCGCATGGGCAAGGCGGACGAGATCGACTTCAAGATCAAAGGTGCTGAGATGCAGTTCGTCGAGGTGGAGCTCGACCCCGGCGAGAGCGCTGTGGCCGAGGCCGGTGCCATGATGTACAAGGACGCCGCCATCCACATGACCACCGTCTTCGGGGACGGCTCGGCCGCCGCCGCCGGGGGGGGCTTCATGGACAAACTCCTGGGGGCCGGCAAGCGCCTGCTCACGGGCGAGAGTCTCTTCATGACCGTCTTCACCCACAACGGTCAGGGCAAGGGTCACGTGGCCTTCGGCGCCCCCTATCCGGGCAACATCATCCCCGTCCCCCTTTCAAGCGTAGGGGGAACCCTCATCTGCCAGAAGGACAGCTTCCTGTGCGCCGCCAAGGGCGTCAGCATAGGGATCCACTTCCAGCGCAAGATCCTCACCGGCCTTTTCGGTGGCGAGGGCTTCATCATGCAGCGCTTGGACGGTGACGGCCTAGTCTTCGTCCACGCCGGCGGCACGGTGATCGACCGCACCCTGGCACCCGGCGAAGTGCTCCACGTGGATACTGGCTGTATCGTAGCCATGGAGGCCTCAGTGCAGTTCGATATCCAGCAGGCAGGCAACATCAAGACCGCCCTCTTCGGCGGTGAAGGCCTCTTTTTCGCCAACCTCCAGGGACCGGGACGGGTCTGGCTGCAATCCCTGCCCTTTTCGCGCCTGGCCGGGCGCATGCTCCAGGCGGCTCCCCAGCGGGGGGGCAGCAAGGGTGAGGGTTCCATCCTCGGAGCCTTGGGGGGCCTTATCGACGGGGACAACGGTTAGCCGCGAGAACTGCCAACAGCAGATGGCGCTCTATTTACCCATCAATAACGAAAAACGCTGCTTTCAGAGCGGACTCGATTTTCTCGGTGCTGACGCCGGAGGTGGCGCCCTTTTTAATCTCTATAGCAAGGAAAAATATGAACGCATTCTACCCTGAGTTAGTGACAATGATGGCGCAGGCTGGATTCAAAGACGTGCGTAGACTGGATGATCGATTTTTCCAACCCATGATCATTTGATGTGGTTTAATGCGATCCCCCAGGTTATAGGGCCGAATGGATGTTTTCAGCGGCCACTACGCACACGAGGTGTTAAATGAACGAAAAACGACAACGCAGGAAGTTCACAGAAGAATTCAAAAAAAATGCAGTCCAGTTGGTCATCGATAATAACTACAGTTGCACTGAGGTCGCCCGTCGATTGAATGTCAATCATACCAACGTATCACGGTGGGTACGGCAGTATCGCGATCAAGCTGAGGCCCCGGCTGAATCCGCCTCACAGCCGAACCTCGAGGCTGAGAACAAACAACTTAGAAAAGAGAACCAACGCCTTTTGATGGAGCGTGATATCTTAAAAAAGGCGGCGGCCTGTGTGCTATGAAAGCTACATAATCGATGAGGGAGGGCCCCTCGATATCGCCTTGCAGGAGGAGATATCAAACCACCTCAAGCTGCTGTGCTTAAGAGGCATGGTAGTGAGCGTTGAGGAAAAGGCATGCCAACATGGTAAAATGGGCGGTCCGGAAATACAAGCGATTCAAAGGCAGCCAATCAAAAGCTAAAAAGTGGTTACACGGGCTATCGGAACGAGAACCAAATGCACTGTTCCATTGGCAACTGGGTATTAAGCCAGCGGTTGAACAATAGGAGCCGTATGAATCGAGAGATTCACGTACGGTTCTAAGAGCGGCCCAGGGGGAGGTTCCCTCGGTCGACTCACCTCTTTGCGAACGAGTCGAAGTGAGATTCGACTTTATCCGGCAGCAAATGAAGGCATATCCCATCACCATTCTATGCAAGGTGATGAGGGTGAGCCGGAGCGGTTTCTACGACTACCTGAAACGTTCTTCATCCCATAGCGGCAAAGGGCCAAACGAGGCAGCATTAAAAGCTCGGATCAAGCAAATATTTGATCAATCCAGGAGCAGCTATGGATCCCGAAGGATCATGCGCCAGATGATCTCCGAAGGTTACAAGATTGGCCGCTATAAGGTTCGGCGAATCATGAGAGATTTGGGGCTAAAGGCCAAGACGCCCAAACGCTTTAAGCTAACAACCGATAGCCGGCATTCATTACCAGTGGCACCAAATCTGCTCGACCGCAAGTTTGATGTCACGACTGCGAATACGGTTTGGACGGCTGATATCACCTATGTCTGGACCCTTGAAGGCTGGCTGTACCTGGCCGTCGTTATGGATCTTTTTTCTCGCCAGATCGTCGGATGGGCAATGGTGTCGACGCGGATGTAAAACTGTACCAAAAATCGGAACGAAAAGTGTACCACCTCCAACCCACAATGATTGGTAAGCTGATCCCCAAAGGGGGGGCTTGCCATGGTGACTTCGGAGGTGTTCATGGACATTCTGTCATATCATCGACAAGGCTTCAGCATGCGCTGGATCGCCAAAAAGCTTGGTGTCCACCGCAATACGGTCAAGCGTTACATCACGGAGAAGGCACCGCCGTCGTATCGCAAGAAGAAACGGCGGGAGTCCATCCTGGCACCTTATCATCAGATCATCCGCGACTGGCTTGCCGAGGATGATTTCAAAGCCACCTGGATCTTTGACAAACTAAAGGGGCTCGGCTACGCCGGCAGC
>JBNKKA010000006.1:0-54152 GCA_050291585.1 Desulfobacteraceae bacterium
CCCAATCCCCAGAGGCACCCGCCACCTGGGCCCCCACCTGGCAGGCGCCTTCAAACAGAACGGCGGTCTTGCGCCGGATGATGGTCATGTACTCGGCCTCGGATAGATCCAGGGCACCTTTGCGGAATAATTGCTGAATTTCCCCCTGGGACATCTCCTCGGTGATACGGGCGATTACCGTAATCACCTCGGGCAGCCCCGTACTGGCGGCGATGGCCAGCCCCCGGGAAAGCAGAAAATCACCGGTGAGCACCACCGTGGCCGGATCCCAGATGCTGTGGGCCACCGGCTGGCCCCGCCGCATGAGGCCACCGTCGACCACATCGTCGTGGAGCAGGGTCGCGGCATGCAGATACTCGAAGATGGTGGCGTAGGTGTAGGCTGCGCTCGTCTCGGCCAGCTTGTCCCTGTCTCCATCAGAACCGCACAGACGGCCGCTCAGGACGCTCAAAATGGGACGCAGGCGCTTGCCGCCGCTGAAAATAATGTGCCCGGCCACCTCCCGCACCAGGTCGAGGTGGGGGGACAGATTCTCCTCCAGGGCGGCCTCGATGGCCCCCAGGTCGGGCGCGACGGCCGCAAGAATCCGCTCTTTGAGCTCACTCATCCAACTCTCCTATGAGGTCATACTCCAGCGTGTCCACGATCTTGACCGTGACAAAGCGCCCCAGGGGTGGGGTGACCTCGGGGTCGACGCCGCGGATATAGGTCACCCCATCCACCTCGGGGGCCTGGGCCATGCTGCGCCCCACCCAGAGACCCGGCTCCTCTTCCTCCTCCACAAGGACCCGCAAGCGCTGGCCGTCAAAGCGCACCAGGTTCTTCTCGGAGATCTCCATCTGGAGGGCCATGAGGCGGTCGTGGCGCTCCTGGGCGACAGCCTCAGGCACCGGCTCCGCCAGGCGGTGGCTGGGCAGGTCATCGGCGTCCGAGTAAGTGAAGACGCCAAGGTGGTCGAAGCGAACCGCCTCGGCGAAGTCGAGCAGGTCCTCGAAATCATCCTCGGTTTCACCGGGAAAACCCACGATGACGGTTGTGCGGAGCACAACGTCGGGGACTTGGGCGCGGATCTTTTCAAAAAGCTGGACCAGGGTTTCGCGGTCGTGGCCACGTCCCATGCGCCTGAGAACGGCGCTGCTGCTGTGCTGAATGGGGATATCGAAATAGGGGCATATGTTGGCCCGTTTAGTCACCACCGCCAGCACCTCGTCGCCCATGCTCAGGGGGTGGCCGTAGAGAACGCGAATCCAGACCTCGGGCAGGGCCGCGGCCAGGTCGTCCAGCAGGTCGGCCAATTGGAGGGCTGGCGTCAGATCGGTGCCATAGGCGGTGGAGTCCTGAGCCACCAAAGTCAGCTCCCGCGCACCGGCAGCGACCAGCTGCCGCGCTTCGGTCAGGATCACCTCACGGGGACGTGATTTCTGCCGGCCCCGCAGGCGCGGTATGATGCAATAGGTGCAGCTGCGGCTGCATCCCTCGGCGATTTTGAGATAGGCTGCCTGGGGCACGCTGCTGGATCGTCCCAGGGCATCCCCCGCCTGGATGCTGTCTGGATCGGGCAGCAGGCAGTGGCCGGCGGGATAATCGGTCGTCAGGGCAGTTACGATCTGATCGAAGGCCCCCGTCCCCAAGAAGGCGTCGACCTCGGGCAGTTCATCGGCGGTGGCCTCCCGGTAGCGCTCGGGCAAGCAGCCGGTCACCACCAGCTTGCGGCAGCTGCCCCGCTTCTTGAATTCCGCAAGGGCCAGGATGGTTTCGATGCTCTCGTCGGCGGCCGATTCGATAAAGCTGCAGGTGTTCACCACGATGGCCGCAGCCTCAGCCGGCTCTGGGGTCACTTCCCAACCGGCATCGCCGAGGCGGGCGAGCATCTCTTCGCTGTCCACCTGATTGCGGGCACAGCCCAGGCTTTCGAGATACACCTTCATGACGTCGTTACCAAATTAAGGGGAAACCAACACCGACAGGACCTCACATGGCCTCTCGCGGTGGCACGAACCAAGGTCCTCGCTCCTACCACAAGCGCGCCAGTGAATCTATCAATAACCACCCTTAAAGTCAAAAATTCTGGGATTCCCGGGGTGTTGCAAACGGCAGAAGTTGGTGAACGGGCGGGAGCCTCTGTGCCAATTGGGTCAGGCGGCTCTCAGACCCGACAAGGTCGCAAAAACCTCCTGCAGCATGTCCCCACCCGAGCGGACGCGGGGGTTGTCCAGGTGGGTGGCGGCAATATGAACCCCCCGCGGTTGGCTGTCGCACTGCTCGAAAAAAGCATCGATGACCGCCTGCAGGCGGGTATAGACCGTCCGCGCCTTGTGTCCGGCCGTGCGCGGCAGAAGCAGGGCGAAGGTCGTCGGGTCAAGGGGGGTGAAGGTGTCGCTACTGCGCAACTCCCGCGCGAGGGTGCGACAAAGGTCGGGTGGGGGCCCTGGGGCGAAGGCCTGGGGCGCGGAGGCAGCCATGTCCACGCCGATCAGACAGAGGGTCAAGGTTTCATTGTAGCGTCGCGCCCGGGCAACGGCAGTGGATAGAACGTCACGGAAGCCAATGGAGGTGTACAGACCGGTGGCGTTGTCACGGGTGCTCTCCAGCGCAAGGCAGTCGGTGGTAGCTTCCAAACGGTCACAGACGATGTGGATCAGGTTGTGGAGCAGCTTCCGGGCCGCCAGAGGATGGAGCAGTTCCAGGCGCTGGATCATCTGCCAACTGATCTGCAACAGCTCGGTGGGCTCCCGGGCGATGACGGTGGCGGAGCGCCGGGACCTCCTAAACATGCCCATCTCACCAACCACATCGCCCATGGCCAATCGGTTGACGCGCTTGACAACTTCATAGCTGATATCGCCCTTGCGCCGACGATCGTGGGCAATCACCTCCAGCCGACCGGACATGACCAGATACATGGCCTGGGCATCTTCCCCTTTGGCAAAAAGCGTCTGCCCGGGGCCGAGCTTTTTAAACACACCAGCCATGAGGGCGTAGTGCATCTGGATGCGCGACAAGCGGCTAAAAAGGGGGATGGCGTTGCCCGGATCCTTGCCGAGCTTGATCTGGACCAGATCCCAAAGAGTGGCCAGCTCGGCACGCTGGAGAAGGGTGGGCAGGATGACCAGATCCCCCACCAGGGCCGAGAATAGGGTCAGGATCATCAGCAGGCCGAAAACGGCCGTGGGTACGAAACTGGAAAAAGTCAGGACGGAAAAGCCCAGGCCGATAGTCACGGTGGTGAACACCACGGGCCTCACCAGGTGGGTCAGGGTGGCCGCCATGGCGCGCTCCTTGTCGAGATCCTTCTTGATCTCACGGTTGTAGCGCACCAAATAATGAATCGTGTCGTCCACCGCCAGGCCGATGGCCACACTGGCGATGAGGCTGGTGACCATGGAGAGCTCGATCCCCAGCCAGCCCATCACCCCGAAGGTGACGACGATGGGAAAGATGTTGGGCAACAGGGAGATGAGGGCCACCTTGAATGAGAGGCAAAGCAGGGCCAGGATCACGAAGACCACCATCAGGGTGAGGCCGAGGCTGTAGATTTGCCCCGCGGTGAGGGCGCGGCTGCTGGCCGACAGGGTCAGCCCCAGGCCCGTCACAGTCCACTCCAGATCCTTGGAGAAATTTGCCAGTACATGGCGCTGAATATGCCGGCGCAGCTCGAGGAATTGGCCGGAGCGTTTAAAGTGGGTCATCAGGAGGATGTTGGCCCGGGAGAAGTCGGTCACCATGAAGGGCGTCATCATCTCCTTGCCCAGCATGGAGCGGTAGCTGTTGATCAGCATGCGGATCTCGAAGGGCTCTTGGGGCAGCACGTAGTATGCGGCGTCGTATTGGTTGGTGGCGTAGTTGACCAATTTGAGATAATCCACAAAAGAGATGGTCTTGTCCACGCCGGGGAGGGTGTCCAGGTGGGTCTGGAGGGTCTCGATGATCTTGAGGTTCTGGGGTGCTTCAAAAAAATCCGCCCCCGTCCCCCTCACGGTGATATTGGCCGGAAAGCTGCCGGACAGGTGGGTGTAAATATCCTTGAAGTTACGGGCGATCTCAGTGTCCTCCTGGAAATAAGCCACTGGGCTGGTCTCCACTCGCAGGCGCAGCATGCCAAGGAGGCAAAACGGAACGACGGCGGCCAGAATAATGAGATGGATGGGGCGCCCATTGCTGCGGTTGAGGCCCACGACCAGAGCGCTGATCGCCGCCGCAAAGCGGCTGCCGAAACTTGGTAGCTGGCGCTTGCCGGCGGGCAGCGGTAGGTGCAGCAGAATAGCCGGAAGCAAAATGAGCAGCATCACCAGGAGGGCGAACATGCCCATGACGGCAAAGAGCGCAAATTCGCGGATGGCCGTAATGTGGTTGAGAAGTAGGGAGGTAAGCCCGATGATGGTGGTCGCCACGGCCAGTAGCGTGGGGGGCGCCATCTCCAGGTAGGTCTGTAGGACCGCTTCCTTAGCCGTTGGGCACACTTCGAGATGGTGGCTGAAGGCCGAAAGGATGTGCAGACAATAGGCCGTCCCCACGGCGATGAGAAACACCGGCACGATGAGGGTCAACAGGGAGAGGGGCAGCCCCCATAACCCCATCAGGCCAAAGGCCCAAATCAGGGCCAGCCCCACGCACAAGAGGGGCAGAAATACCAGGCGTTTGAGGGGCAGCACCAGGAAGAGCACCAATGCGACGATGATGGCCGTGATGGGGGGCAAGAAAAGGAAATCGCTCTGGGTGAGCGTCCCCAGCGCCTGGGAAACCAGGGGCATGCCGATCTGGTAGAGGTTCAGACCGTCATGGGCCCCTGCAATGAGCCGCTCCACGGCGGCGATGACGTCCGGATAAGTGGCATCGTTGGCCAGCACCAGGGTGATGGCCGTGGTGCGGCTGTCGGCGGATATGAGGTTTCGGTCGAAGAGGGGCACCTTGCCGATGAGCTCGCTGAAGCGCTCCAGGGACCAGCTGCCCGACACATCCACCGCCGCCTTGACCACGGGCAGACTGATCACCCGCGACACCCCCGCAATCTTTCCGGCCGCCTCAGAGAGGTTTGCAATCTGTGCAAAGGCGGTGGGTGCAAACACGTCCTCGCAGCGGATCACCACTTGGATGAGCTCTTCCGATCCGAAGCGGTTGCGGAACTGGCTATAGATATGGGCTTCGGGAAGGGTTTCGATGACCAAATCATGGACCGAGGTCTTGAATCTGAGGCGCGGAATGAGGGTTCCCAACACCAGGGTCAGGATGGCCAGGGCAATGAGAATCTGCCCGGGCCGATTGAGCACCTGCATAAGGAGGCGGTCGAGCTGCAGGGGTTGCAGCAAAGGGCGTTTGGGGGTGCGACGAAAAGCCATGCTGACCTCAACCGGGTAAGGGTTCATGCAGCAACAGCGGCAACGTCTTTGCTGGCGGCTGTATCCTGGACCCGGTGAAACGGCTTATCGATGGTCAGTTTAAAAGTTGGAAGCAGCGGAGGGATGGCCGGACGCTCTCACGACACTGGCCCGGCACGGGTCGATACAACCCTAGTTAACCAACAGCCTATGCCGGCGGAGCGACCTTGTCAACGGTGAATAGTACCTAAAAAATAGATGCTTAGCGTTTATTTACGGGACCGTCACAAACCCGTTTGAGGCGTGCTCGCTGAAACTGCCATCGGCCTTGCCCACGATGATTAGGGCCTCTACACCGGGAAGCGTGTTAACTAAAGCGAGGCCCCTCTCGGGCCCCATAACCATGAGGGCCGTGGCAAGACCGTCGGCCAGGATGCAGGTGTCGGCCTGCACCGAGGCGCTGACCACCCCGTTGGCCACTGGATAGCCGTTTTTGGGGTCGAGAATGTGGGAATAGAAACGACCGTCGGCTTCAAAATAGTTACGGTAGTCGCCGCTGGTGGCAAAACCTTTATCGGCCAGGGCCACCACCTTGTAGACCTCGCTGTAGCCCGCCCCCCGGCTGGGGCGGTTGATGCCCACCCGCCAGGGCTTGCCGTCGGGCCGCAGGCCGGCCGCATACACTTCGCCGCCGACCTCCACCAGAAAATCAGTATAGCCCTCGTTGTCAAGCAGACGGGCGATCGCGTCCACGCCGTAGCCCTTGGCGATGGAAGCCAGGTCCAGACTCAGACGCCCATCCCCTTTGATCAGCTGCCCGTCAGGGGTGATGACGATGCGTCCAAAATCTACCTGCTTTAAAAGCGTCTCGATCTCACCAGGGGTCGGGACCCGCCCACTGTGTTGGTCGCGACCGAAGCCCCAGAGGGTGATGAGGGGATCGAGGGTACCGTCCCAGGCACCGCCGGTGGCGGCATAGATCTCAGCGGCTGCCTGCATCACCGCCAGAAAGTCGGCTGAGGGCCTAAAGGGCTCCCCGGCCTGGTCCAAGGCGTTAAACCGGCTGAGCTCACTGTCGGGGCGATAATTGGACATGCTCTGGTTGACCGCTTCGAGACGCGCCTCAATCAGCGCTTGCAAATGGCTGTTCCTGGCAAAACGATCGGCAACCACCTTGACCATGTAAGTCGTACTCATGGTCTTGCCCGTGATGGTGGTCTCCACCCGTCCGCAGCCGACCAGAAGCACCATGGCGAGCCCCCCCATGAGCACTGCCGCCAAAATCCCCCTGCGTATGAGAAAGGCTGTTAAGAGATGCATATTGATGAACCTTGAGCCCAGCTTTATGCTGGGCGAAAATATCACGTTCCCGCATCAGCAGATTCTAGGCAGCTGCTCCCCGGTCAGCATATCCACGATACGCTCTCCACCAATGCGGGTCTCCATATAGACCCGGCCGGGGTGATCGTCAACCACTTCACCGATGATGCAGGCCTCGCGCCCATTGACATCTTCCCGCATGGCAGTCAGAACGGCAGCGGCAGCATCCGCAGGTACGAAAGCCAATAGTTTCCCTTCGTTGGCCACATAAAGAGGGTCGAAGCCCAATAGGTCGCAGGCCCCGGCCACCGCCGGGCGTACCGGAAGATCGACCTCGCGCAGACGCAGGCCCGTCTTGCTCTGCTGGGTGATCTCATTGAGGGTCGTGCCCACGCCTCCCCGCGTGGGATCGCGCAGGACGTGAATATCTTGGCAGACGGCCAGCATCTTCTCCACCAGATGGTTGAGGGGTGCCGAGTCGCTTTTCAGATCGCTCTCAAAGCTAAGACCTTCCCGCTGGGTGAGGATGGTCATGCCGTGGTCGGCCATGGTGCCGCTGAGGATGACCTTGTCTCCGGGCTGGGCCCCTTCCGCCCCCACCGAGACCCCCTCGGGGATCACGCCGATGCCTGAGGTGTTGATGAAGATCTTGTCCGCCGCCCCCCGGGGCACCACCTTGGTGTCGCCGGTCACCAGCTGAACCCCCGCCACCGCCACGGCGCGCTGCATACTGTCGAGGATTCGCTCTAAATCAACGCGCGCAAAGCCCTCTTCTAGGATCAGCCCCATGCTCAGGTAGCGCGGCCGCGCCCCGCACATGGCCACGTCATTCACCGTGCCGTTGACGGCCAGATCGCCGATGTCGCCCCCCGGAAAAAAGAGGGGATCCACGGTGAAGGTGTCGGTGGAGAAGGCCAGGCGCTGGCCGCCCAGATCGAGCACGGCCCCATCGTTGAGGGGTGTCAAAGTGGGATTGCCGAACCGCGGCAGCAAGAGGTCGGTGGTCAGGGCGTGGGCGATCCTGCCGCCGCTGCCATGGTCTAAAGTGATGGTGTCAAAAGACATGGGTAAAACTCCTCAGTGCTCAGCGTCTTGGTGATAACGATAATAGGCCGCGCAGGTCCCCTCGCTGGATACCATGCAGGGTCCCACGGGATGCACGGGGGTGCAGGTGGTCTTGTAGAGGGCGCACTCGGGCGGGATCTGGGTCCCCGTGAGAATCTGGCCGCAGGCGCAACCCCTGGGCTCCGGGGCGTTTTCGATCTGGATATCGAATCGCCGTAGAGCGTCGAATTCTGAGAATTCAGAACGCAACACCAGCCCGCTGGCGGCTATCTCCCCCAGGCCGCGCCACTGCACATCAGCCGATTCAAAGACCATGGATAGCAACCCCATCGCCTTGGGGTTGCCCGCGTCCGTCACCGCACGGGGATAGGCGTTGTGCAAACGGGGGCGATCGGTTTCGATCTGGGTGACCAGCTCGGCGATGCCCATGAGCAGATCGGTGGGTTCGAAGCCGGCCACCGCACAGGGCATGCGCGTCTTTTCAAAAAAAGGTTGATAGCCTGCAACGCCGATCATCACCGACACATGCCCGGGCAGGAGCAGGCCGTCCACCTTGAGGTCGGGCCGGTTGAGAAGCGCTTCCAGGGCGGCCGGCACCGTCTTGTGGGCGGCGGCGATGGAAAAGTTGGTGCACCCCGATTGGCGGGCGCCGAGGAGAGCGGCGGCGATGGTGGGCGCGGTGGTCTCGAAGCCGACCCCCAGAAAAACGACCTCCTTGTCCGGATTGGCCTGGGCGATGGCCAGGGCGTCGGCGGCGGAGTAGACGATTCGCACGTCGGCGCCCTTGGCTTTGGCCGCCTGGAGGGAGGAGCCGGATCCGGGTACCCGCAGAAGATCCCCGAAGGTGGTCAAGATGGTCTCAGGCTGATCGGCCAGAGCCACGAAGGCGTCGATCTCGCCCTGGGCGGTGACACACACCGGACAACCCGGCCCCGACAGGAGGGTAATGGTCTCGGGCAGCAGCGAGCGCACCCCGCTGCGGAAGAGGGCCACCGTGTGGGTGCCGCAGACCTCCATGAGCCTTACCGGCCGAGTGCTGCGGGTTTTTATCTGCTCGACAAGCCCCTTGGCCAGCTGAGGGTCGCTGTAAACATCTGATTTGCTTTGAACCATCTCCACAACTCCTCGCAATATCCTTTACCTGAACGCCCGCAAAGCTTGCTCTTCGCTTTGTGTGAATCCATTGCCAGCATTACGGCGTGTCGAACTCAAGCATCCTGAATAAACGTTTATTCTCTTAGTCATCCGGCTAGATCAGCCCATCATGGCAGCCGCCGCCACCGCCTGGCCCAGAGCCAGGCCCCCGTCATTGGTGGGCACCTGAGTATGTGCATAAACGCTGAAATCCGCCGCAGTCAATTGTTGCAGCAGCCCCTCCAGCAGACGCACATTCTGAAAAACACCTCCGCTGAGAGCCACGCGCGTGTGCCCCGTCTCCCGGCGCAGTTCATGGCACAGCCTCGCCAACCCATGAATAAGGGTCTCGTGGAAGCGGGCACCGATGACGGCCGGGGGGGTTCCGGTGAGCACATCCTCGACAACGCCCCGAATGATATGACCGGTGTCGATAACCTTCGGTTCACCATCCGTCCATGGGAAGGGATATGGATCGACGGCCTCCTTGACCGCCATATGCTCCAGAGCCATGGCGGCCTGGCCCTCGAAGGCCACCGTGGGATGCAGTCCCAGGATGGCGGCCACCGCGTCGAAGAGGCGCCCCAAGCTGGAAGTCATGGGGGCGTTAATGCCCTTGTGGATCATCTGGACGGCCACCTCGATCTGCTGGTCGTTCAATCTTTGAACGATTGGCAGGGGCAGCGCCCGCCAACCCTCCCCCAGGGCATCGTCCAGAAAACTGACAGCCATGCGCCAGGGCTCGCGGATGGCGCTGGCGCTACCGGGCATGGCCACGGTGCGCAGGTGCGCGGCGCGGGTATAGCCCTTTGCATCGGCGATGAGGACCTCCCCCCCCCAGACGGTGTGGTCGGGTCCGTACCCGGTGCCATCCATGGCCAGGCCGATGAGGGGTCCGTCCAACTGGTTCTCAGCCATGCAACTGACGATGTGGGCGTGGTGGTGCTGGACGGCCACCACGGGCAAATCGCGGCGCCCCTGGGCGTAGCGGGTGCTCAGGTAATCGGGGTGCAGGTCGCAGGCGATCACCTCGGGATGGATATCGAGGATGCGCTGGAGATGATCGATGGTCAGCTCGAAAAAGGCCTCGGTCTGGCGATTCTCCATGTCGCCGATGTGCTGGCTGACGAAGGCGAAGCGCTCGCGGGTGAGGCAGACCGTGTTCTTCAGCTCTCCACCGCAGGCCAGCACGCTGGGCTGGGCACGCTTGAGAAAGACCGGCACGGGTACGTAGCCCCGTGAGCGGCGCAAAAAGCGGGTCTGCCCCCCTGCCCTGCGAACGATGGAATCGTCGCTGCGCAGGTAAATGTCGCGGTCGTGCACCAGAAAACTATCGGCAATCTTCTCCAGACGCGCCAAGGCATCGTCGTTGGCGACGCAGATGGGCTCCTCGCTGAGGTTGCCGCTGGTCATCACCAGGGCCAGAAAATCCCTTTGCAGCAACAGATGGTGCAAAGGGGTGTAGGGCAGCATGACCCCAAAAAAAGCGTTGCCCGGTGCCACCGCCGGTGCGATGGTGTGTCCCTCGTTTTTGGGCAGCAGTACGATGGGACGCTGGATGCTTGTGAGGAGTCTTTCCTCCTCGGCGCCCAGATCGGCGAACCGGCCGATCTGTTCTAGATCGGCCGCCATGAGGGCGAAGGGTTTCTCCTCGCGTTTTTTACGCTGGCGCAGACGCCGGACAGCCGCCGGGTTCTCTGCATCCACGGCCAGGTGGAAGCCCCCCAGGCCCTTGATGGCCAGGATCTGACCCTCCTTGAGGCGCTCGACGGCAGCGGCGATGGGATCCTCTGCCGCGACGATGGCGCCCGTGCTGCTGCACAGCCACACCTTGGGACCACAGACCGGGCAGGCGTTGGGCTGGGCGTGGAAGCGCCGGTCGAGGGGGTCTTCGTACTCCTTGCGGCAGTCCGCGCAGAGCTCGAAATGGTGCATGGCCGTCTTGGGACGGTCGTAGGGCACGTCGGTGATGATGGTGTAGCGCGGGCCGCAATTGGTGCAATTGATGAAAGGGTAGCCGTAGCGCCGATCCGCGGGGTCGCGCATCTCCGCCAGGCAGTCGTCGCAGACGGCCACATCCGGGGAGATGAGGGTAAAGCGCTGGTTGCCGGCCTGACTGGGAACGATGCTGAAATCGGTGAGTCCCCCGGGGGGAAGGGGTTCACACTGGATCTCGACGATGTGGGCCAGGGGTGGTTTGCGGAGGGGCAGATCTTCGAGAAAATGGTCCATGCGCCCTTGGGGCCCCTCGAGCAGGATGGTCACCCCGGTGGCGGTGTTGGCAACCTGTCCGGCAAGCTGGTGATCGAGTGCCAGTTGATAGACAAAGGGCCTGAAACCGACCCCCTGGACGATGCCATTGATCAAAATGCGGCAGGCAGCTTGTGGATCCGCCATAGCCGCTACTTATCCAAGGGGTTGACCTTGGTCTTGCCCTCCACGAAATCGGCGGTGTCACGCAAGAGTTGGATGGTGTCGAGGGCGGCGGCCGCGTCGATCTTCTGGATGGCGAAACCGGCGTGCACGATGACGTAGTCGTCCACGCTGACATCTTCCACCAGCAGGAGACTGCATTCGCGGCGCACCCCATCCACGTCGATGGTGGCCATCTCGTTGTCAATGGCGATAATCTTTGAGGGAATCGCTAAACACATGAATATTTTTTCCTCAGACAATGGGTGGCAAAGCGGGAGAAAATCGGATGCTATCACCATTCCCGGGTGCATGCAAGGATATGCAAAGGGGTCCGAAGGCCCACCTGGAAGGATAGTCACCCCCTTCGTGCTGACGCATTTCCACCCCCTGCCGGAGACTTAATTCAAAAAAAATTGGCTCTCCGTGTAACCTTCAGGGTCCGCCGGCGTTATACACTCAAAAGCACGGCAATGCCGCAAGGCGCCGCGGCGCATTTTACCGTGTTTATCCGTTGGCCAACACACCATTCAATCTGCCGCTCGAACTCCTTCACGTTCCCGCAGAAAATTTTATCCCAAGCCCCACTTAACCTAGACGAAATCAGGAGGAACACCTATGTCCATCAGACCTAAAAAATTCTGTTTGACCCTCTTTGCAGCCCTTTGCCTGATCATGCTCCCCATGGCGGCCATGGCCGGCTACGGGCCGGGCGACGGCACCGGTGACGGCGACGCCCCCGCAGATGGCACCGGCAACGGTCCCGGCGACTGCAGCGTGGTTATCCTCGACCATATGCAGCCCCTTGCCGGCAACGGCTATAGCCCGGGCGACGGTACGGGCAACGATGGTGACGGCCCCAAAGACGGCACCGGCAATGGTCCAGGCGACTGCACTGTCACCGCCGGCAACGGCTATGGCCCGGGTGACGGTACGGGCAACGACGGTGACGGCCCCAAAGACGGCACCGGCTATGGTCCTGGCGACTGCACCGTCACCGCTGGCAACGGCTATGGTCCGGGTGACGGCACCGGCAACGACGGCGACGGGCCCCAAGACGGCACCGGCAACGGCCCCGGTGACTGCACCGTCACCGCTGGTGGATACGGACCGGCTGACGGTACCGGCGACGGGGACGCACCGGCTGACGGTACCGGAAACGGCCCTGGGGAGTGCTGAAGACCCGCTTGCTGAAAACGCTAACAACCCAACACTGATCCACTGAGAACCGCCGGGGCGGTCGCACAACCGCGGCTGTCCCGGCGCCGGCGTTGATCTATCCTCATTGGGCCGGACGATTAGAAGATGTTCTGGCCACAAACACCCAAACAGGTAAGGGAGGCAGAGTCATGATTAAAAAAATAGTGCTTTCGACCACCGGTCTGATCTTAGGGGCATTGGTGTGCACTCTGTGGGCCCAGGAGTTGACGCCCCTGGAATCCCTCGGCAAAGCGATGTACAAGGACACCGCTTTCTCTTACAACAACACCCAGTCCTGCCAGTCCTGCCATCACCCCGCCGTCGGTTTCGTCGATCCTGATAACACCAGGGATCCCCAAAATTCACCTGTTTCCGTGGGAGCGGACGGCATCAGCGTCGGCGGACGCAACGCCCCCTCGGCCGCCTATGCGGGGTTCAGTCCCCAGTTGACCAAAGGCGCTGACGGAGAATACGTCGGTGGCATGTTCTGGGACGGCCGCGCCACGGGGTATACCCTCGGCGATCCCCTGGCCGAGCAGGCCCAGGGCCCGCCCCTGAACCCGGTTGAGATGGCCATGCCCGACAAGGCGGCCGTGGTCGCGGCCGTGGCGGCTTCCGAGTATGCCGATCTGTTTTTGAGTGTTTTCGAAATGCAAGACTTCGATGATGTGGACGCCGCCTATGACAACATCGGCCGGGCCATCGCGGCCTACGAGCGCTCCCATTCCGTGCAGCGCTTCAACTCACGCTTCGACCGTGGCCGGCTCACTGTCACTGAACAAAGCGGCGGCGAGCTGTTCAAGGCGAATTGCGCCGCCTGCCATCCCGACACGCCCCAGGAAGGAAATCAAGCGGTCCTGTTTACCACCTATGGCTATGCAAACGTCGGCCTACCGGCAAACCCGCTGCTGGCCGGAAACTCGGTAGACTATGGCCTGGGCGGCTTCCTGGAATCAGACTACTTTGGCGAGGGACGCATCAACGATCCAAATTTTGCGGACCATTACGGGAAGTTCAAAATCCCCACTCTGCGTAACGTAGCCGCAACCGCACCTTATGGACACAACGGTGTCTTCGCCACACTGACCGATATGGTGGCCCATCTGAACCAGCGCACCGCCATCCCCGAGGTGGATCGGAACATCAGCGAGCAGGTGGGTGATATGGGGTTGGATGAGGCCCAAATCGCCGACATCGTTGCCTTTCTGAGAACCCTGAGCGATACCAACAAGCCATAAAAGCGAAGCTCCCGCCATGATTCAGGAAGCGGCGGGGGCTTTCTCGCTATAACTGCCGCCGAACCGCTCGACCTCCTTGAGTGCCATGGCAATGAGGTCGTCCAGGCGGCTCGCGATGAGGGGGGTCAACTCGACCTCAAGGGTCTCGATATCCTGGGGTTCGATACCCACGATGACGGTCTCGGGATTCTTGTCGATGGCGCTGCAGAGGGTCAGGGCCTCGAGCATGTCCACCTGGTGGAGGGAATTTTTCGCCACGATGCGCTTGGGGATCTGCTCGCCCACCAGGCGATGCAGATCGCCGGGCTGGCCGCCGTTGTAAACCGCGTCGATGACGATGAGCTTGTCGGCCTGGGAGATCACCCCCATGAGGTTGACCCCCAGGACCCCGCCGTCCAAGGGTACAATGTGATCGGGAAAATCGTAGCGCGCCGCTATCCGCTCTACGGCGCGGACGCCCACGCCCTCGTCGCGGTAGAGGATGTTGCCGACGCCCAGAATGGTGATTTGCGACTGGCTCATAGATAGAACTTTCTAACCCCTGACACTAGGGTCAATTTGGATCCAAAGAAAAAGCCCCCGGCTACCTTGGTTCGGCAGCAGCCGGGGGCGAGGGTTAAAGGAGGATGTGCTTAGCTCACCTGGATCTTGTAGACCTCGTTGCTGTGAGGGTCGATCACGTGTACCGCACAGGCGATGCATGGATCGAAGCTGTGCACGGTCCGGAGGACCTCCAGGGGCTGCTTGGGATCGGCCACAGGGGTACCGATGAGGGCCTCTTCCACAGGGCTGAGCTGACCTTGGGCATCCCGGCCGCACAGGTTCCAGGTGGAGGGCACCACGTACTGGTAATTACCGATCTTACCATCCTCAATCTTGATCCAGTGACCCAGGGCGCCACGGGGCACGTCGTTGAGGCCGAAGCCCATGCCGCTTTTAGGCATTTCATAGGGCTCGTAAGTCTTGGTGTCGCCCCCCTTGAGGGTCTCCACCAGTTCCATGACCCAGCCCTGCATGGCATCACCGACGGCCAAGGTTTCCAGACCCCTGGCGGCCGTGCGGCCCAGGGTGGAGAAAAGCGCCGCCGCTGGGACACCGAGGGTCTTGAGGGTGGAGTCCACCAGGGGCTTGATATCCTTGTGTCCCTTGCCGTAGGCCACCAGGACACGGGCCAAGGGGCCGACCTCCATGGATTTGCCGTCATAACGCGGCGCTTTGAGCCAGGTGTACTTGCCACTGCCCGGTCGGTACTGGGGATCCTCCTGGAGGGGTTTGGTCTCACCCTCATAGGGATGTTTGGCCGCTCCGTCCTCGTACCAGGCACGGGTCACGTCTTCGGTGACCTTCTTCTGATCCACCGCCGCGACAGCGCCCAGCTCGCGTTTGAAAACCGCCCCGCGGGGCATGTAGAGGCTGTCGGGTTCCTGATCGGTCAGGGGAAAATCCCCGTAGGCCAGGAAATTGGTGGTGCCGCCGATGGCGCCCCAGTCCTTGTAGAAAGAAGCCACGGCCAGCAGGTCCGGAACATAGACGTTTTTAATGAATTCCTGGGTTTCCTTGGTGATGTATAGGAACTCGGCGATGCGGTCCGGGGTCAGGTCGGCCACAGCGGTGATCCCGCCCACCACCAGGCTCTGGGGATGGGGGTTCTTGCCGCCGAAGATGGCGTGCAGGCGGGCGGTACGAGCTTGCAGGCGCAGGGCTTCGATATAGTGGGCGCAGGCCATCAGGTTGGCTTCAGGGGGTAGGACATAGGCCGAATGGCCCCAATAAGCATTGCTGAAGGGCCCCAGTTGGCCGCTATCCACAAAGGTCTGGATGCGCTGCTGGACCTGTTTGTAGTAGGCGCTGCCGCCCACCTTGGCATTGCTCACGTTGTCCGCCAGGGCGGCGGTTTTTTGGGGATCCGCCTTGAGGGCGCTGACAATGTCCACCCAGTCCAGGGCGTGCAGATGATAAAAATGCACCAGGTGGTCGTGTTGGTACTGAGCTCCGCTCAGCAAGTTACGGATCAATCGAGCGACTTTAGGAATCTGAACACCAGCAGCTGCTTCTACTGCCCTCACCGAGGACAGACCATGGATGTACGTTCAGACCCCGCAAGAACGCTGCACAAAATGATAGGCGTCCCTTGGATCCCTGCCCTGGAGAATCATCTCTATACCCCGGAACATCTGTCCCGAGCTCCAGGCGTTGATGACCTTGCCGCCCTCAATCTCGACTTCGACCCTCATGTGACCTTCGATCCGCGTGATCGGATCGACAACAATACGTTTTCCCATCTATAACCTCCATTCAATCCTGAATTGATATCTACAAAACAGTGGCCAGCCTACATCTCCTCGTAGAAAGGAGACATCTTGTCCCAGAAATTGGGCTGGCTGCAACCGATACAGGGGTGGCCGGCTTCCACCGGCCAGCTGGTGCCGTCGTTGAACTTGGCCACGGGGCAGTTGTTGAAGGTCTCGGGACCGCGGCACCCCATCTTGTAGAGGCAGTAGCCCATGGCGGCCTCTTCGCTGCCGAATTGCTCGACGAACTCGTCGTTCTCGAAATGAGAGCGACGCGGGCACTGATCGTGGATCGATTTGCCGAAGGCGAACAAGGGGCGTCCCATGTCGTCCAACTCGGGCAGTTTGCCCAGGAGGAGATAGTTGACCACGGTGCCCACGAAATTGATGGGGTTGGGCGGGCAGCCGGGGATGTTGAGGGTCTTGATGCCCAGAGCGTCGCCCACACCTTTGTAGCCACCCGGATTTGGGGCCGCCGCCTGAACGCCGCCCCAGCAGGCACAGGAGCCAATGGCAATTGTGGCGGCCGCTTTGGGAACGACATCCTTGGCGATATCAAGGAAGCTGCGTCCGCCCACCTTGCCGTAACCGCCGTTGTACTTGGTGGCGATGGCGCCTTCACACACACAGATGAACTTACCCTCGTACTTTTTGACAGCGTTGTGGAGCTGCTCCTCGGCCTGGTGCCCGGCAGCGGCCATGATGGTTTCGTGGTACTCGACGCTGAGCACCTCGAGCACCAGATCATCGATATATGGGTACTGGCTGCGCAAGAGGGCCTCCGAGCACCCGGTGCACTCGGCGAAATGCAGCCAGATCACCGGGGGCCGCTGGGTGGGGGCCGCGAACACTTCGGCCACCTTGGGCACGAAAGAGGACGACAGCCCCATGGTTGCGGTCAGAAAGGTGCAATACTTCATGAAGGCCCTTCGCGAGACCCCCTTACCCTCCAACCTTTTCATAAAATCTTTTTCCTGTTCCATTCGCTCCTCCTGTAGCACCTCCAAATGCGGTTAAGGATCCACAAAAAAATGGATCCGTGTCGAAAACCGGGCGCCACATCCGGCCTTCACAAAAATCCACTCCACCAGCCTTTGCTAAGGCATTTTCATTTTTATTAGATGTATCACGCACAACCCAGAGTCAAGACGTATAGATGCTCCACAACAGTATCCCAAAGCGGCCAAGTTTGAATCATCCGCCCCCATGTTCAAAGGACGGCCGTTTCCCGACAAGATCTGGGACCTAACGAGACACGATCTGGTGGGATGCATAAATTTGTTTATTGTAGCTTGGTATAATAAATGAAGCGTTCTCAATATACTGAAAATTATTAATGCAAGCCAGTACTTTAGTCAAGTTTTATCGGGATCCGCAGACCTTTGCAAAAAAAGTATTAAATAATGTTGTAATTTTTCCCACCGTGAAATCGTCTGCGGGTCCACCCCTTGATTTGATTTGTCCAAACCCGTACAAAGTGAGTGATCCGTGTGGCTAAAAGTGCTGCCACCCCTTTCTGGAGGAGGTGTCATGTCCCTGGCTCGACTAGGCAGCGGCTGTCTTTTGGTTTTTCTGCTTCTATTGCTCTTGCTGATCCATTGCGGCTGCCAGAATTCTGATGGTCAGAATGAGATCCAGGCCCGCCGCCTGGGGATCACCGACCACGAGATCCTCATCGGCGCCTCCCTGGCCCTGACCGGTCATGCCGGCTATTTGGGCAGCGAAACCCTCCATGGGGCCATGGCCTACATCGAGCACGTCAATGCCGCCGGAGGGATCCACGGGCGCAAGCTAAAAGTGATCGCCTACGACGACGGCTACGACCCGCCCCGCTGCGTGTTCAACACCCAGAAACTGCTCACCGAGGATCAGGTGTTTGCCCTCTTCTGCTATGTGGGCACCCCAACGACGGTCAAAATCCTGCCCCTGGTAGCCGAGGCAAAAATTCCCCTGGTGGGTATGTTCACCGGCGCCAACGCCCTGCGTAGCCCCCTGCAGCCCTATGTGATCAACGTGCGCGCCTCCTACTACCAGGAGACCGGAGCAGCGGTGCGTCATCTAGTGGAGAACCTCGGTCTGAAGCGTGTCGGCGTTTTTTATCAATATGATGCCTACGGGTTCGACGGCTTGCGGGGCACCGAGCTGGCCCTCAAAGCTTACGGCTTAGTCCCCGTGGCAACGGGAACCTATATTCGCGGGACTGCCGATGTGGCCGAGGGATTGGCCCGCATCCAAGCCGCTCAAGCGGAGGCGGTGGTGATGATCGGTACTTACGAACCCTGCGCACGCTTCATCCAGAGCGCCAGGGCAAAAGGTTACGCCCCCATCTTCCACAACGTCAGTTTCGTGGGGGCCGAGGCCCTCATCGAACGGCTGGGCAGGGCGGCCGATGGGGTGATCATCACCCAAGTAGTTCCTCCGCCTGAGCAACAACCATTGGGACCCGAGCTCTGGGGCATCCAGGAGTACATCGAGCTGCTGGGGCGCTATTATCCCGAGGATGCCCCAAACTTCGTGAGCCTGGAGGGCTACCTGAATGCCCGAGTGCTGGTGGAGGGCCTGCAGCGGGCGGGACGCGATCTGGACCGCGAGGGCTTCCTGCGGGCCATCGAGTCCATCCAAGAGCTGGATCTGGGGGTGGCCAGCCCCCTTTCCTTCAGCGCCCAAGATCACCAGGGCCTGGAGCGCGTCTATCTTACGTATGTGAAAAACGGATCTTTCCAATGGCTGCAAGAGTAGGTAAAAATATTGTCGCCCGGTTGCAGAACACCAGCCTGAAGAACAAGATCTTCCTGGCGACCATGGCGGTGATTCTGCTCATCAGTGTCCTGATCGCCCTGTTCACCCGCTGGGTGCTCATCTCGAGCCTCACCTCCGAGCTCAAACAACGAGGACTGGGGATCGCCACAAGTATCGCCGAGAGCAGCCGTGGGGCCATCCTCACCGAGGACCGCGCGGCTCTCACCAGCCTGATATTCGACGCCCTGCTGGGAGAACGGCGCTATCTGCTTAACTATGCCTTCGTCCAGGACAAGGCGGGCACCATCCTGGCCCACACCTTCACCCACCCGTTTCCAGACCACCTGACCTACAGCAATCCCCTGGACGGCGACAGCGCCGATCAGGCCATCCGCCTTCTGCAGCATCGCAACCTGGCCATCTACGACATCGCCGTGCCGGTGCGCGAGGGGATCTACCAGATCGGCACCGTCCACGTGGGCCTCTACAAGCAGCGCATCGACAAGCTGATCAGCAAACTGCGCTCCACCTTTCTGGCCTTCCTTTCGGTGGTGACCATCATTTTTTTTGCCGTCAGTCACTGGCTGTCGCGCTATATCAGCCGCCCCCTCTCTCTCCTCACCGAAGTATCCGACGAAATCAGCCGGGGCAACTTCGAGGGGGTCATTCCAGCGGCCATGGGAACGCCGCCGGAGTCCGCATCGGATCATACCCGCCGTCCACGGGCGCCGAGCAAGGATGAGGTCCGGCTCCTGGCCGACTCCTTCGCTCACATGACGGCTCAGATCAAACGCTCCCAGGCTCAGCTACAGGAATCGGAGCTGAAATACCGCTCGTTGTTCACCAGCGGCCCCAATCCCATTTTCGTCCTGGACCGTCACGACCGCACCATCATCGACGCCAACCCCAGCGCAGAGGAGATCTTTGGCTATACCAAAAGCGAGCTCATCGGCAGCGCCTTCGACCGCCTCGGTCCCCTCGAACTGGACAACGCCCGACACATGACGGACGACCAACCAGGCCTGGTGAGCGCCAAGGTCACTTACCAGCGCAAGGACAACACCCCCATCTACGTTAGCGTCCACGCCTGCCCGGCCCACTACGGCGACCGACCAGCCTTCATCGTGGCCACCACCGACATCACCGCGATGGTCGAGAAGGACAATCAGCTGATCCAGTTCAGCAAATTGAAGACCCTGGGAGAGATGTCGGCCGGGATCGCCCACGAGCTCAACCAACCCCTCAACGCAATTAAGATGGGCAGTGAATATATTGAGATGATGACCGAACGCCAGGAGATGATCACCCGTGAGGACTTACACACAGTGGGGGCCGAAATAAGCCGCCAGGTGGATCGTGCCACGTCGATTATCGGCCGCCTGCGCGACTTTGGGCGAAAAAGCGATTTCTCTCGCGAACGGGTCTGTCTCAACGCTCCCATTCAGAGCGTATTGAAAATCCTGGGACCTCAGCTGGAGTTGCAGAATATCACCGTGGCCCTGGATCTCGCTCCAAACTTGCCTTCGGTTAGGGCCCACCATAACCGGATGGAACAGGTGATCTTCAACCTCTTGACAAATGCCCGCGACGCCATCAATCAAAAGGTCGGTGGTGGCAGCAACCCGGCACGCCGTATCGATATCCATACCTCCGTCCAAGGCGCTAACGCCGTGGTATCTGTATCCGATACGGGGGTCGGGATCCCCGCGGCGGTTAAAGAAAAGATCTTCGAAGCCTTCTTCACCACCAAGGAGATGGGAGAAGGGATGGGGATGGGGCTGTCGATCTCATCGGGTATTGTGGAAGATTACCGGGGGGCGATCCGGGTGGAAAGCAAGCTGGGAGCCGGCACAACCT
The DNA here is from genome assembly GCA_050291585.1 of Desulfobacteraceae bacterium. GTDB lineage: Bacteria > Desulfobacterota > Desulfobacteria > Desulfobacterales > Desulfosarcinaceae > JASJCL01. The sequence goes on from JBNKKA010000006.1 coordinate 20,572, forward strand.
TCAGACTCTCCTTTCCCCTGGAGCCTTTCGCCGAGGCGGTCCACGGTTTCAATTAGGCCAAATCCCCTTCTTTACGGCACTCTCCCCGTACCATCACCACCCTCGCCGCCTTCAGCCGTATACCCCTGCGCTTGGGCTTGGATATCCAGATGAAGGGTTAGAAGCATTTCGGCTGGGGGATAAAAAGGGCGCTCCAGAAGGCGCAGGTCGATGCTCTTGAGGTAGAAGCGGCAGCCCTCACAAGTGTAAACGCGGTACTCGGCCTCCTCCTCGCTGAAAAAATAGGCGAGCGTGCCCTTGTCACGGGTCTCACAGGCGGGGCAAAAGATGCGCGGCGCGTCCCACTGGTGCTGACAGAAACCACAGATCAACTTGCGTTCGCCCTTATCCCCCAGGCTGGAGAGAGTGGGCAGGCGACCGCATATGGGACAGCGACCGTGCTCCCAGGGCGTCGCATCGGTCAGGAGGGCGAGGGCGACTTTTTCGGCAAAACGGGCCACCAGAGGTGCCAGGGCACTGGCCAGAAGCAGGTGCAAGGCACTGCTATCCACCCCAAGTTCCGTCGCCACCCGGGCCAGCACAGCAGTGTCATCGGCCAAAACGGCGTGACCCAGATCCGCCATGCCAATAGCGCCCTTTGAAAGGCTTACAGCCACTTCGTGAGCGCAGCCGGCCAGGGGATCCGGAGCGATCTCGGCCAGGTCGCAGACTTTTTGAAGAAAGGCCTCATGGGCCCGAGGATCCAGGGGGAAGGCTCCGGGAGAAAAGAGTGGCAGGCCCTTGGCCAGGCGCTGGAGGGCCGTATCCCGGTCCAGGGGCAAGGCTAAGGGTTCATCCTGGGCGGCCACCTGGTTCTGGGCCACAAGAAGTTCCCGGTAAAACCCCAGCAATTCACCATAGGCCGGCCTGACGCGCTGCAGGGTCAAAAGAACGCTGCGAATCTCATCGTCCGTGTAACGTTGTACCATGGCCCCTCTCCTGATGGATACTCTCTAAATCCGGCCTAATTAGGGATGGCAGGGGGCCAATGTGAATCCCGTCCCCCTGCCATCTGGATATTCGGCGGCTCGATTGCACTCGCGAACACACTCGCCTGCCTGGCGTTCAATGGCTCGCCATTTCAACGCGCCTGTCCCTTGCTAAAGAAGACGGCTGCCCAGCTGTACCAAGGGTCTCACTATTTTACGCAAGGCTAAATGGCGCGTCATTCCGTTTCTTCCAGCGGCGGCAACGGCAAATGCGTGGTAGAAGTCGGGTGGATAGCCCACAAGATAGATCACGCTGACATCATCGGGATCCAGGAGGCTGGCCTGGGGATACCGTTTTTTGGCCATCTGCAGGTGCTGGTCGGCCAGATTGAGGATCTCATCCCGTTCGCCGAACTGCATGGCGCCTGTGGGACAGGTTTGCACACAGGCTGGCTTGAGGCCGTTGTGGACGCGGTCGTTGCACATGTCGCACTTGGCCAGGGTGCCGTCGTCGGCCGCCCGGGGGATGTAGTAGGGACAGGCTTCGATGATCTCCGTCGTCTCCAAATGCTGTGTTTCGGCGGTGTAGAGGATGGCCCCGGTGTCACCATCCTGGTAGATGGCGGCGGGGTCGCCCGCCGTTTCCAGACAAGGCGCCTCTATGCAGTGGCGGCACTGGTCCGGAAAGAAGAGCCACTGCACGCGCTTGTCGATCATCTTCTCGCGCATGCGCACCAGCTTGTAGGTCCCAAAGGAGAGATCCTGCGGATTCTGGAAGCTCCCGCGGTTGGTGGTCTTCTCCGCCGGTAGATCGTGCCACTGCTTGCAGGCGACCTGGCAACCCCTGCAGGCGGTACACAGGGTCGTATCGATGAGGAATGCGTAAGCCATGAGCGGATCACCTCCTTATTATAATTTAACCACGTTGACCATGAAGGCCTTGGTCTCGGGAATACGGGTGTTGGGATCCCCCGCCGGCGGGGTGAGCAGGTTTGCGCTCTCCTCGGCGCCGCTTTCCGGCCAACGCCAGCCATAGTGCCAGGGCAGGCCGACCTGGTGGACGGTCATGCCAGCCACTTTAAAGGGGGTCAGGCGACGGCTGACCACGGCGGTACACTCAACCTTGCCGCGGGCCGAACTGACCGCGACGCGCTCACCATTGTCGATCCCCTTGAGCTTAGCCAGCTGAGGACTCAATTCAACGAACATCTGGGGCTGGAGCTCCATCAACCAGGGCTGGGAACGAGTCATGAGACCGGTCTGCCAGTGCTCGGATACCCGATAGGTGGAGGCCACATAGGGAAAGCGCGGGTCGCAGGTGACGTAGCTGTCGGCGTCGCTGCTGTAGACCGCCGCCGTGGGATTGACAATCTGGTCGTTGAGGTAGTTCCTATCCACCGGGCACTCGAGGGGCTCGTAGTGCTCGGGGAAGGGGCCGTCGGCCCGGCCAGGGCCGTAAATCTGGGCGTGGCCGTGCTTGCGCATGATGAAAGCGTAACGCGCATCCTCTCTGCGGCTGCCGTCGGGGTTGGCCAGTGGATACCAGCCCCCATCGGGCACATCCCCCAGCCATTTTCGGCTGGTCCATTTGCCGTCGGCCTTGTCGCCGGCAAAACGGATCACCCAATCCTTGTTGTCCCAGGGCCGGCCTTGTGCGTCCACCGAGGCACGGTTGTAAAGGATGCGTCGGTTGACGGGCCAACACCAGGAGAATTCGGGATAAAGGCCGATGCCGTTGACGGCATCCTTCTGGCCACGGCGGGCCGCCATGTTGCCCTTCTCGGTATAGCTGTTGCAATAGAGCCAGTTCCCCGAAGATGTTGACCCGTCGGCCTGCAGAAAGGCGAAGCTAGGCACCAGGGTACCCGCCTTGTATAGCTTGCCTTTAATAGTGATATCCTTGGTGAAATAGCCGTTGATCTCCTTGGCCACCTTATGGGAATCGTATACGCCGTTGGTAGCATAATCCCATTTTAGCGCACGGATGGGTTCGGGGAAAACGCCGGAGCCCGCGTAGGCCCGTTTGATCTTGTGGCCCAGCTCCATAATGATGTCACCATCGGGTCGGCTGTTGCCCAAAGGCTTTGGCCCTTGGTAACGCCACTGCATCCAGCGTCCGCTGTTGGTAATGCTGCCCTCCTTCTCCACCGAGGCCGCCGCCGGTAGCATAAAAACCTCGGTGCCTATTTTACCTGGATCCATGTCCGGCCCCTTCCAGAAGGAGCCGGTTTCATTATCGAAGAGATTGACGTTGACCATCCAGTCCAGATTGGCCAAGGCTACGCGGTTTTTGCCGGCGTTGGACCCTGAACAAGCGGGGTTCATGCCCCAGGCGAAAAAGCCTTTGATCTCCTTATTGTACATGGCGTCGAAGAGATCGAACCAGGAGTAAGCCTTGCCGTCATCCACCTTGGGCAACCACTCGTATCCGAATTCGTTGCCTGCCGTGGCGGCCCCACCGAAGAAGGATTTCAGCATACTAACACTGTACTTGGGGTAGTTCTGCCACCAGTTGGCCGAGAGGGCGTCACTGCTCTTGGGCGTCCACTTGTCATTGTAAGCCGCCAGACTGACATTGGACGCCTGCGGGGTTTTGAGATAGCCCGGCCAGATATGCCAAAGCAGGCAGTGGTCGGTGCTGCCCTGAACGTTGGATTCGCCGCGTAGGGCGTTGACCCCACCACCGGCCACGCCCATGTTGCCCAAAAGCAATTGGATGATGGCCATGGTGCGAATGTTCTGGGTACCGGTGGTATGCTGGGTCCAACCCATGGCGTACATGATGGTGCCGGCCAGGCCGGGTTTGCCGGTGGCAGTATAGGCCTTGTACACCTTGAGCAGGTCCGCCTCCGGGGTTCCCGTGATCCGCGAGACCACCTCGGGGGTGTAGCGGCGATAGTGCTTCTTGAGAAGTTGGAAAACCGAGCGCTTGTGCTTGAGGCTGCGGTCCATCAAGGGAATCCCCTCGGCATCGGTCTGGAACCCCCACTGGGATTTATCGTACTTGCCCAAGCTCGGCCCTGCGGGAGTTTTCTCATACCCGCTGAAGAGGCCGTCTTTAAAGCCGAAGGATCTCTTCACGAGGAAACCCGCGTTGGTGTACTCGGCCACATACTCCTGGTGGTAAAGGTTGTTGTCCAGGATGTATTTGAGCATGCCCCCCAGAAAGGCAATGTCAGTACCCGAACGCAAGGGGGCATAGATGTCTGCTTTGGAGGAGGTCCGCGTGTAGCGTGGGTCGACACTGATAAGGGTGGCGCCCTTCTGTTGGGCTTTGGTGACGTATTTGAAAGAGACCGGATGGTTTTCGGCAGCGTTGCTGCCCATGATCAGAATGCAATCACTGTTTTTGATGTCGATCCAATGATTGGTCATCGCGCCGCGTCCGAACGACTCTGCCAGAGCCGCAACTGTGGCGCTGTGTCAGATCCTGGCCTGATGTTCAATGTAGACAAGCCCCAGAGCCCGCATCAGGGCCTGGTAGGTCCAGCACTCCTCATTGTCCAGGGCCGCGCTGCCCACCGAGGCGATGGCGGTAGTGCGGTTGACCACCTGATCCTTGTCGTTCTTAGTTTCAAAGCTGGTGTCGCGGGTGGCTTTGACCCGCTGGGCGATCTGTTCCAGGGCCCAATCCCAGGAGACGGGCCGGAACGCTTTGGCATAGGGGGCCCTGTACATGGGTTCAGTGAGACGGTTTTGGTTCTCCACAAGCTGTCGCAAGGAGGCACCTTTGCTGCACAGGGCGCCGCGGTTGATCACGTGATCCGGGTCGCCCTCGATGTTGATCACCCGCCCGTCGCCCTGTTTGCTGGTGTGTACGATGGCTCCGCAGCCCACGGCACAATAGCAGCAGATAGTGGTGGTTTCCTTGGCATACTGGGTTTTGAGCATCTGGGCGTGGGCCTTGATGGGTTTAAGGTCGAAGCCCAGACGGCTCACGGCAAGACCGGCGGCGGTGGCGCCGGTCAACTGCATGAATTTGCGCCGACTGATTTGCATGGGTGCGGGCCTCCTTTCATAAGTAAATCTTGTCAAGTGAGCCTAAAACGTGCCGCAGGCTCAGCAAGAATGGGGATGCCTCTGGGAACCCCACCGGCAGTACTGCCGGGAGGTTCCCGAGTGTATGTGGTGGCGGCAAAACCTGCGAGTGTTCCTGCATGGGTTTGATCTGGATGAACGGGATAACAATTATCAGACGGGGGGTTACTGAAAGGTTAAAATGGCCGTGGCAATGGAAGATTAAACGGGATGGCCGCTATGGATCTGTTCAAAAAGGTCCTGGGTTTGAAGATCGGGCCGAACGCCAAGCGCCTCATGGAGGATGTCAGTAAAGGCCGCAAATACTTGTAGGGCGTCCCCCCGTCGCCCCAGTCGGGCGTAGAGCCGCATGAGGTTCTGGGCGGCGGCTTCAAGGCAGGGTTCCAGGCGCAGCAACTCGGCGTAGAGGTCGGCCGCCGCCGCTAGGGCCCCCTCTTCCATGAGGATGCGGGCCTCGGTCGAAAGGAGATACTGATAGGTATCCCGCAGGGCCAGGCGCTTCATTTCCGCCCAGGGCGCATAGCGCTCCTCGGGTAGAAAGTCGCCCGTGTAGAGGGCACGGGCCCTCCGGCAAAGGGCTCGTAGCGCTTGGCTATCCAGGCGGGCTCCACAGTTGCGAATCTTTTTGGCCGCTTCGAGAAATTGCTGCACGTCGACCCGACAATGGTCTGGATCTAAAGAGATGCGCCCGTCGCGCAGATGCACGTATGCCGAGCGCTCCCCCCGCCCCAGGTTCGGCTGAAGGACTTTGCGCAGGCGGTGGAGGGTCACTTTGAAGTTGCCTGCCGATGCCGCCGGGTCCGCCTCGGGCCAGAGGCTCTCAATGATGACCTCTTTGGGAATGTCACGCAGCCCATGGACGATGATGGCTTCAAGCAGCAACTTGGGCAGGCGCCCACCCCACTGACGGTCAGCGATGGCACCTTGGGGCCCCCAGTCTACGCGGAGGCCGCCAAAAGCGCGAATCTCCAGGAGAGTCGTTGAACGGCCACGCGTATCGACCGCATCTGGGATTGGGTCCAAAGGAGAAAACTCAGGCGCTGCCGGGGTGGTTTCAGATGACGCCGCATCCGCGCTAGGTCTGCCCTGGGCCCCGCCATCTCCGACCTGGTGGAGATGATCCAGGTCGCGGACATCGTGGTCGGTAAGAAAAAGAAAGCTGCCGGCGTGGTCACCCAAGAGGCGCTGGGCGGCCTGAAGGTGAGTCGGGATAGCATCCGTCTTCCCCAACTCTTGGTGCACCAGGGCGAGGGCCAGATGGATTTCGGCCAGCAGTCGGGGCTGACCGCGTTCCAGCCAGAGCTCCGCCAAGAGATTGGTCAAGGTCCCCCTGGCCCCGGGTGCATCCCCGCGTCGCCTTGCGGTCAACGCGAGGAGCAGGTTGGCATGCGCCCGGTGAAGCTCCAGGGAACTCGTCGTTTCGAAACAGCGCACGGCCTCTGTCGCCTGCCTGTGGGCCAAATTGATGTGAGCCAGATGATAGTTGGCCAGGGCCATCATGCGTAGGGCCAGCCCTTCGTAAAACGGGTTGGCGGCCAGGGCGGCCAGGTCCCCCAGCTGGTGACCGTGCTGAAGGGCTCCAGGGGCGTCCCGGCGGCTAATGGCCAACCAGCCGCAGAGGTCCAGATAGACCGGGTAGAGGAAGAGCAGGCCAAAGGATTCGATCTCGTCCTGAACTCGCTCCAGATCCCTGGCGGCCGCCTCTTGAGAACCGTGGTGGATGGCCAGCTCCACGCGCACCAGGCGATTGAGGATGCCGTACTCGGGATAGGTGTTTTGATGTTCGCTAGCCTCCACGGCCGCGAGGGTCTCTTTGGCCAACCCAAAGGCACCTCGGTAGACCTGCCCCAGGGCAAGCCCCACGACGGCATTTAATTTGAGAACCGGGTCGCCCATCTGTTCGGCCAGCAGCACGGCCTTACGGCAGGCGGCACAGCCCTGGACCACATCGAGGCCGCCGACGATCCGCCCGATGCCCACCTGGAACCAGAGCATGGTGCGGGCAAAGAGATAGCGCAAACTGCCCTTCATCTCCGCAAGAAGCGCCTCGGCGGTAACAATGCATTGTCGCTGTTTGTCGATCTCCGTCCCCAGAAACACGCCGCTTTCGATGAGAAAGGCCAGAGACAGCAACTCTCCACGCAAATCCTGCTCTCTTCTGAACTGTCCGAGGGCGAACTCGAGATCCTCCTGGTTGTGGTGCCCACCACTGATGCGCCGGCTGAGCACACTCAGGAGACGCAGCCAGGGATCCTTTTTAACGCTCTCGACGGGTAAGCGCTCGAGCCACCCCGCCAGGTCCGCCTGACGCCCGCGGATAAAAAGATCCACACCGATCTTCTTCACCCCGGCAGCGGCCTTGGCCAGTTTTGCACCTCGCAGGTAGTGGGTGATAGCCTGTTCGATCTCGCCACGCTCCCAGTAGAGGTCTCCGGCCTGGTCCTCCAAGGCGCAAACTTGACCGGCAGCTACCCCCTCCGTCAGTTGGGACCGCAGGAAGGTGTGGAAGAGGTGGTTGTAGCGGTAGACCCGCCCTCCCCCTGCGTCGCCAAAGGCCTGAATGAAAAGATGACGCCGCACCAATTCATCCAATAAGGGCTGGGCGCTGCCTACCCGGCAGAGCCGGGAAGTGGTTTCTGGCGTCATCTCATCCAGTACGGCGCTGCGTAGCAGGAAGGTCTGAACTGCCTCGGACTGGCCGGCGAAAATTGTCTCCGAAAAATAGCGCAGGGTATCTCCACTGAGCCGCCTGGGAGCCTCCTCCTCCAGATACCGATGTTGGCCATCCAGTGACTGACCTTCCAAGGCGGCGCTGAGGAGGACCAGGCCGCCGGCCCAACCGTCCGTCATGGCAGACACCCGTTGGATTTGGGTGGTGCTGAGCTGCATGGAAAGCACCTGGATGAAAAAAGCTCCAATCTCCTCGGGCGTAAAGGCCAGCTCCCCATTGGTGATCGATACGGCCTGGCGACGCACCGCCAGATGTTGAAACTTGAGGCACGATTCTCGACGGGAGAGGAGTAACAGGAGAAGGCCCACGGGTTGGTGATCCAGCAGGGTCTGGAGCAGATCGAAACTCGCTGATCTTTCTTCAATGCGCTCCAGCCCGTCGATCACCAGGACGCCAGACCTATCTATTTGACTACAGGCTTCGCGCAAGCGCGCTCGCCAGCGGGCCCCGCCTTCCCCCGGGCCAAGGGCCAGACCGGGATTGTCCAGAAAGCGGGCAGGGTCGCGAAGAAGGCCGGCATGCTCAAAAGCGCGGACCAACAGATAGTAGAAATTGGCCGTATCGGCATCGGCCGGGTCGAGATCGATCCAAGCGACAGATTGCCCCAGGTTCTGAAGGTAGGCGGCCGCCAGAGTGGTTTTACCCTGGGCCGCCTGCCCGTGCAGAAGGATCACCTTCGGTGCAGGGGAGGCACCAAGCCGTGCCAGCAATCGCGGTCGGGCGACGATGCGGGGTAGCTCAGGGGGAGTAAATGTTGTGGTGCGGTGTGCTTCCATGGTCAACCCACCTTAATATAAAATACGCACTGGAAGCTTTTGGCAGTATCTCGCAGGATAGGGCCATGAAAATATTAGCAGAAAGCCGCAGGCTTGAAAACTCGGTTCCATGGGGACCGCAATTGTCAAAGCGTAAGGGGTGTGCTAGGCTGAAAATATACGCCCTGGGGAGGAACAACCATGCGCAAAGTGCTGGTGATCGATGATGAAGCTGCCACCTTGACCATGTTCGGCCTTTTTCTAAAGGCCTATGGGTATGCCGTTTTGACTGCCGAAGAAGGGGAAAAAGGCCTGGCCATCCTGAAAGAGGAAGCGCCGCCCATCGTGTTCACCGATCTTAAAATGCCAGGAATGGATGGTTTTGAGGTCCTGCGCAGTATTAAGAAGCACAGGCCAGACACAGAGGTGATCGTCATCACGGGGCATGGGGATATGGACCTGGTGATCCAGGCCCTCAACCTGGAGGCCACCGACTTCATCAATAAACCGGTGACGCGTTCGGCTCTGGATGCGGCCCTGAAGCGGGCCGAGGCGCGCATCGCCGATACGCGCCCCAATGGGACGATCTCCCTTCGCCATACAGGGGCGGTGGCCCTCATCACCATCGAAGGTACCCTGGGCAAAGCGTGTCACGCGGATCTCAAAGATGTCTTCAGCCAAGTCCTCGGTATCACCCCCGGCAGCTCCCCCAAGGAAGGGGTGGTTCTGCACTTCGAAGCCAACGCCGCCGTGAACGGGGCTGGCATCACCGAATTGGTTAAATGGCTGGCGGAATCGCGCCACCGGCGCACCCAGTCCGCCATCAGCGGACTATCGGACAACTTTCAGACCATCTTCGAGATGGTCGGCCTGGGCCGCTATGCCGATTTTTTCCCAACCCCCGATGAGGCCGTCAAGGCTCTAAGCGTCAATTGAGATCGAGGAGGCTAGTTTTCGGCATAAAACACAAACGCCCCTTGCAGACGCTACCTGCCAGGGGCGCAGCTGTTACATCAACATCCGCAAGACCATTCTGCCGGTCAGTCGTCAGCCCGAGGAAGCTTCAGCCCTCATCTACAATACCGGCATCTCCATCGGAAACCTTGAACGATGACTTCAGCTTGGTAAAGATCTCCTCGTTTTCTTCATCACCCCCCCCTACCTCCTCATCGAGAAGGTCGTCGACAACCACGTCGTCATCGTCCGCATCTGTATCATCGGCCATGTCCACAGCCCCGGCCCCGCCCTCCTGGACAAAGAGCGCTTTATCGTCGAAAAAAAGCTCGGTTGAAGGGGAGGCATCACTACTCATGAGCCCGACGATGGCGTCGGCGATCTGATCTGCATAAAAGCCCGGCGGATACATGTTGTTGGTGCGGATGGCCTCGATCAAGGCGGTTTTACCGCGCTGCTGGGCAACCGTAAGGTCTGCCGCAGAATAGCTCTCTTGACAGAGCAGGGAGAGCGTCTCCTTGTCCAGCTCGGCATACTCTTTGACGACGATGTCGTCACCGCTATCCGATCTTTCAATTACATATTTCTGCTTCATTGGGGCATCTCCTGAAAGCCTTTAGACGTCATTCCCAAAAGGCGTAGTGAATTCTGCCCATGCCAATTCCACAATTACCCTTTGAAGTCAACATTGATTTCGAGGCCATTTCACAATATGTTTTATAAAGATATTGACCCCTCTCACCGTTGGTGCTAATCAAATCGGGTCCAAAACCGGGAGGGATGGCCGAGTGGTTTAAGGCGGCGGTCTTGAAAACCGTTGAGCGAAAGCTCCGTGGGTTCGAATCCTACTCCCTCCGCCAGTAATAATAAAGAAGTCCGGAGAGATGGCCGAGTCGGCTGAAGGCGCTCGCCTGCTAAGCGAGTGTGGGGGGAAACTTCCACCGAGGGTTCGAATCCCTCTCTCTCCGCCATCCATATAAAAAGCCACCCTGGAAAACGCCCAGCGGTGGCTTTTTTCTTTTTGCAGTGTAGCAAGGTTCGACTCAGGCCTCCTTGGGCGTCTTCAAGTCGAAGGTTTCGTCAAAAATCGTTACGAGCTGGAGGGTCTGCTGGGCGATTTTGAGGCAGTCGTTGTTCATCCCGTAAAACAGAATGCTCAAACGCGTCTTGGATATGCCGCTACGAATGCGCTCGATCTGCTGATCATCGAACGCCTCCAGGAGTTGTTTAAGTTCAACATAGTGGGCGGCGATGCGCCGATAGTTGAAGGCCTCGCGCCCCTGGAGCACCCGGGTGGTATCGGCCAGGAGGCTCTCCACACAGGTGCGCACCCGCTGGAAGGCCTTGCGCTGCTCGGGCAGGAGCCCGGCATGCTGGTTTGAAGTGTGCACATGGCAGCGCAAAATCATATCGCGCAGACTCTCGGCGATCTCCTGGAGGGCATAGACCACATAGGCATATTTGCCCGCCTGATTGGCCTCCTCCTGGCCCAAGAGCCGCAGGGTTTTGAAGATATTGGCCACGATGATGTTGGACCAGCTCTGGAGACGACGGGTCTCACCGCGCAGCTGTTTGAGCTGCTTGCGGTTCTCGGTGAGGATCCCATCAAAGCAGTCGCTCAGGTTGTGGCGCACCACCTCCAGGTAACGGCCGCTGGCCTCGAAGCAGGAGCGGATGGCGATGTCGGCGTCGGTGACACGCTTGAGATCCAGCACCTCCATCTCCTCGGCCGCCTTCTCCCGTTTTCCATGGATTTTAAAGTTACGCAGAACCACGAAGCCCACCAGAACCAGCAGCGCCAACACGGCAAAGCCTTTGAAATAATAGAGCGCAAAGGCGAAGGTCAGGGCCACAGTAAAGGCCATCAGGGCCGTGAAGAACCATCCACCGATGACGGTCAATACGCCGGTGACCCGAAAAACGGCGCTCTCCAGGCCCCAGGCGCGGTCCGCCAGGGAACTGCCCATGGCCACCATGAAGGTCACATAGGTGGTCGAAAGGGGCAGCTTCATACTGGTGGCCCAGGAGACCAGGGCGCTGGCCACCATGAGATTGACACTGGCGCGCAGCAGATCGAACTCCGGAATGCTGCCGTCATAGCCCGGCGCAGGCTGGTAGCCCTGGGTATCCAGACGCCGATTGGCCCAACACCTGAGACTTGCCGGGAATAACCTCTGCAGGGCTTCGAAAATGCCCACCATCATCCGCACGACGATGCGCGACATCTGGGAGGAGTCGAAACGCTCGAGCCCCTCTCCCTGGCGTCCCAGGTTCACCTCGGTGCGGGTCACCGTGCGCGCCTTGCGCGAGAACCACAGGGTCACCACCATGACGCCACCGGCGATCAGTAGAAAAAGGGTATTTGTCTGGACCGACTTGGCAAGGCCATCCATGGTGATGGTCAGAGGCGCGTCGCTGGCGGCGGCAAGGGCATAGGCGCTGAAGCTGGCCAGGGGAACGCCCACAAAGTTAACCAGGTCGTTGGCGGCGAAGGCCATTGCCAGGGCGAAGGTACCGGATAAAACAACGGGTTTGAGGATATTGATGCGCGTGAAGAGGAGGAGCAATTGAAAAAGGATACTAAAGAAGACGAAACCGCCAGCAAGGATGGTCACGGTGTGATTTCGTATCCAACCCACCACCTCGGGGGTCATGAAGGAAGCCCCCTTGGAGCCTTTGATAAGAATGAAGTAGGTGATCATGGTGAGGGCCAGACCGCCCCATAGCCCGCCATAGCGCCGCAGGCGCTTCTGGTAGTCGAAGGTGAAGAGCAGGCGCGTGGCGAATTGGGCCAAGGCGCCGCAGCAAAAGGCGATCCCCACCGATAGGAGAATGCCAGAGATGATGACCAGGGCCTTGGCCGAGTTGATGTAGTTCCCCAAGGCCATGAGGCCCTCGCCGCTCAGGGTAACCTTTGCCACAGAGACGGCAATGGCGGCGCCCAACAATTCAAAAACAATGCTAACCGTCGTCGAGGTCGGCAATCCAAAAGTGTTAAAAAAATCCAGCAGGAGCACATCGGTGATCATCACCGCCATAAAAATCGCCAGCAGTTCGGGCATGAGGAAGAGGTGGGGGTGAAAGATGCCTTTTCGAGCCACCTCCATCATACCACTTGAAAAGGTCACCCCGGCCAGGATACCCAGACTGGCGATGATCATGATGGTCCTCCGGGGGGCCACCCGAGAGCCGACCGAGGAGTTGAGAAAGTTGACGGCATCGTTACTCACGCCCACCACCAGATCCATTATAGCGATGGCAAACAAGATGCCGACAGCGAACAAGTACAATTGCATAGAAACCTCAACCTTAAGAATGTTGAAATGAGTACGACGGCGCGGCATTCCCAGTTTATGCAAGGCCTGTCAGGGGCACCCAAACACGCAGGCTGCGCAAAGCTAATCGCCGAATGTTAGAAAATTGTTAGCGCAAAAGCAATTGTTAGAAATTGATTTGGGACACCCATACAAATGGCGTTCAATAAAGCGGGCGAGAGCTAGCCTCTCACCCGCTATTAAAAGGTGAGCGGATGTGGGAAGAGGTCGCCAGCCAGGTTACGGGCCTCAATCAATGGGCGCTCCCTGGAGCTTTTCCAGGGCCTCTTTGGTGACGAGATATTTTTCTGTGGTGATCCGCAGGCGTTCGGCCATTGCCTCGGCGAAGCCGCGGTAGAGGGTGTAACGGAAGGCATAGCGGTTGTTGGTGGGCAGGCGGTCCACATTGGCCAGGTTGATGCGCAGACAGGTCACCGCCGTGACCGCCTGCACCGAGGCGGAACGCATGCCGTAGTCGATGACGCCCATCTCGCCGAAAAGATCGCCGATGCGCATCAGAGTGGCCATCTCGCGGCCCCGCTTGACGATGCGGATCTTTCCGGAGAGCAGATAGTAGACCCAGCCCCCGTAACTGCCTTCGGCGATGATGGTGTCTCCGGCCTCAAAGGACTCGATACGGCTGATGCGGGCCAGGTCATGCAGGGCGTCATCGGCCAGCAGATCCAGGGCCGGCATCTGCCGCAAGGTTTGGGCGATAAGGTCTTCGTTTTCGGTCGATTTAGGTTGTGCCATTGCTACCATCCATACAGTCCTTTCAAGCGGCAGGAATCATCGGTAGAATTTGTTTACATAACACCAGCTTTGGGGTTTGATCAACCGAACATAAGCGCTTGACAAAGATTGTCATCCCTATTAGGTATGATCTCTTAATCCCTTTATAGAACGGAAATCTGCTGAACGCAATTTTGCGTAGCGGATACGATCATAAATCACGAAAGGAGACGGAAACACATGGCAAATCTGATCCCCCCCCATGGCGGCAAAGGCCTGACCATTTGCTTGCTGGAAGGCGCAGAGCGTGAGGCCGAACTGAAGAAAGCGGAGGGCCTCAAAAAGGTATCCATTTCGCAGCGCGTCAAAGGCGACCTGATCATGATCGGCAATGGCGGCTTCAGCCCCCTGACCGGCTTCATGACCAAGGCCGACTGGAAGGGCGTCTGTGAGAACTTTCTGACGGCCGATGGAACTTTTTGGCCGGTACCGGTCTGCCTGGACGTGGATTCGGCCGATGCCGAAGCCATCGCCGACGGCGACGAGATCGCCCTCTACGATCCCGAGAACGACGAGATCATGGCGACCATGAAGGTCACCGAGAAATTTGCCCTGAGCGAAGCCGACAAGACCTGGGAATGCGAAAAGGTCTATATGGGCGAAGGCACCCCCACTGCGGAAGAGTTCTGGAAGATCGCCAAAGAGGATCATCCTGGCGTCCAGATGGTCATGGGCCAGAAAGACGTTAACCTGGCCGGCCCGGTCAAAGTGCTCAGCGAAGGCGAGTACCCCACCGAGTTCGCCGGTGTTTACCACCGTCCGGCCGAATCCCGTAAACTCTTTGAAGAGCGCGGTTGGAGCGACGTGGCCGCCCTGCAGCTGCGTAACCCCATGCACCGCTCCCATGAGTATCTCTGCAAGATCGCCGTTGAAGTATGTGACGGCGTCTACATTCACTCACTGGTGGGTAACCTCAAGCCTGGCGACATCCCCGCCGACGTGCGCGTCAAGTGCATCGACGCTCTCGTGAAAAACTACTTCGTCGAGCAGAACGTCATCCAGGGCGGCTACCCCTTGGATATGCGCTATGCCGGCCCGCGCGAAGGCCTGCTGCACGCCGTCTTCCGCCAGAACTATGGCTGCTCCAAGATGATCATCGGCCGTGACCACGCCGGCGTGGGCGACTTCTACGGCATGTTCGAGGCCCAGACCATCTTCGACAAAATCCCGGCCCCCGAGGGCGGCAAGGGCCTGCTCTGCCAGCCCCTCAAGATCGACTGGACCTTCTACTGCTACAAGTGCGACGGCATGGCTTCCTTGAGAACCTGCTGCCACGCCAAAGAGGACCGCGTACTGCTCTCCGGCACTATGCTGCGTAAGATGCTGTCCGAAGGCGGCGAGCTGCCCGATCACTTCGGTCGCGACGAGGTCGTGGCGATCCTGCGCAAGTACTACGAAGGCCTCACCGAGAAGGTCGAGATCAAGACCCACAAGGCCGCCACCGGTAACTAAATCCTGCGGTTTTAGGGCTAAACTTAAACAGCCTGAACTAAGCACCCCAAAGGGCGTTACGCATTTTCGCGCGTGGCGCCCTTTTCTTTTCTCTCGCCAATTTGACAAAAAAGGAGCCGTCCCAATGGACGACTCCTTTTTTCGTTTGCCAATTTATTCAAGGACAACACCAACCGGTTTGATTTTCTTGAACCATTAGGCAAGGTGTTGTCCGACGCGAATTTACTTTAAACACCGTAAAAACCCTCACCCCCCTTCACACCTCTACGACTCCCTTCGGGCTAATCCAAAACGACGATTTCAGAAGATATCAATCCCCGCAAACCACAGTCAATCATGGCTTTATAGGGAAGTTGATAAGTTTAGTACGTCACCATATCTCCGTTATCAGACGTGCCGAGTTTAGGGATTTGCCGCATTCCTTCAAAAGTCACAGTGGCGCGTCGGGGACTAACCTTCGGACCTCTTCGTCACTAATCAAGGACCCCACCTCTCCGGGTCAGCCGTACCGGCAAGGGGCTGGTTTCGGATTGGAAGGTATAGTCAAAGGTTTCGTCAGCACCGGAACGCACCTGAAAAAGACGGCCCAGCGCATCGTAGGCAAAGCCTGTTGCACGGCCCGCTTCCGTCCATTTTTTCAACTGTGAATGCCCCAGTCATCTTACCGGATGGAAACGCATAAAATCATGGCTGTCCCTTTCTGCACCCCCCACCGAACAGATGCAGAAACGATCGTCAATAGTTACGTATACTGTCCCCTGAACTCCCTTATTTTTTCCATAATCGAGTCAATCTTTAATGTTATTCACCTAAAGCGTTCGCATCCGATACCGATATCTTGTTTAATTGGAATATGATCGACTGTCCTCGGTCGCTTCGGTCATCGTACAGGTAGGAGCGGAGCTCCCTCATGTTTTAACGTTTTCTAATCCTGAAAGAATTTGAAATGTACACTTACAAGCCGGATGTCATCGCCCAGACCAAAATCCCGGGACACAATTTCGTCAACACGCCTTTTGTGCTGAAATTCGTACCCCCAGCCCTGTTTCTGGGGATTCAGACCATGCTGGTACCCATGATTTATCTCAAAGGCACCTGGACACCAATGGTATGGGTGTGGTTTCTAGCTACGTTTGTGGTCCCGGCCACCACAGCCATCAGCGGTCGGTGGCTGAACATCGCCAAGACCCTTCACGCCCCCCTGGCCTTCGCCACGCTCGCCGGCTTGGCGTACAGCGGTGGAATCGTGGGAACCACCGAGTTGTTGATTGTCGCCGGCATGAACGCCTGGTTCGTTATCTATTGGGCCATAATGGGGGCGGGGTTAAGCGATCCGCTGAAGCGCACGCTGGAGGTGCTGGACCAGATCAAAACCGGCGACCTGACCCCCCGGGTAGAGTTAAATTTTCCCCGTAATGACGAACTGGGACGGGTGGTCGCCGGCATCAACGCCGTGCTGGACCGCTTGAGCGCCATGGTGAACGATATCAAACAATCCATCGCCAGCTTACCGAATTCGGAGGAACTGAGCGGCATATCCAACGAAATCGCCCAGGATGTAAAGACCACATCGGAAAGGTCCGATCAGGTGGCCGCCTCCACGGCTGAGCTGACCAACAACATGCAAACCCTGACCGGATCCTTCGAAGAGATCACCACCGGCATCAACATGCTGGCTACCGCTGTGGAGGAGATATCGACCACCATCGGTGAAATCACCCAGAACTCCGAAAAGGCCCGCGGCGTCACCGAAGAGGCACTGGAGAAGGCGAAAAATGCCTCCGAATCGGTCAATAACCTGGGAAGCGCCGCCGAAAAGATCGGCAAGGTCACCGAAACCATCACCGAGATATCCGAGCAGACCAACCTCCTGGCCCTCAACGCCACCATTGAGGCCGCCCGGGCCGGCGAGGCCGGCAAGGGCTTCGCCGTGGTGGCCAATGAGATCAAGGAACTGGCCAAGCAGACAGCCGAGGCCACCGGCGATATCAAATCGCTGATCGAGGGTATTCAGACCTCGACGGGGATTGCCGTTGACAATATCGGCAAGATCGTGGTGGTCAGCCAGGATGTCAACGACATCGTTTCCAGCATTGCCACCTCAATAGAAGAACAGGCCGTCACGGTCAACGAGGTCTCCGGGAATGTGAGTCAAACGGCCGGCAACATCCAGGTCGTCAACGACAGCATGGCGCAGTCGGCAGCGTTTTCCGGGGAAATCGCTTCGGGTATAAGCGAAGTCAACGATACGGCGCAAAAACTGAAAACCCGCAGCGGTAAAATCCATATCAGCGCCGAGGAATTGACGCGATTGTCCGGAGAACTCGATCGCATGGCGGCCCAGTTCAAACTGAACTGATCCTTCTCCACTGGTTCATCTTTCCATAACGGCGGGCGTCTTTCCGCGCCCGCCGTTCTATTTGCTGCGCAATCGTTCTCTCCCCAGGTACGCGTTAGAATCAACAGGATCGGCCCTGATGGGGTGAAGGGCTCGCGGATGGAGAAAGGCGAACAGTCAGCATAGCAAATTTACGCCCCACCCCCATCATAATTAAATCCCAATATGGGTCCGAACGTTTCCATATAGTCACTTCCGACCAAGCCCAGACGCAGAGCTGCTTTGGGCCGCATCGTCGTGAACTGTCCGGTGGCCTCCACGCACAGGGTGTCCTTTTCGTTAAAAATAGCCCCTTGCATCAAAGATTCCCGATCCGACTGCTGTTTTTGGATGCCACCGACGACCGTCAAGCGCTCACCCGTATAGACTGTTTTGTTGAATTGGATCGTGATGGATTTGGTCATGCCGATCTTTTTGAGAAGATAGATGACACTCCAGCCCATAATCTCGTCAAGCATGGTTGAGAGGATTCCGCCATGGATGGCCTGGTCCCAACCCGTCATGGTCGGAGGGACCTGCATGAATGAATATACGCGTTCACCATCCGTAGAAAATTTCATTTTCAGACCATGAAGATTGTTGCTGCCGCAGCCAAAACAAGTTTGATTTTCACTGTTTGGTATCGCTTGTAACACCTTGGGATCGATAATCATGACCGGTTATCTCCTTGGGCGGTTAGATCGAAAAACCACCGAGTTTGGTTTCAAGATACTCATCGATCCCTTCCATGGCCCCTTCACGGCCCAGCCCACTCTCTTTCATGCCGCCGAAAGGTGCCGCTGCAGATGTGGGATTGATATCATTGACCCCGACAATGCCGAAATTCAGTCCCTCGAACAAGGCGAAGGCATTTTTCAGATCCCGCGTGTACACGTAAGATGCTAGGCCGTAGTTGGTGTCGTTGGCCATAGATAGAAGATCCTCTTCACTTTGATAAGGAATGATCGGTGCGACCGGTCCGAACGTTTCTTCTCGATATAGGGTCATATCGGTGGTCACATGGTTCAAGATGGTTGGTGCGTAAAAGAAGCCCCGATCGAGACCGTTTTCTGTTAATCGTTGGCCGCCGGCAACCAGTTCAGCCCCCTTCTGGATGGCATCCTGAACCTGGCGATCAACTTTTTCAAGGGCGGCATCGTTGACCAGCGGGCCGATGCGGACGCCTGCTTCGAGGCCGGAACCGGCCTTCATGGCCGACACCCTCTTGGATAATTCTCCAAGGAAGGCATCCAATTGATCCGTATGCACAAAAATACGGTTGGGGCTGATACAGGCCTGCCCGGTATTTAGAAACTTGACCAGGGAGAGTCCTTTGGCCGCATGTACAGGGTCTGCGTCCCGGCAAACGATGAATGGAGCATGGCCTCCCAATTCCAGGGACACCCGTTTCAATTGAGCTGCGGCTCCTTTGGCCAGCATCTTGCCAACCGGAGTGGATCCGGTAAAGGTGATTTTGCGGACCTGGGGGGCATCCAGGAAAGCGTCTCCAATGGGCCCTGGTTTCAAGGCTGTTACCATGTTCACCACTCCAGCGGGAATTCCGGCCGCCTCAAGCACCTCGAAGACGGCTTTGGCGCACAAAGGCGTGGCTTCAGCTGGTTTGAGCACCAGGGTGCAGCCGGCTGCCAGCGCTGGGGCAGCCTTCCGGGTGATCATGGAGATGGGGTAGTTCCATGGGGTCACCGCAGCGACGACTCCTACAGGTTGACGATGAACGATAAAGCGCTGATCCGCTCTGGCCGAAGGTATTGTCTGGCCATAGATGCGTTTTGCCTCTTCCGCAAACCAAAGGAGAAAATCAGCGCCATACTTGACCTCATTGCGGGCGGCTTGAATAGGCTTGCCCTGTTCGCGGGTCATCAGCTGAGCCAGATCCTCCTGACGCTCCATCATGATGCGGTAGGCCTCGTAAAGATAAGCCGAGCGGGCATACGTGGTCGTACCGGACCAGATCCTAAAGGCATCAGCAGCGGATTGGATGGCCAACTCCGCATCTTCTCTTCCTCCATCGGGGACCTGTCCGATGCATTCACCGTCGGCTGGATTGAAGACGTCGAACGTGTCTCCACTTTTTGCAGGCAGCCATTTACCGTTGATAAACATTGGTCCTCCTTTCTAAATATAAAAAAGATAGTGACAAGCGTGTGGGCGGCTTTCCTGAAACAGGGAGCCGTGAAAACCAAAAGCGGCCATTTGAGGCCGCCAACGATCGAAGTATTGCGCAAATCGCCACATACCCAGAGGCCCGGTGATCTCACCGGGCCTCCTTTTAGGGCGTTATTGCTTGTTCCTATTTTTAAAATAATTGGCAAATAGCCAACTACTAGTCAACCAGAAAACTCTCTATCTCGGCACCTTCGGGCGAAGGCTGTTTCAATTGCGGCTGGTCCTCTTTGAGGTACTTCAGGAAGGACCAGATGGCCAACGCCGAGAAGATCAGAATCGGGAAGGCTGCCACCAGCGAAGCGGTCTGAACGGCACCCAAGCTGCCGATGTTTGTGCTAAAAATTTACTCTTCGGGATATCAACCATATGCCTGCGAATTAATTTTCAAACGCCTTCATTTATGCCAAATTTCCTTATTTCTGGATGGGCACTGTTAGTATGTCGTTTGAACCCAATGGTAAACTATTGATAATTTATCTAAATAAATGGAATTAAAATAATGCTTGCAATTATATTAACGGGGTGGTACCCAATTTTAACAAACCGACCAGTCCGTCTCTATCCATATCTTAACCCAAATTCAAACTGAATTCACTAGTAAGAAATAATGACTCTAAAAGAAACCATCATCCATGAATCAATGAAGTTGTTTTCCCTCAATGGCTTCTTAGGCACATCAATTGACGATATTCTAAGTGCTTCAAATTCTTCAAAAGGTGGTTTCTACAACCATTTTAAAAGCAAAGAAGATCTTTTTTTGGAAGTTTTGGATGAAGCCCGCCAAATCTGGCGGGACCGCAATTTGCGGGGGCTGAGTCAAAATCAGGACGCGCTTACCAACATAAAGAAACTATTAATCAACTTTCGAGATGTATATCTCAAAAATTCAGATACTTTTCCTGGCGGATGCATCTTTATCATACTCATGGTAGAGGCTAAAAATCAGCGTCCGCATCTGTCTAAAGAAATCAAAAAAGGATTCGTTGGCGTCAAAAACATGATTAAAAGGTATTTGGAGGAGGCAAAGGACTCTGGTCAGTTAAAAAACGGAGCAGACACTGACGAAATGAGCGAAATCCTTTTTAATGGTATGTTGGGAGCTGCGGTCTCGTATAACGGTAAAGACTCCGACTCGGCTTTGGATGCTGCAATCAACTCAATGATTAAGTACGTCGAACGGTTTGAATAGATATGCCTTCGAACTATTCGGAAGTTTTCATTTTTCCGCATCTCTATGAAGATTAAGTTACAACAAAGTACTCTGATATCGGATCCATATCCTATTTTATTGCGGGCCAGGTGATGCTCCTCGATTTGATCACCTGCTGAACGATCCGCATGAACTTTTTCCCAATGTTCGCTGATTTTCGGCGATTGAAACGAAAGACATACCCATCCAGATAATTTTGCAGATACTTCGGTTCAAATCGTCCATGAAAGGTTCCTCTGATAAAACGTGCAATCGAATGCGACCCATTCGTTTCATAACGGGTCACCGTTCCACAGCTACAGCGACAATGGTTTTGCCGGCTGCTCCCCGGCCACGCTTGCCGGGCCGCGAAGCGCCGATGAAAAATTCATCCACCTCGACGCGTCCGGACAGTTTTTCGTGCTGGTCGCGAATGGTGCAGCGTCTGAGCTTTTGGAGCCTAGTCCATGCGGTGCTGTAACTACCAAAGCCGAGCAACTCTTTCAGGTTCACTGCGTTGACGCCCGATTTGCGGGTCGTAAACCACTACATGGCTTTGAACCAATAGGTGATGGGCTTTTTGGAACTATCCATGATTGTCCCGGCGATCAACGAATGGTGGCACTCACATTTTGTGCAAATATACAGGTTTCGTGCACAGACCCAGTATTTATCATGGCCGCATCGTTTATAACCAAAGCCGGTGGGCCACTTTTGATCAAACAGATAATCGTAGCAAGCCTTTGGGTCTGATAACTGTTGATCGAATTCGATTTCGCTTTTGGGAAAATATTCAGTGATCATGAAATCCGTCATATCAGCCTCCATTCTTTAAGGTTTGAGGCTGACAATAACAGCTCAATGTGACAGATCCGGTCACATGGCGGCTGCTTAATCTTCATAGAGATGCGAATTCTTTTTTTTGCAAAGGCAAAAGACCGACCAGTCCGTCTGTTTGTGTTTTTTCGAACATATCCGGGTTAAATGATCCTTTATACACCTAACAGGGAGGAGAATGAAAAAAGATGATCGATTTCACCTTTACCGAAGAGCAGGAGATGTTTCGCAAAGCAGCTCGTGAGTTTGCCGAGACTCAGGTGGCTTCTTTCGTTCCGGAGATGGAAGAGACCGGCAAGGTTCCCGAGGGGCTAGTCAAGGCTCTGGGCGAAGCCGAGATGATGGCCCTGACCATCCCCGAGGAATACGGCGGCCTGGGCTTGGGCTACACCGAACGCTTGATCGCCCTGGAAGAGATCGGCCGTATCTCTGTGGCCACGTCCATGATGCTGCAGGTGTTCGCTCTGGGCATCGAGCCCATCGTCAAGTTCGGCAATGAGGAACAGAAGAAAAAGTTCCTGCCTGGCCTGGCTACCGGTGAGCGTCTGGCCACAGCGGCGGTCACCGAAGCCACAGGTGGCAGCGATCCCACGGGCATCCGCACCACCTACCGCAAGGACGGCGACGATTTCATCGTCAACGGCCGCAAGTGCTTCATCACCAACTCGCACATCGCCGATACGCTGACGATTTTGGCCAAAAGTGATGAAAATCCCAAGGACTTCTGTGCCCTGATCGTCGAAAAGGGCATGGAGGGTTTCAAAGCCACCCACGAAGAACACAAGGTAGGCTTTCGCGGTTGCAACACCGGCGAACTGGCTTTCGAGAATCTGCGGATCCCCAAGGAGAACTTGTTAGGCGTGGAAGGCAAGGGTCTGCGGGTGACCATGGCGGCCATCGGCGACGTGGGCCGCGGCGGCATGGTCGGCTGCGCCCTGGGGCTGCAGGCCGCCTGCCTGGAAGCCTCGATCAAGTTTGCCAACGAACGCATTCTCTACGGCAAGCCCATCAGCAAGCTGCAAACCATCCAGAACAAGATCGCCGAGATGCGCATCGACCTGGAGGCCGGGCGTCTGCTGGGGTACCGGGCCGCCTCCATCCAGGACAAGGGCCAGCAATCCAGCAACGAATTCGCTGTGGCCAAGTACTACACCACCGAGGCCTCCCAGAAAGCCGCCAAGATGGCCGTGGACATTCACGGTGGATACGGCTGTATGGAGGAGTATGCCGTCAGCCGTTACATCCGCGACGCGGCCGTGGTGGGTCCCTCGGCGGGCACCTCGGATATTATGAAGGTGATCGTAGCACGCTGGACGCTATCTTAAATTCGACCGAAGGACAGGCCCGACCTGCCCTCAAACCGTTTCTATAGGATCAATAGAATGCTGAACATCGTCGTTTGCGTCAAAGCGGTGCCCGATCCCAACGAGGCCTGCAACATCAAGATCGACCCTGAGACCAAAACCCTCTTGCGGTGTGACGTTCCCATGGTGATCAATCCCCTGGACAAACACGCCATGGAAGCCGCCTTGCAGTTGAAGCGCACCCGCGGGGCGAAAATCACCGTCCTGAGCATGGGGCCGCCGCCTGCCGGCCAGATCGTCAAAGAGTGCCTGGCACTAGGAGCGGATCGCGGCATCCTGCTTTCGGATCTGGCCTTCGGCGGCGGGGATGCCTATGCCACTGCCTTCACCCTGGCCAAGGGCATCCAGAAAATCGGACCATGCGATCTGGTCCTTTGCGGCATGGCCAGCAGCGACGGGGCCACCGAGTGGGTCGGCCCCCAGATTGCCACGTTCCTCCACTTTCCGGTGGTGACCATGGTCAGAGAAATCGAGGACGATGCGGAGCGTGACTGGCTGGTTAAGGCCGATTGGGAGGACGGGTATCGCCGGGTGGCCGTTGAACTGCCGGCTGTGTTGACCGTGACCCGGGATCTGAACCGTCCTAAGGCCTTGAGCTTTTCGGGCATCATCAAGGCCCGCAAAAAGGAGATCACCACCTGGACGCTGGCCGACCTGGACACCGCCGCCGACGCCGTGGGTCTAAAGGGCTCGCCGACGATCGTGGGGAGCTTTGGAACCATCGACAACCGGCGATCCGTGCAGATGTTGACCGGCACCGCCGAAGAAAAGGCTGACGAGCTGGTCAAGATACTGACCGAAGCCGGAGCCATAGGATAATTGCCATGAACACATCAAACACATCCGGTGCGGTCTGGGTGGCGGCTGAAGTTGACGACTGCCGTCTGCGCTCCGTTTCGCTTCAGCTCGTTGGCAGAGCCCGCCTGCTGGCGGATCGACTCGACGTTGCTGTCGAAGCTTTGCTGGTGGGTAACCAACTCAAAGAGCCGGCCCGGGAACTGATCGCCGCCGGCGCCGACCGGGTCTACACCGCCGAGTCCCCGGGACTGGCCCTGTACCAGTCCGAAGCCTATGCCGACGTGATCGTCAACCTGGCCCAGGCCAGACAGCCGCAGATCCTGTTGATGGGCTCGACCTTCATGGGCCGCGAACTGGCACCCATGGTGGCCGCCCGGCTGAATACCGGCCTGACCGCCCACTGCATCGATCTGGTACTGGACGAGAACAAAGTGCTGGACCAGCGGATACCGGCCTATGGCGGTTTGCTTTCGATCCTTTGCCCCGAGCGGCGACCCCAGATGGCAACCGTCGCCGGCGGAGTATTCCCCGCGCCATCTCCGGATGACTCCCGCGAGGGAGAAATCGAATCCGTTGCCGTTCCTGCCGAGCCGGCCAAGCGGGTGCGGACCCTGGAAATGGTCAATGAGTCCGACGGCAATGTCTCCCTGGACACCGCTGCCTGCATCGTAGCCGGTGGGGCCGGTGCCGGAAGTTTAGATGGTTGGCAGCAGATCAAGCATTTGTCTGACACGCTGGGTGCGGCTTTGGGATGCACCCGGCCGGCAGTGGACGAGGGGTGGGCCGAACTGGAGACCATGATCGGCCAGAGCGGCAAGATGGTCAGCCCGCAGTTTTACATCGGTGTCGGACTGTCCGGCGAACTGCAGCATATGGTGGGCATCAAGGGCGCCCAGCTCATGGTAGCCATCAACAACGATCCCAAGTCGCCGGTGTTCGAACAGGTCGACGTGGGCATCGCCGAGGACTGCCGGACCTTCCTGCCTCTGCTGATCGAAAAAATCAACGTTTACCTGGAGCAGCAAGTGACCTGCAGACCGGTCGGCAGAGACGCATAGAACCATAAACCCAATCAACATCAAGGAGCAACGTCATGCCAATTAAAACCAGAGAAGAATACCTGGCAGCCCTTAAAACCATGCGCCCCAACATTTACAAGTTCGGGGAACTGATCGAAGATGTGACCACCCATCCGGCCACCAAGCGCACCGTGGAAAGCCACGCCCGCTGCTTCGATGCGGCCAACGATCCGGAGTTGGCCAAGATGTACACCACCCAATCGATCTTTACCGGCGAGACGATTATGCGCTGGAACTCCATGATGCAGGACGAGGGATCTTTGATCAGCAACATGCAGTTCAAACGCCAGAACTACCGCCGTACCGGTACCTGCACGGGTGCGGTGTGCGTGGGCTGGAATGCCATGAACGTCATGTGGGCAGTCACCGAAGATATGGACGCCGAATACGGCACCGATTACAAGACCCGATTGAAGAACTGGATTTTGCATGCCGAAAAGGAGGGTTTGACCGTATCCGGCGCCCTGACCGATGCCAAGGGCGATCGCAGCAAAACCCCCTCCCAGCAGGACGAGCCGGACGCCAACCTGCACGTGGTGGAAGTCAAAGAGGACGGCATCGTCATCCGCGGCGCCAAGGCCATGATTTGCGGCACCGCCGCAGCCCAGGAGATTTTCCTGATGCCCGGCAGCGGCTACAAGGAACCGGACAAGGACTACGCCCTGGCCTGTGTGGTGCCCCGGGACATCGAGGGCCTGACCATTGTAGAAGCCCGGCATCCCAGCGACAAGCGGGAACTGGAAGATACCGCCGACGTGGAGGTACCGGACACGGGCATCACCCAGGGCTGGCTGCTTTTCGACGACGTCTTCGTTCCTAACGAACGCGTTTTCATGTGCGGCGAGGCCAAATACTCGGCCAAGGTGATCGGTTTCTTCACCGCCAACTATCGCTCCTGCATTGGCGCCTGTGTGGCCGGCCAGGGAGACGTTATGATCGGCGCCTCCATTTTGATGGCCCGCGCCAACGGATTGAAAACCAAGACTTTCATGAACAAACTGGTGGACATGAGCGTCAACAACCAGGTGACCTTCGGCTTGGGAGCCGGGGCCATCGCCCTGGGCAAACAACACCCCTCTGGATCCTATTTCGCCGATCCGCTGACGGCCCACACCAACAAGGTCCAGGTGGCAACCCTGCCCTACGAGGTCAAGCGCCTGACCCAGGATATCGGCGGCGGCATCGTGGAGACCGGCTGCATGCCATCCTATGCCGATGTCTCTCATCCCGAGTACGGCCCGTTCCTTAAAAAATGCCTGAAAGCCGGCGGCTGCTCTGCCGAAACGCGCTTCAAGGCTGCGCGCCTGTCCGAATGGCTGACCATCGGAGCCGGCGTGCCGGGCTGCATGCACGGTGGTGGATCCCCGGACGGGGCCAAGCTGGTGGTGCGCTTTACCACGCCCATGGAAGAGTATGCCAACTATGCCAAAGAGATTGTCGGGATCGATGAAGATGTTTCCGATCCACAATGATGGGAAGGGGATACACACGGGTGCAATGAACCCTGAAATATCCCTGGAGTCATCGGGGGCATTCCTACTGGCGAAGGAAAGCCAATGAAAGCAAAAATTGAAAAGGCCCTCTCTGAATACTGGGAGAATTCCGGAAAAAACTAGCATAGAAAGGGGAGAAAAATGAGCGGATATCGTGCCTATTGGGATGAAGAATTGGAGACGATGCCGAGAGAAAAACTCAAAGCCTATCAATTTCAACTATTAAAAGAAAATATTGATTTAGCTTACCATAAATCTCCCTATTACAAACGGCATTTTCGAGAAGCCGGTGTTGCGCCTTTCCACCTGGAAAGCGTCGAAGATTTAAAAAAATTTCCAACCATCGATAAAAAGGTTCTGCGAAGCCAGCAAGAGATCTGCCCGGATTTCGGTGATCTAACCTGTGCTCCTGAAGAGGACTTTGTATTTCTCAGTGCATCCAGCGGATCGACAGGCGTCCCCACCGCCTCACCATTTACCGGTAAAGACTTCGAGGCATTTCAGGATTGTGAAGCGCGCCTTTTTTGGTCCTCGGGCATGCGTCCCACGGACCGCTATTGTCATGCATTGAATTTCACTCTGTTTGTCGGGGGGCCGGATGTAATCGGCGCCATGAAACTAGGTGCGCTTACCGTCTGGGCCGGTACCATTCCTTCTGAACGCTTGTTGTCAATTTTTCAAACGTGGAAACCCACGGTTACCTGGACCACCCCATCCTACGCTTGGTATTTAGGTGAGACTGCCAAGGAAGCCGGCATCAACGTAGCGGATCTGGCCATCAACAAGATCTTTGTGGCTGGAGAACCCGGTGGCTCCATCCCAGAGACCCGCCAGAGCATTGAGGCGCTCTGGAATGCCGATGTTTACGATTACTACGGTCTATCCGACATCTTCGGCGCATGTGCCGCCATGTGCGAGGCAAAGGAAGGCCTGCACTGGGCCGAAGATCATATCTTGGTCGAAGTGGTCGACCCCGAGACCGGTGAGGAAGTACCCGAGGGCGAACGGGGAGAAATGATCCTGACGTCACTCAAGAAGGAGGCCCGTCCTCTGATCCGTTTCAGCACCGGTGATATCGTTTCCTACACCACGGAAAAATGCCGCTGCGGCCGCACCCATATGCGTTTAGATGGCATTCATGGGCGCCTTGATGACATGATGATCATAAAGGGCGTCAACGTATTTCCCAGCGATATTGAAACCATTGTGCGCAACAACCCCAAATTGACTGGCGAGTATGTGTGTGTGATTTCCGAAGAAAAGCATATGGCCGTGCTGACTGTAGAAGTGGAAAAGCAAGACGATTTTGATGGTGAAGAAAACGAACTCATTGCCGATGTGCAAAACGAGTGTAAGAAAATCATCGGCATAAAGCCCCGGGTAGACGTACTGACGTCCAAAAGCATAGCGCGGGCCACGCATAAGGCCAAAAGGGTAAGGGATGAGCGCAAGAACTAGTGGTGCAGAAGCGCTTGCAGTATGCAGCAGTCAGCTATTTTTTTGTGCTCGAAATGAATGGGACTAATTTCATGAACCCAGGAACAATAAGGTGGGGGCATACAAACCGAAGTGCCGTTCAGATAGCGGAAAGAGAATCATCTTTTCACTAAAGAGGCTTAACACAGCAAAGGGAGTACAGATCGCACAATAATCCATGTCTTAGCATTATACCACAGATTTTTTTCAATTTTATGGAGGCATTCCTATGGCAATCCAGAGGGAAGAGGGACGCGAACAACCCTATGCGGGAGATAGGCTGAAACTCCGCTTGCCGTTTATCCATTATCGAATCGAATACCAGGATTTCATTCAGGGCGCCATATTGAGCTGTATCCCTTTGGGGATCACAGCGGCCATGGTCAAGGTGCTGGGGATTCCCATTGAAATCGCTGTTCTCATGGTGGTGATCAACAATTTTCTCTACCTGCTGCATACTTCTTTCGGTGATCCGTCCATTGCAGGCTGGATAACCGCCGGCATTCCGCTCTATATCTCTTATTTAAACGACTTCACCCCCGGGCCTGAGCGAATTAAGGCGCTGATTGCCCTCCAACTATTAGTGGGCCTCATCTTTCTTGTATTGGGTCTGACAGGCATAACTAAATACGTGATTCGGCATTTTCCCGTATCCATGCGCGCAGGCATTCTTCTGGGAGCTGGTTTTGCTTCACTCATGCGGGTTTTCAACCCTGCGCAGCCGTTTATCGGTAAAATGCCCATCGCCTTTCTCTGCGCTGCGGTCATCAGCTGCTTTATCCTTTTCTCAGCCCGCGGAATGACCTACCGCCAGAAATATGGCTGGTTTGCATGGGTTGCTGGGTTCGGGATTGCGCCGGGTTTTTTGGCCGGATATCTCATTGGTCTCATCACCGGAGAAATTTCTCTACCGGCCGGTGTCTTTGACCGTTTTCTCATTGCCATCCCGATGGGAGACATGATCGCTCAGTTCAGCGCCTTAGGGGTCGGGTGGCCATCGATGGGCACCCTGGCAGCAGCCTCATCACTGGCCATCGTCGCCTATGTGCTGGCATTCGGTGATATTTTGGTGCTGGAAGCCCTAATTGATGACTCGAATAAAGCACGACCTGACGAGAAAATCACCTTTAATGTATCCCGCAATCACATCATCACCGCCATACGCAATTTAGCCGAGTGTATTACCATGCCCTACTTGCCCCTTTGCGGCCCCCAATGGACAGGTGGCCAAGCACTGGTGGTCAATCGCTTCAAGCACTCTACCCCTGAACAGGAACCATCCTACTGGGGCGGAGCGACCTCCATTTTCTGGGGGATGAGCCTTGCAATGATTTTCCACCCAATCGTTCAGATTATATTGCCGGCCAAGCTCATTGGATTTGGACTGACCTTGTTTATCCAGGGTTATCTGTGCATTTACATCGCCTTCGCCATGTGTCAGACCAACGTTCAGCGGGGCATTGCCGGAGTTATGGGGGCCGTGCTGGTCACCGCAAACTATGTCAAGTTGTGGGGCAGCCCATTTTGGTCAGGGCCCACCATGGCATTGATCATCGGCGCTGTGTTGTTTTTTTCTCTTGAGTACGATGTCAAAGAAGCAGCTGCTGCGTAATTTATACCTACCTGAAGTCTCTGGGCGGCGGCTAAGGAGGAAGAAATGTGGAAAACAGATGCCAAACGTAATATTCGCCTGTTTATCAAAGCAGGACTGCCATACACCTTGGCGGGCATTGTGGTCATATTTTCAGGATTATATGCGTTGAAGCGGATTTTCGCCGGGGCTGATTACTTGACGGCAGTCCTTTTTATTTGGCTGGCGCTTTTCTGGCTGATCTATCAACCGATGTTTCGCAAGCGAATAAACAAGGTAGCGAGTCAAATTGGTTCAAATGGGAAAGCCTGACCCGATGCCAGGCTTTACTGCCATGATGGAAGGTTGGGTTGAATGGCGGCGTGGGCTGTCGATTATGGAGGTACGGACCATGCGAAGCTTGTCATCAACGGTTTTATAGTGAAGCATCGGACCTAAAAACTCGTCGCCTCCGGCGGTAAGAAAATGGATCTTTCGTTGATATCCCGCTGCTTGCTGCGATGCAGTTTATTTGGATCGCCACGTTTGGAGAATGTTATGACAGCACTATCTGGTAGCGAAATAACCGGACGTATCGCAGAGAAAGCCAAGTCCTTGGGAGCATGCATGGCAGGTGTAGCCAGCGTTAAAGCACTCAAGCAGTCACCTTCTCATCTGATTTATCCAAAAATGGAACACAATACAGGCGTCGGTTCTCGTCAATCTGAAAAGGGAATCAAACCGGGTGAGGTGGCATGGCCAACCCGGGCCAAATCCGCTGTTGTCATCGCCGTTGAACATCCTGAAGAAACGCCTGCACTTGACTGGTGGTATGGGAAAAAATCGCCTCCAGGCAACCGTATTCTGATGAGAATAAATAAAGATCTTTCAACTTGGGTAGAAGAGAATTTCCATATTACGACCCATAAACTTCCCTACCATGTTGAAAAAGGAGGCATCTTTCTCAAAGATGCGGCTGTATTGGCCGGACTGGGGTGTATCGGCAAAAGCAACATCCTTGTTACGCCTGAGTTTGGCCCCCGTGTTCGTCTGCGGGCCTTACTTCTTGAGCAAGAGATTTCACCTACTGGCCCCATTGATTTTGATCCCTGCGACGGCTGTGATGAACCCTGCAGGCAAGCTTGTCCGCAAAAAGCCTTTGATGAGATCGTATATAGCTCTGCACAAATGGGTGTGACAGACCTTCCTGGCAGAAATGGCAGTTTCAGCCGGCCTACATGCAACAACCAGATGCAATCGGACATCAATGCTGCAATAGAAGAGACCGACCCGGAAAGTGGCGAAATGGAGAAAATAATTAAATATTGTCGACGTTGCGAGTTGGCCTGTCCAGTCGGACAATAGTTGTGTCTTTGACGATGACGGAAAACCTGCAATGGCAATTCGATACCATATCCAAAGAGTTTGTTCTGCAGCTTGCATAGAAATGGATGGAAAGACGGTTTGCATATGGATCTAGCGTATACGGGCTCATTATCTTGATCAACGCACTACAAAGCAAAGGAGATTAGACATGTCTGCTAGCAGAAACGGTATCTTGGGGCAATATGACACCAAACTTTTTTGGTCTACACTCGTTTTGTGTTCATTTATTACCGCATTCGGTGTGTTCAGTCCCGAAGCTTTCGAAAAAACACTTTCGACCCTTCAGGGTTGGATTTCGGTTAATTTCGCCTGGTTTTTCCTTCTTACTGTTGGTTCTTTTATCGTCTTCCTGATTTGGGCGGCTGCCGGAAAATATGGGTCGGTTCCCCTTGGCAAAGATGGTGGAAAGCCAGAATACTCTTTTTTCGAATGGATCTCGATGTTGTTCAGCTGCGGAATCGGTATCGGCTTTATCATGTGGGCCATTGCCGAACCGTTGTACCACCATGCAAGTCCGCCATACCTGGCTGAGGCCGGATCGGCTGCTGCTGTGCCTGTGAGTATGCAGATCAGCCTTTTGCATTGGGGCATACATGGCTGGGTCTGCTATGCTGTCGCCGGTTTGGCCATTGGGTACACGACCTATCGGCTTGGACGCCCGTTGACCGTGGCCAATTCGCTTTATGGAGTACTGGGAGAGAAGGTGAATGGCCCCATCGGTAAAGCAGTTGATTTCCTGGCTGCCTTTGCCACCATCGCCGGCATTGCCACATCACTGGGCATGGGACTGATGTCAATTCGCTTTGGTTTCAACCATCTTTTCGGCATTGAACTGGGAACCACTGGGCTGGTGATCGTCATGCTCGCATTGATTGTCGCCTATACCATATCCGCGGCATCTGGTCTGGACCGAGGCATCAAATACTTGAGCCAGACGAACATGTATCTGGCCTTTATCGTGCTGCTTTTCTTTTTTTTGGCCGGCCCAACCCTTTTCCAGCTGAATCTAATGGTCGATTCAACGGGACGCTATTTCCAGAACATGGTGTTTATGACCTTTTTCGCCGATTCCATGAAAACGGCCAGTGACGGTAAGTGGCTGGGCTGGTGGACAATTTTTTATTGGGCTTGGTGGATCGCCTGGGGACCGTTCGTTGGTGGGTTTGTGGCCAGAATTTCCAGGGGAAGAACGATCCGTGAATATGTAGTCGGTACCGTTCTGGTGCCCCTGGTGATTACCATCGTTTGGTTTAATGTAATTGGTGGAACGGCCCTGCATGCCGAAATTAATGGTACCCTTGAGATGTACAAGGCGATTTCGGCGGATGTGGGATCGGGAATTTTCACGCTGCTGACTGCATACCCGATGGGTATGCTAATCAGCTGGGTGGTCTTTTTCAATTTGATCGTGTTTTTGGTCACTTCTGCCGACTCGGCCGCGTTCTTCGTGGCCATGATCATTGGTAATGGTGAACTCAATCCAACAGTCGGGCAACGCCTGACCTGGGGATTTTTTATCGGTACCATTTCGGTATTACTTTTGGTTACCGGTGGATTAAAAGCCGTACAGACGGCTTCAATTATTGCCGCGCTTCCTTTCGCTTTTGTCATGATTGCAATGATGTTCTCGGTTACCAAGCTATTAAAACAGGAATCGGTAGGAGCAGTCGTGGCCGAACAGACAGACTCCATATCATCAAAAGAGGCCGAGGGAGGCCTCGGTATGGTAACCTCTCCCCAAACATCCGAGTCTTAGTATCGTTGCGAACTACCACCACCTATAGTGTAGGATCCAAAAAGGTTTTACCGTTACGGTGTGAAATAATAGGCTCTTCCTCCGGGGAAGTTCTCAATGAGCGGAACTGGAGGAAGACCCTATACACAATCGGAAAATCCTGACGAATGTGAGATGGGCTTGCAAATATCATGTGTTATTTGGATCGGTACGTCGGAACGGCCTACATTGTTGAAACTCACATCTATTTGTATTTATATCAAAAAACCCATTTTCTGGTTTTATAAGATCAAAATATGCGCAACGGAAACTTTAAATAGAATGTTTTATTCTATTTAAAGTTTGGCGCTTCTGAACGCCTCTGGTGGTTATTGATGATGACCGATCTATCTTCCAACGCACATCTTCTTGATGTGTATGTAAACACCAGTATATCAACGGCCTGTGTAGGTTCGATCTTAATTTAAAAAGGATGAGAAGCGTTCTTGCCACAAATGACTCCGCCACCTTTCACGAAAGTTGACCCGTCGTGTATAGCGGCGATGGGCCTCACCAATGGCACGAGCAAGGCCATCTTTGGTTGTGGGAACGGCAATCAGATGCACATGGTTGGGCATCAAACAGTAGGCCCAGATCTCCACTTGGTACTCTATACACCAGGTGGCCATCAGATCCAGATAAGCCAAACTATCCTCGGCGTTAAAGAAAGTTTGTTGTCGGCGGTTACCCCGTTGGGTGATGTGATGTGGCATTCCCGGCGCCACTGCTCTTGCCATGCGTGCCATTTGTTTTCATGAACAGATGCAGAAACGATCGTCAATAGTTACGTATGCTGTCCCCGGAACTCGCACCCCGTTTTCGATGACGGATACGAGCTGGTTGAGGCCGTTGTAATGGTAGATTTTCTCCATGTCTAGCTTATGCTTTTGATGTTCGGCGTACGTCATTTCTAAATCGAAACCTGGATGGAACATGGCGCTATTGTAATTGGGTTTCGATACCAACTCTTTTCCGATTTAACTAGTGTCCGTCAAGAAATTGTGAATCTCGCCCGAGTTCAAGGCGGGTGACAATTCCAAACCGGAG
>JBNKKA010000007.1:0-52987 GCA_050291585.1 Desulfobacteraceae bacterium
CTCGTCTTGGCCCCTCCCAAGGGCATGTTCAAATAGCTGCAGATACTTTTGGCGAGTTTGGGATTGGAATTACCCGAAAAGATTAAAAAGTCGCTCATATCTCAGTTACCACATCCGTCCGAAAGCGTAGATTGAGAAATTGGCTGGGGCGGGAGGATTCGAACCTCCGAATGCAGGACCCAAAACCCTGTGTCTTAGCCGCTTGACGACGCCCCAGAAACCGAATCAAAGCTACTAATGCCCCCCACATTTGGAAGGGTGTCTGGAAAACGTATCCGGCATATCCAACTGGTACAAGCCGGTATGCGCGGACAAGGTATGACGACTTCGGGAACAGATCTCACTCAGGCGCCTGATCGCCAAGATCTATTCACGAAGTCGTCATCACTTCGGATACTATAACCCAGAGCACTCTGCTTAGGCCCTACCCAAAGCTCCCAGCTTAGGGCCTAAGCTCCCAGCTTAAGCATCATACTCAGGATTCCTACACGAGCAGTGGCGCCATGAAAAACTGCCACTCGTCCCGTATCGGCATCCCTGCCAATGCCCGCCGAGCCTCCTGCTCGACGGCAAACAATCCGAATACGCTCGACCCGCTGCCGGACATGAGAGTCCCCAGGGCGCCCTTCTGGCGCAGCAGCGATTTGGCCTCTAAGATTTCTGGATGAGCGTTTTCGGTAACCGTTTCCAAGTCGTTAACCAGATGTGTGCACACATCAAATTGCGGACCTGTAAAATGGAAGTAATTAATTTTATTTTGTGCCTTTGTCAATCTTAAATTGAGTTTTTTATAGACCTCGGCGGTGGCGATATGAAGACCTGGATAGATGACTATGACGTAATAATTCGGTAGGTTCGGAAAAGGCCTGAGGGCCTCGCCGATGCCGGTGGCAACCGCAGCGCGGGCATCGATGAAAAAAGGCACGTCGGCCCCCAGAGGCAGTGCCATGGCCCGCAATTGGTCATTGTTAAACGGATGGCCTTCAATCTGGTTGAGGCCCTTGAGCACCGCGGCCGCATCGCTGCTGCCCCCCCCCAAACCTGCCCCTACGGGTATCTGCTTGCGCAGGTCGATGTGAATCCCTCCGGGAGCTTTGCGGCGCTCGGTTTTCTGAAGCGCCTCCAGAAAAACCGTTGCTGCGCGGTGGGCCAGATTGGAACTATCGCTTGGCACATGGGCCGCGTCGCAACGGATCTGGATCGATTCGCAAGGGGAGAGGGTCAGCCGATCATACAACCCGATGGGGCAAAAGAGACTCTCGATCTCGTGGTAACCGTCCGGCCGCTTCGCCAACACACGCAAGGAAAGATTGATCTTAGCTGGAGCATGGAGCGTCAAGGGGCTCTGGCCACCGCCAGCGCCCTGCCCTTCGGTATTTAACTTGGAAAAAGCACCGCTCATGGTTGGATGCGAATAATCATCACCCCGGCCCGCAGACGTTTGATCAGCAGGTCGATGGGCGTATCGGGACTTAGATTGGAAAGCAGGCGGGTATAACCCTCGGTGTTGGCCACCGCCATATGGTTGAGCTCGCAAATCACATCCCCCACCCGCAGGCCCGCACGGTCGGCCCGGCTAGCGGGCTCAATGCGAGCCACGACCACGCCGGCAGGGTTGTCGAGATCGAAACGCCGTACGATGGCCTCGCCCAGATCGGTGACCAGCACACCCAGACTGTCATGGGTTGGCTTTTGGGCCGGCGACGTTTTATCTCCTTCAGCGCCCGCTCGGGCGGCCGCTTCTGGCGCCGCCGTTTCCCGCCGAGCCACAACAAGGGCCAAATCTCGCGCGGCGTCCTCCCGCCAGACAGTCACCACAACGGTTTGTCCCACCTTGAGACCCGCCACGGCATAGGTGAGACTGCGAGCCGAGTGCACGGACTTGCCATCGACGGCCAGGATAATGTCGTTCTGCCGGAGGCCGGCCAGATGGGCCGGGTGGTCGTCAAACACCTCTGTTACTAGCACGCCCTGTTTGTGCCCTACACCGTAATAATCTTCTAATTCGGGTGTCAGGTCCTGGATGGCAATGCCAAACCAGCCGCGCGTCACCCGGCCCTCGGTGCGCAACTGGGCCAAAACCCCCTTTGCCAGATTCACCGGTATGGCAAAGCCGATGCCATGCCCCTCCGCCACGATGGCCGTATTGACCCCTACGAGACTTCCGCTAAGATCGACCAGGGGCCCACCACTGTTACCCGGATTGATGGCCGCATCGGTCTGGATGAAATCGTCATAGGGTCCAGAGCCGATGACGCGGCCTTTGGCACTGACGATGCCGACGGTCACGCTCTGCTCGAGGCCGAAAGGGCTGCCGATGGCCACTACCCACTGGCCCACGGCGAGTTGATCGGAATCACCCATAGGTAACGCCGGCAGAGGTTTCTCCGGGGCAACCCTGAGTAGGGCCAGATCGGTGTAAGCATCGCGGCCCACCACCTCCGCTGGGTAGACTCGACCGTTCTTGAGTACCACCTCGATTTCATCGGCGGCCGCGATCACATGATGATTGGTGACCACCAGGCCGTCGGGCTGGATAATGAAACCCGACCCGGTCCCGCGACGGGTGGAATCGCCCCCCGGTGCCCCCCCCTCGGGTGAAAGGCCGAAAAAATGCTCGAAAAACTCCCGCATCTCATCTTGTTCAGCCTCCGGTTCATCCCCGGGCACCCAATCGTCTTGGAAGCCTGGGGAACGCCGTACGGTGCGGATATGGACCACCGCCGGCGATATCACCGTGGCGATGCTGGTGAAACTGTCGCTGCTTAACAGCTTTGACCTCGCGGTCGCTGAGGGCGCCGCCAGCAGAATCCCAAAGAGAGCAATAAGGATAAAGAGGTCCCTCAGGACGCGGCAAGACGCGCCGGTTGAAGCGGGTTGGGCTTGACTCATCCAGTCTCTTTCACATACAGCATACGCAGGTCGTAGAGCACGCTCTTGAGCATGTTCTCTTCATCCGAGGTGAGATTGCCCTTGGTCTTATCCTTGAGCATTCCGAGGATATCGATAGTCTGCTTGGCCAGTTCTAGATTCTTGGTCTTCTGCTTACTGATGGGGTCATCCACCAGCCCCAGGGCCATCAGGGCCGAGGAGTTCAACGAAACCACAAAAGTGGCAAAATTGATCTCCGGCAGAAACAGCTTCTCCTCTGCTGAACCATCCTTACCGGTTTTCGGTACTGCGCCCTCTTTCAACACAAAATCCTTCTCCTCACTCATCTCTAACTCCCCTGCGCCAATGGATCTCCTGAGCGGCAAGCCCTTTCATATCCGGCGCGGCTAAGGTACGCTTCTAAATTCAATTAAACAAATTCCAAGGGCGTCACCGTCTTGACCAAGGATAAAGCCCTGAGTTCATCGGCCACGGCCGACGGGATGGGGGTGTCCGTGGTCAGGAAAATGATATTGCGATCCCCACCCTCCTCCTGCCCCACCTGCATGCGCCCGATATTGATCTTGTGGCGCCCAAGGGTAACACCGATCTGGCCGATAGAGCCCGGTTTATCGATGTTGTGGATCAAGGCCATGTGCCCTTTGGGTACCATCTCCAGACGAAATTTGTCGATGCGCACAATGCGTGGATCTTTTTTACCAAAGAGGGTGCCCGATGTCAGGCTGGTTCCGGCCGTGGTGATCACCCGCACGGTGAGCAGGTTTAGGTAGTCCTCGGCCGCCGCTCCGGTGGTCTCGGTAACAGTGATGCCACGCTCTTCGGCCAGGCTGCGTGCGTTGACCATGTTGACCCCGCCCTCTTCCACCATGGCGGAGAGCAGCCCCTTAACCACAGCGGTGCTGATGGGTTTCAGGTCCATACCATTGAAATCGCCCAGGTAGGCAATCTCCACCGCCGTGACGTTGCCCTTGCACAGCTGGGCCTGCAGCACGCCCAGGTCATCGGCCAAAGTCAGGTAAGGGCCTACCTTCTTAAGACGTTCAGCCGATACCGATGGGGCGTTAACGGCGTTGACGATGGTTCCGCTCTGGAGGTAAGCGATGATCTGCTCGGCCACCGCTACCGCTACGTTGGTCTGGGCCTCTTTGGTGGAAGCACCCAGGTGGGGCGTACAGATCACTTGGGGCAGGCCCACCAGGGGAGAGGCACCCGGTGGTTCGGTGGTGAAGACGTCCAGAGCGGCACCGGCCACCTTGCCGGCCTCAAGGGCCTGGAGCAGGGCGGGTTCATCAACGATACCCCCGCGGGCACAATTGATCAGCATGACGCCGTTTTTCATCTGCTCGAAAGCGGCTGCGTCGATCAGTCCAATGGTATCCTTGAGTTTGGGCACATGCACCGTGACATAATCCGACTGAGCGTATAACGCTTCAAGACTGACACTCTCGAAACCGGCTTTTTCGATCTTTTCCGGGTTGATGAAAGGATCGTGGATCTTGACCTGCATTTTCAGGCCGCGAGCACGATCAGCCACTATGGCGCCGATTTTCCCGAAACCGATCACTCCCAGCACTTTGTTGTAGACCTCACGGCCCTGAAGTTTCTTCTTGTTCCATTGGCCGGCCTTAAGGGATCCGGTGCCCTGGGGGATGTTGCGCGAGAGCGCCAGAAGCATGGCGATGGCGTGCTCGGCTGTGGTCACCACGTTGCCCGTGGGGGTATTCATCACCACGACCCCTTTGCGGGTAGCCGCCGGGATATCCACATTGTCCAGGCCGATTCCGGCGCGTCCCACGACCTTGAGTCGCTCGGCCGAACTCAAAAGATCGGCGCTGACCTTGGTGGCGCTGCGGATCACCAAGGCATCGTAGTCGCCGATGATGGCGCGCAGGGCATCGGGTTCGAGACCCGTATTCACATCCACTTCGATGCCTTCCGCCGCTTTGAACATCTCGATCCCGGCATCTCCGAGAGCATCGCTAATAAGGACTTTCATCTGAAGCTTCCCTTCCCCATCTGGAAAATAAACCCAAGACTGTGGAAACAGTCTTGGCTATTATTTCAATTTTACACGAAATTGCAGTTTAATAATCGCATTGCATCTTAGAAAAAAAAAGGTGCAGATTCAAGCCCCAATAGCGTCACAAGCAAGCGCTTTATTTGACCGCCTGCAGGCTTGTCTGTTATGCCATCAGCAGATGGAGTGCCTATAATTAAACGCCCATTGATATGCTATAGCTTTCTGACGACTGCCCCGTGCCCACCGACCCCTTAGAACGGCTGCATCCCAAAGGACAAGCGCTATGCTGATCACTGAAATTCTGGCCCGTAATGCGCGCATGTACCGAGACGACATCGCCCTGGTCGAACGTGATCCCCAAAAGAATCGTCGCACGACCCTCACTTGGAAGGCCTTTGACGATCAGGCCAATCAGGTTGCCCAAGCCCTAACCAAGCGGGGCATCCGCAAGGGCGATCGCGTGATCCATCTGATGATGAACTGCCTGGAGTGGCTGCCCATCTACTTCGGCATTTTGCGCAGCGGTGCCTGGGCCGTGCCCCTGAACTTCCGTTTCGTCGCCAAGACCATCGGCAACTGCATCAAAACATCCGGGGCCAAATGCGTCATCTTCGGGGAAGAGTTCATCGAACGCATCGATACCATCCGTCCCGACCTCGGGACCGCCATCGGAGATTACATCTTCGTGGGTCTCGAAAAAAAGCGCCCGGCCTATGCCCTCGCCTACGCAGATCTAATCTCCGCCGAAAGGCCAGATGACCCCTTGGTGCCCCTCAAACTTGACGACGACGCGGCCCTATATTTCACCTCGGGCACCACCGGCATGCCCAAGGCCGTTCTCATCAACCACCGCAACCTCGAATCGGCCTGCTATATCGAAAACCGCCACCATCACCAGACCCGGGAGGATAATTTTCTTCTCATCCCGCCCCTCTACCATACCGGCGCCAAAATGCACTGGTTCGGCAATTTCATTGTGGGCGCCAAGGCCGTTATCCTCAAGGGGATCGAACCGCGCTGGATCCTCGAAGCGGTCTCGGAAGAGTCTGTCACCGTTGTCTGGCTTCTGGTGCCATGGGCTTTGGACATTCTTTTCGCCATAGAGAGCGGCGACTTGCGCCTGAATGACTATCACCTGGATCAGTGGCGGTTGATGCACATCGGCGCCCAACCCGTGCCCCCGAGTCTGGTGCGCGAGTGGCGCAAGACCTTCCCCGATCACCAGTACGACACCAACTATGGCCTCACCGAAACCACTGGGCCAGGCTGTGTCCATTTAGGGATTGATAACAGCCACAAGGTTGGCGCCATCGGACGCCCGGGGTTTGACTGGGAGTATAAAATTATTGACGATCAACAAGCGCTGGTCGCATCTGGACAACCGGGCGAATTGGCCGTCAAAGGACCCGGCGTTATGCGGGGCTACTATCGCAATCCGGAGGAGACCGCTAAGACCCTGGTAAACGGCTGGCTCATGACGGGCGATATCGCCAGGGAGGATGAGGAGGGCTTCATCTGGCTGGTGGACCGCAAGAAGGATGTGATCATAACTGGCGGAGAGAATATCTATCCGGTAGAAATCGAGGAGTTCCTCCAGTCCCATCCAAAGGTACAGGACGTTGCCGTCATCGGACTGCCTAGCTTGCGCTTAGGGGAAATTGCCACGGCGATCGTAAAATCCAAGGCCAACCAAACCCTTACCAAAGAGGAACTCGCGGCCCATTGTGAGGCCCTGCCGCGCTATAAACGGCCGCGAAAATTCATCCTTGGAGACGTGCCACGCAACCCCACTGGCAAGATCGAAAAACCCAAGCTGCGCAAGCAGTACAGTGGTAAGGCGGAAAGCTTTCAAATTTAACCTTTCTCGTTCCCCCTCCGGCTCGTGAAAGATTCAGGGTGAAAATAACCCGCTCCTGGATCGCCAGGGAGCGGGTTTAAAACTATTGCGCGAAAAACTCTGTCTACCGCCGTCTACGGCGCAGGCGTTCTACCGAGAGGCGAATACTGTCCTGCATGCGAGCGATCGACTCGCTGAGTTCCCCCAGTTCGTCATTGGAGGTCAGTGGTGAGGTCTCCAAATCGAGCTCTCCCAGGCTGATCCGGTCGGCCCAGTTAGAGAGCGTGTGGATCTTTCGTGTCAGGCCGCGCCCATAGAAGAAGAGAATCAGGGCCAGCAGCAGGAGACCGCCGCCCATGATGGCGGCATTGCTATTACGCATCTCCGTGGCCAGGAGGTTGCCGCGCTCCTCGATTTTCATCAGCGGTACGGTAATCTCGTCCACATAGATGGAGGCGGAAACTGCATAGGGCGTGCCTTCAACCGGAGCGCAAACGATATACTTCTCTCGGAAACGCCCCTGCTCGTCGGGCCAATCGTAGTAACCACTGACGATCTTTCCCTCCTTAACACCAGTGATCAGCTTCCAGTAGGCATCGAAGTGCTTGCCCAGGCGCTCCTTCAACTCTTCTAAATTGCGGCCGACAATCTTGGCATCGATGTCGGCCCAGGCTCGCCAGATACCATCCGCCCCGGCGATTTCATACAAGGAGGTGTTGCCCGTGACCCCCACACGCTGGATGGCCACCTTCTTAAAGTAGATGTCATGGTTGAAATCTTCCCGCTTGAGGTCGGGATGGCTGAAGAGAAATTGGCGCGTCTGGCGTGCCACCGTGTTCGCTATCTGTCGCAGCATCCCCTCGCTGATGCCCTTGACGATATGGGTGCTCTCTTCGATGGTAGACTTCTGGAAAGTGAGCATCTTGTCGATGGAGTAAAGCAGGCTTAGGACCGAGATGATCACAAGGGGGGTCAAGGTAAACAGCATGAACTTGGCGGTTAAGCCAAAACGGCGTGAAGAGGTGGTTCGAGGGCTATCCGTGTCGGGGACCGGTGTGGACTGGATTTCACGGATGATGGTGGGTTCTTCATTGAGTGCAGCCTGCGGGCTGCTGAACAAATCGTCCCCCGATGTTGGGGGAATGTCTCCCCATGCCGAAGGGGCATCCTTCGACGTCAAGGGTTGTGTGGCATCGGGGGCTATGGCGGGCGCCAGATCATCTTGGGCCAACACCGGTTCGGCTTTAGCTGTTTCGTGAGCCTCCCCTTCGGCAAATGCCACATCGTCGCGCTCTCGACTAACCGAGTGGACCCAATCGGGCAATTCAGCCCCCCCAGGGGTCGCCGCTTCGAAGGGTGTTTCTTTGCGAACGATCACCATGGCGCCGCAATTTTTACAGGCGAAACGCGCTCCCCTGCCAGAAATATTTTCTGTCAGAATACCGTAGCGTTTGTTACACGCCTCGCAGGCGGCGGTCAGATATGAATCATTTGTCGACATCAATTATCTCCTTATTTCTACAGGGGGTCATCGTTCAGGTGGATTGGGCGTCGAACACGACGCTGGTACAATGACCATACGCAGCGAAACCAAAAATAACCTGAAACTGCGCGTCCGAATTATTGCGCGTTTGCACTATTTCACGTTTGCCCCAATGGTTTGGTAAAGCGTTGCCGTACGGGCGAGTTCATAGGGAATCTCAATGCCCAACATCTTGGCTCGTGCCAGGTTGACACAGATCTCACCACGCTGGGGTCTATCCACTGGGAATTCGCCCGGAGACTGTCCCATGAGCACATAAGACGCAACTGTTGCCGCATAGTGACCCTGCTGGAATCCCGAGATCGCCTCAGAGCACAGCAGCCCACCCTCGACGGCCCAGCCCCAGAACCCAATATCGGGCAGCTTGCTGTTATGGACGGTCCAGTTGAGGACCGTGTCCTCATGTACGGGCTGGCCGGCATCATTTTTAATGGTGTGGTAAACGATCACCAATAGCGCATCGGCTTCGGTTTGAACCTTCTGGACAAAGGCCTTCCACTCGCTGAAACTGCCCGTCTGTTTTAGATCTACGATATTGATACCCAAGGCAGCGGCTTGCTCCTGAACCCTTTTTATCACGGGTTTACCCGTGGGGCCGTCATCGCACAAAATCGCCAGATTCTGTGCCTCCGGTACGAGTTTCTGTAAGAGAGCGAAGCTCTGCTCGAAGCGTGCGCGCTCTATGGAACCGGTCACCTGCCCGCCGGGCGCCTTCATGCTGCGCAAGTAACCATAGGTCATTGGGTCAGCGTTGACGCCTAAAAAGACAAAGGGAGGGCCCCCATTGGTGGCCAGGTCACTGACCACATATTTCTGTGCATTGTCATCCACTGCGATGACCACATCGGGTTTATAGGCGGCGATATGTGCCTTGGCCTTGGCCGCCACCTCGAGCTTCCACTTCTCATCGGTCTTGCGCTTTGTGTCCATGTAAAAATACTCAAGCTTGAGGTTATTTCCGACCTCAAAACGCTCCTCCTCAAGTCCCTTCACAATACCCTTGTTCACATCTATAACCCAGGCATAATCTGGATGGTAGCTGTGCAGCACCAAGACACGCTTGCGCGCTTCTTCCGGTAACACCTGGTTCAATTGGGCTTCTAAAGTCTTAGAGTCGACCTTCTCGGTTTGCGCAGCGTTTTTACTTTTGGAGTCGCAGGCCAGAAAGGCACATAGGGTCAATACAGCCAGAGCCATCAAGTAGACGATTCGATATCGCATTCGCATCCTCTCCACTCAGGAAAATGGGCTTTCCACCGACAGGCGGTCCACCGGCAGGTAACACATAACTATAAAGGGCAGTGAGCCGGCCTTCGAGGGTAAAGCCGGACTCGCATCGCCGTGGCGTCACAGCCTCTCCCGCCTAACGCCATTTGCCGAAAAATCGCTTCAGGCCACCAGGGCGTCCAGAGAGCTTGAGGGAGGGGATCAAGGTGTCACAATGCAAGCGCACCATGGCAATAGACGCTAGCGAGGACAAAAAAACCAGGAGGGGGCCTGCAGGTGTCTGGCGTAAGTAGACACGCTGTTGACTAAAAACCATGTCGGCCTCTTGGACGGCAACCGTTAGTGAACGCACTAGTTCCAGGGCAACTTTGTCCACTGCCCCCCCGCGGGGGATGGTGGCCGGGTCGCTTTTATACAACACCTCACCCTCGAGGGAAAACAAGATGAGCCCGAGGACACCCTCGGTTCCCAGCAAGTCTTTGAAATTTTTTCTCATCGACCCACATCTCCCAATCAGTTCAATTTCGCCATCCAGCATCTGGGCCGGAAATCAATTACAATCGGCCTTTGGCACAAACGATGTTCACATCAGCAGGGCCCCCATTAAGCGATCACGGGGGGATTTGGGGTGGATCGAGACCACCCGAATGGGATTGTCGGGAAGCAGGATATAATCACTGGGTTCGGCGCGATTGACATAGACCAACTTTAGTGGACCGGCGCCTAACGCATCGCCAAGACGCGCCATCTGAGATAGTGCCTCCGCCCAGGCGTCGTCCTGATAAATGTCCTCCAACCCGGAACGCGGGCCCAATTGGGATTCGATCCGTTGGCGGATTCCCACGACGCTGGTATCACCGACCTCCGCTGTAGGTGGTGCCGCAACGATTTGCGGTTCAACGGTTTGCGTTGGCAATGCCTCGCTTTCATCCTTGCGATGCATGGCTTCCAGGTAGATGGCCTGGACATCCTTGTTGATAACATTGGTCTGCACATCGCACCGGTTCTGGATGGCCAGATCGACTGCATCCCAGCTGAAAATCTCGTATGCCGCCGACTCTCCGAAGGCACCCGCACAGCGTGCCTGAACTAGTTCCCCGCGGCGAAAGAAAAGCATCCCACTGCGACCGGTCTCACAGCAGGAGAGGCGAATCGTGCAGGTTTTCTCCTCTGCGGAGGCCAATTGTAAAAAGATGCTCGGGGTAACCTTCTGCAGTTTCCCGCCATCGGCCTCGCCGTTGATCACGGCAAGCACTTTGGCGGCCAGGTCCTCCACCAGAAAAGGTTTTTCGATATAATCCGCTGCACCGGACTGGAGGGCTTTTTGCTGAACATCCTTGGTAATATAGCCCGTCATGACGATCACCGGTGTACCGGGATAGTCACTAGTGATGGCGCTGAGCAGCGAGATACCGTCCATACGCGGCATTTTCAAATCGGTAACAATGACGGAAATTAAATGCTGCTTCATTTTCTGGACTGCATC
Source organism: Desulfobacteraceae bacterium (assembly GCA_050291585.1). GTDB lineage: Bacteria > Desulfobacterota > Desulfobacteria > Desulfobacterales > Desulfosarcinaceae > JASJCL01. The sequence goes on from JBNKKA010000007.1 coordinate 11,006, forward strand.
AACGCCGTCTCCGGAGATCATCACCGAAAATTCGTCGGCATACTTTTCGAGGCCGTCTTTCAGGGTAAACAGCATCTCCTGATTATCGTCTACAATTAAAACGATGCGCCTCATTTGGTTCTCCCCTTAAGGCATATGCGCGCCGGTTTCACTAGTCACCTCTTGACGACCGTTCCAGGTCGATAATCAGCTGCCCGTCCACGTATTCCGTGGTGGCATAATTGTTGATGCGTTTCACCTTACGAATCAAGGTATTCAACTCTCGAACCTGGCTGGACAATCGCTTCAGCCGTATTTTACCGGGATCATGATAGTTTTCGGGTCCCTCCTGCGCCATCTCTTCGACGATGTTGGTGATGATGGTCAAGGGTTGACTCATGCGATGGGCAACCCCACCAGCCATCTCCAACACCCCCTGCAATTTCTGACGATGCAGACTGCGGCGCCGTAGCTGTACCTGATCGGTGACATCCCTGGCAACGGCTTTGATATGATGGGGAACGCCCTCATGCATCACCAGACTGGCCTGCAATTCCAGTTGGCGCTGCCGGCCATGGGCGTCTTTGATGCGCAGAAGGGTCTCCTGCTGACCCAAGCGAAACAGATCCGACAAAAAAAGCATATACAAATCTTTGTAGGCGGGATCGATGAGTGTCACCAGCTGACGGCCGTAGATATCCTCACCAGGAGCATTGAGCAGGGCTAACCCAGACCCGTTGATATCGATGATGCGGCCTTTCAGGTCCAGACTAGCGATGATCAAAGCATCGGCGGCGGTTTCCGCTGCGCTCGACTCAGGACCCAGAATACCGGTGGATGCCGGCCAATGCCCCGGTGTGGGGCGAACCAGCCCATCCAGCAGCATCGCCATCCCGTCATCGTCAAACACCACTTTGGCCGAGACACAACACCACATTGAACCTCCGTCGCGCTTCTTGAATAAGATCGGCAGGTCCGTAATCTGGCCTTGCTTTAAAAGGGCCTGTACCATAGTGCCGCGGTCGCGTTTGTGCTGGTAGAGGTCGACGACTGTATAATCTTTCAGCGCTTTGCTGCTATCGAACCCAAAAAGTTCTGCAAAGCTTTGGTTGCAATACACCAGGCGGCCTTCCAGGGTGGATCGATACAGCCCAACGGGAATATTATCGAAACAATCGTTCAAGGCGTCCTGCCCAGAAATTAGATGTGAATTTGATATCTCTCGATCTGGTCAGCAAATTTCTCGAACCAGGGCGCCAACATCTTGAGTAATGGGGGGTGCAGCCCAAGCTCGTGGGCCATCTCGCTCACCGATGTAGTCACCGCTTCGATCAACACCTTCGGGGCCTCGTCTCCTTGGTAGAGGACGCGCCGGTCTTTATACTCGAATTCGGCGGCAAAGGGATCGAGGAAGGAGTACCGATCCGCTTTATCGATAAACTTTTTTTTGAGCAAGGTGGTGAAGGGTACCTTGATCCTTTTATTGGCGTCCACAATGCGCTCGAGTACATAGAGGAGGGTTGCCAGAAGCGGTAAAACGTCCTCTTTAGGCGGTGCTTGCTTGGGCGGCTGTGGCTCGGGGGGTGCCGACGAAGGGGCAGCCACAGTGGTCGCCACCTGGGAGGGGTCGATGCGAAAGACCCTGAAAACACCTCCTTCGGACTTGGTCTTATCCATAAGCAGATGGCGGGCCTCATCGTCTGGTTCGGTAGTCCAGGAATAGGAGTCCCCGGCGATTTTCCCGTTCTGAAAAAAGAGCATGCCCCTGTCATCGCCGTTATTTATGGCCACATCGATGTAACCCGTAAGGCGTTCATCCGCGAGCTTGCGAAGCAGGGCTCTGATGTCGGTGAATTCAGAGCTCAAGTTGTCATAAACGATGGTGGCTGATGAGATGCTGGTCCAGAAATAGACATCTTCAGGATCGATTGCGTAGACACTGACACTGAAGTTCACGTGTCCGGGAAGGTCAAGGAGATAGTCAATAGCCGCTGGACCGGAAAGCTCTTCGCTACGATTCTGAAAATAACCGCTGAGGATTTCGTCTTGATCGAAGAAGACAACGCCCTTGCCTGAGGAGGCGGTAAAAAAAACGCCCCCTGAGCCGATCTCACCCTGATAATGTTCCAATAGTTGTTTTATTTTGAGGTAATAGCTGTTTAATCCGGTGACGACGGGCTCACCTCTGGGAACGATATCCATAGCACTCAATGATCCTCAAAGAATAGTCTGAAGCAAGAGCGGCCCGAAGACCGCAGAATAAATAGCCCGCAATAAGAGTGGCATCTAAGTCGGACTCTTAAGCACCTAACGTCTACGGCGCAGGCGCTCTAAGGAGAGTCGAATACTGTCCTGCATACGCGCGATGGCCTCCCCCAATGCGGCGATCTCATCGCGGGAGTTGATCTCAATTTCCACGTCAAGGTCACCGACGCTGATCCGATCAGCCGCGTCCGTTAGGCTTTTGATGGGTTGCACCAGGGTCTTGCCGGCGATCCAAGCGACCAGGACTACGACTAATACGGTACAAATCAATAAGGTGTACGCAAAGCGTTTGGAGGCATACAGATCGGCAAAAGCTTCAGCGTCACTCTGCTGAATGGCCAGCGCCCACCCGTAACGAGTACCACGCACATGGCCGATCTGAGCCCTACCCTGCTCATCCTTGAAGTGATGAAAACCACTGCGACCACTAGTATAACTCTGAATCAGGGGGTGTTGTTTGAGCTGCTTTTGTTCCTGCACATATTCGGCCACCTGGTGAGCCACTACCTTGCCCTTTTCATCCACCAAGAAGGCAAAACCGGTGTCTCCTCGCTTCCAAGTGGCGATGCGCTTGGAGATATCGTCGAGACGCATGGCAGTGGCCAGAATGCCTACAGTTTTCCCGCCAGTTTTAATAGGCACTGCCAGGACTAGGGCCGGTTTTTTTGAAGTCTTACCGATAAGCACCTGCCAGGCCAGTTCCTTGCCACCCATGACATCCTTGATATATTGGCGGTCGGAATAATCGCGCAGGGCCTGACCATCGTTGCGGGCGATGTTCGCTCCGCTGGCATCCGTAGTAAACACCAGGTACATCCAGGGGTAGGCCTGTTGAATGGACTGCAACACGCCTGTCTGTTCCTGGCTATCCATTCCCTGAATCGGCATCATCTTTGAAGCCGCGATAAGTACCCGTGCGTTTTTATCGATCCACTCGTCCACATGCATGGACAACCCACGGGTCACCTCAGCGATGAGGGCTTTGGTATCGTCGCGCATGCGCTTATCGGTCTGGGAGGCGGTGATCCACCCAAAAATCGCCAGTGGAATGATGCCGACTACCAACATGATACAGACGGTCTTGGCCACCAGCCCGAAACCCCTCTTACCGCTCGAAGCGGTCCTTTTGTGCACAGGCGCAGCAGCGTCGGCCTTAGTATCGGGCTGAATGACCGTCCCCATCGAAGTGCCAGCAAGGGGTTTTGGCGGCGTGAACTGGACTTCGGGTTTTTTCACAGGTGGCTTGGACACGGTAGGAGCACTGGGTTTTTTTACGACAATCAAATGGTCGCAGTTGGAGCACTTGAAATTGGCCCGGGTTCCCTGAATTTTATTCAGATCAACCGTGTATTTTTTCCCGCACTCTTCACAAATGACGATCATATGTATGCTCCCGGCAAAATGGCCTTGAGACCGCTGAAAAGGCGAATAGAATGGTGCGCGTTGCTTAGTGGCGGCAACTGTGTTTACACTTCGGGGTCTCAGTACCGCTTTTCATTGCCGTGTCTTAGATGAGAAACAAGCAATTTTCAACACCCTTGGATTAATATCCTTTTTCGCGAATCTTGCTCAGAACATTCTGCTTGAAGGCAATGGCCTTATCTGGACGTCGAATTTCGCGCGCCAGATAGTCGACCAGCTCCGCCACCTTAGGGGCTGGAAACTGGTTGAGATCGTGGCCCAGGTCATAAACTGCATCTTCCAGCAGGATTTCGGCAATGGGGCCCACCGCCTGTGACATCTGAGCACTTAGAAAAGCGATGAAATCGGTATCGAGGCTGGCAGTGGTTGCTTCTACCGGCGCTATCAGTTTGAGGTCCAGCAGGCGTGTAACGATTGCCTGCAGCTCCTGGGGGGCCATGGCACTGACCTGGGCGATCTGTGACAGGCTACGTTCGCCATCCAGTTCCATCAGAATCGTCAACATGCGGCTGTCCATGGCGAATTCACCCATATCATCGCGTTGCAAACGTCGAAATACCATGGCTGCTATTTCACCATTGGGCATATTCATCGATTTTCCTCATCTCTCAACGTGTGCGCGTGAGTCTTGGAAGCCAGGCTCACTTGTGCCATCGCAAGCATGCGATTTGCGAAACGGGGATACGCTCAAGCAGGCGGGCGCAAGGCTTGAATCTCATCGCGAAGCTGTCGAATCTCGGTCTCGACAAAGCGTTTCAGATCTGCAATGGCTGCCACCACCGCCTGGCCATCACCGCTCAGCGAAGTTGCGCTGTCGCCAGCGGATCCTCCCGTAGCGGTCTGACCGGAGGACCGTACCTCTTGAGGGCCAGTTGGCTTGATGCGATTGGCCAGGGCGAGGTTGCCCTCCACGATCTGGGCCTTAAGGGCCTTGAATTTCCGGATCTCGCGAAAAAGCAGGCGGCTCTTTTCGACTTCGCTGGGCTTGTCCTCGGTCATCACTTTTTCAAGTGTGAGATAGAGCGATTTGAGCACCTTTAAAGCGGTGGGATGGGAATTTTCTTTGAAAATTCGGACGTGCTGCCCGGTGGACCCCAACATCTGTAAGAGGGGAAGTATGGTTTTATCCTCTTGGTGGGCCTCCTTGAGCCGTTCTATCTGATCGATGAAACGCCCCATAATCTCATCGGTGATCTCCCAGTCGATGGACAACACCGTAGCCTTTAGAAAGCGTAACGGGTAATAACCGACATGGGAGCTTTCCTCCACTGTCTCCGCCGTTTCCTCATCGTCAGCAAAAAGCTCGTCAAGAATGCTTTCAACCTTCTCGGTAAAGGTGTTTTCGTTCTTTTCCATCAGTTGACCACCTCTTTGTTAAGATTTCTCTGCAGGGATGGCAGGGTCATGGATATAATTTTCTTCAACGTCTGGGCGACGTTGGTCCCCTTAAGCGCACTGGCGGGGAAAGAGGGGACCTTGAGCTGGGTGTTCAGGTCTTTCTCTAATCGCTCATATGATAGAAGGGGAATCCCCTGCTCGGCCAAATCCATCTTGTTGTACTGGAGAACCAAGGGTACTCGGAAAATACTGCGATTATAGTCCTTCAAATTCTCATGCAAGTTTTTCAGTGATAATAAGTTCTTTTCGCGCACCACTTTCATGGCATCCGCTACGAACACAATGCCGTCCACCCCCCGCAGCACCACGCGGCGGGTGGCATTGTACTTCACCTGCCCGGGAACCGTATAGAGCTGAACTTTGAGCGTATGGCCCATGACTTTACCGATATCAAAAGGCAGAAAATCAAAGAAGAGTGTCCGATCTCCATGGGTTTTCAAGGATACCATCTCGGACTTGATGCGGTGATTGAATTTGCTATAAATGTATTCGAGGTTGGTCGTCTTGCCACCGCGGCCTGGACCATAGTAGACGATCTTGATCTGAACTTCTTTGGTTTTCGGGTTGATAAAGGCCATCGTCGTCCTCTTCTATTTTTGCTCGACTAAGTAGCGTGCGCCTAATTAACGTGCACTTAAATTTTCAGCTGGCCTATGGGGGTTCCGTCATTGATCACTACTGGCCACCGATCTCCTCAAGAATGTTTCTGATCGCCTTGATCGTCTCAGCCACCTTCAACCTCAAAAATCCGAGAGAAACATCATTGCCAAAAATCGATACCATGAGAAAATCTTCAGCCACACGACTGAAGTGGATATTCTCTTTTTTACCCTTGTGAAACAGCAGGGAGAACTCCTCCTCACCAATAATCTTGGCCATGGCGCTGACCGCACCGAAATTTCCGGCGGCTAAAGCGGCCAACGAATAGATGTCGTGTTTACGATCCCCACTATCGAGATTGGCGATGATGTTGCCCGCCATGTCGATGAGAATAACGCAGGTGACCCCCATGTCGATCAGGTCGTGCTGAAGCAAATCTTCGATTGCCTCTAACTGCTTGCTTTCCAACGTGTATGACACTTGTCTGCCTCCCGTTTAATGTGATTCCCCGGATGAGTGGCCCGATACAATGCGCAGCCGAACCCGAACCTGGGTTCCTTGGTCGGCAACACTATCCATTTCAAATTGCCCTGTCAACTCCCTGACCAGCTTGGTGACCACAGCTAACCCCATACCGTTTTTACCTTTTCTCGTTGTAAACAGGGGCAACGGTGCCTTGGTAAGATACTCCCGGTTCAACCCCATGCCATTATCAACGAAAGTAAAGACGATCGACGCCCCATCGTTTACAGTTTCGATAGCCAAAACAGGGTCGATTTTCCCTACCATGGCCTCACAGGCGTTTCCGATCAAATGACGCCAAATCGACTCCAGGGCTAGCAGATTCGCCCACACCCAAACCTTCGGGGGAGGGGTCCCCAGAGAGAGGGCGAGCGCTTGACCCTCTGTGGCCTCACGGGCCATGGTGGTCAGCTGCCCCCAGATCTGGTCTGCCGGTATGGGCTCGGGGGTACCGCTTTCAAGGTCATAGGCCTTAAGTGCACCCAAAAGATGGCCCTGCTCTTTGGCGATGATATCCAGACGCGCCAGGTAGGTGCGAATCTTGATATCATCCCAGTGAGCTAGGTTCTCCATCAATACCTGCAAGGTGATCTGCAGTGCACTGACCGAATTTCCCAGGTGATGACGGTAAACGGAAAGCATCTGCCCAATGGGCGCTTGGGGACCGTCTGATAGCTGATCGGGCTTCATCTCTTGGGCGCTCCTCAACCAGAACCGCAACGGTTCCGCAAGCATCATACAACAATTCCAGCGAATACTGGACGCCACAAGATTCAGCAATTAGCGTGCCGTCATCACAGATCGACCTGGACCTACATCTTTCTATCGGTCACAGCGGCCATAGGTTTAATTTTTGGTTGTAATAAAAGTGGGGTACACACCCAACCAGCTCATATTGGTGGGTCATTTTGACCTAGTATGGCTCATTCTAACCCGGCGGCGTCCAACCGCTTGAGCCGCCGCTTGAGAGTGGACAGGGAGATCCCTAAACGCTGGGCGGCTCGGGTTTTGTTGCCCCCTACCCGCCCCATCACCTTGTGGATGTGAGCATCGATGACGGCATCCAGAGATTGATCGAAGCCATGGGTTTTGGTTAATTGAGGCGACGGTGGTTCAGGGTTTGGTGTAAGCCTTTGGCCTGAACGCGCATCGAAAAGAAGATCGGCGGGATAAATTTTGTCTCCGCGACGCAGCAACACGGCCCGTTCGATCACATTGCGCAGCTCGCGGATATTGCCGTGCCACGGGTAGGCCCGCATCCGCTCCAGATGGGCTGGGGGAATGGTCAGCGGTGTGTTGCTAAACCGCTGGATGAAGGCGACGGCCAGCTCGGGGATATCTTCCGGGCGCCGGCGCAGGGGCGGGATGTGCAGGGTCACCACGGCGAGGCGGTAATAGAGGTCTTCACGAAACCGCTTCTCTCGAATGGCGGAATCCAAGGGACAGTTGGTCGTGGCGATGATGCGTACGTCCACCGGAATCGTTCGCCGCCCCCCCACTCGCCGCACGGTGCGCTCCTCGATGGTGGTGAGCAGTTTGGCTTGCAGGTGGAAAGGTATCTCGCCGATCTCATCCAGGAGCAGGGTGCCCCCGTCGGCCAGTTCAAAGATCCCCTCCCGGCGGGCATCGGCTCCGGTAAAAACCCCTTTTTCATGGCCAAAATATTCGGCTTCCATAAGGTTCTCGGGGATGGTGGCGCAGTTTATCGAGAGAAAGGGGTCGCGCTCGCTGTGTAGATCGTGAATCGCCCTGGCCACCACGTTTTTACCCACACCGGTCTCTCCGGTTATTAAAACAGCGGCATCCGAAGCGGCAAAAAGAGCGATCTGTTCGCGCAGGTCGCGCATGACGTGCGACGACCCAACCAGGCGCTGGTGCCGCTGGCTGCGGGCTTGCTGGTAGGCATGCACCTTGAGTTGGCCCTCCAGGCGGGAGTTGCGCACCGCCATTTGCAAGGAGATCATCAACTCTTCGATGGAGAACGGCTTGGTCAGATAGTTGAAAGCCCCGGCCTGCATGGCGTCCACCGCCGTCCGTACCGTTGCGTAGGCCGTGATGAAAATGGTCTTCACGGTGGGATCGATCTCCAGCAGACGCCGGCATATATTGAGGCCGTTTCCGTCGGGCAACTCCTGATCCAGCAGAACAATACCCGGTCGCTGCTGCTCAAAGAGGACCAGCCCTTCCTTCCCGGTGCTGGCCCTAAATACCTGATAGCCCTTACCGGAAAGGTGGTCCATTAGAGAAGCGACGATGAGGTCATCGTCGTCGATGATCAGGATGGCGGGGTGGGGGATCATGGCCGAAACAGTATGAAATCCAGAAGCTTATGTCAATGTGAACTTCCATTCCGACAATGGCATAGCACAACACTTCCAATTCAGATCCAGATATCCCATATCAAAAGCCCGCAGCGGCTGTCCGCTGCGGGCTTTTGGATCAATCGGGAGTGGGGCGATTATTTTTTATCTTCGTCTTTGACCTCTTCAAAGTCCGCGTCGACCACATCGTCATCTGCTGCGCCGGCGGCATTTGCACCCGCACCTGGATCACCGGCACCATCGGGGCCCGGTTGACCTTCAGCACCACCCGCGGCGGAGGCCTGCTGATACATGGCTTCGGCGACCTTGTGAGAGGCCTGTGTCAGCTCATCGCTGAGGCGTTTGATCTCCGCGGTGTCTTCCCCCTCCATGGCTTTGCGGAGGGGCTCGATAGCAGACTCCACTTTGGTGCGCGTCTCGGCGTCGACCTTGTCCCCCAGATCCTTGAGGGATTTCTCGGTGTTATAGATCAGCGCATCAGCATGGTTTCGGGCTTCGATGAGCTCTTTCTTGGCCTTGTCGTCTTCGGCGTGCATCTCGGCCTCGTTGACCGCCTTTTCGATCTCCTCCTTGCTCAAACCGCTGGAGGCGGTGATCTGGATCGACTGCTCCTTACCGGTGGCTTGATCCTTGGCGCCTACGTTGACGATGCCGTTGGCATCGATATCGAAAGTCACCTCAATCTGGGGAATCCCCCGGGGTGCCGGAGGGATGCCCACCAGTTCGAAACGGCCGAGGGTCTTATTGTCGGTCGCCATCTCGCGCTCTCCCTGGAGCACATGGATGGAGACCGCCGGCTGATTGTCTGCGGCGGTGGAGAAGACCTGGCTTTTACGGGTTGGGATGGTGGTGTTCTTTTCGATGAGGCGCGTCATCACCCCACCGAGGGTCTCGATGCCCAGGGAAAGTGGGGTCACATCCAGCAGCAGGACGTCCTTGACATCCCCTTTGAGAACCCCGCCCTGGATGGCGGCGCCAACGGCCACCACTTCGTCGGGGTTGACGCCCTTGTTGGGCTCCTTGCCGAAGATCTTCTTGACCCGCGCCTGCACGGCGGGCATGCGCGTCATGCCACCCACTAGAATAACCTCGTCGATCTCACCATTGCTCAGGCCGGCATCGCGCAGGGCGGTCACACAGGGCCGCTCCAGTTTATCCAGCAGGTCGGCCACCAGGGCCTCCAGTTTGGCCCGTGAAATCTTGATGTTGAGATGTTTTGGGCCGCTGGCGTCTGCGGTGATGAATGGCAGATTGACGTCGGTCTCCATGGCGGAGGAAAGTTCCATCTTGGCCTTCTCCGCGGCTTCCTTGAGGCGTTGGAGTGCCATCTTGTCGCTACGAATGTCGATGCCCTGCTCCCGCTTGAACTCGTCCGCCAGGTAGTCGATGATACGCAGGTCGAAATCCTCGCCACCCAGGTGGGTGTCTCCATTGGTGGACTTTACCTCGAAGACACCTTCACCAATCTCTAAAACAGAAACGTCGAAGGTCCCCCCGCCCAGATCGAAGACGGCGATCTTCTCTTCGCTCTTTTTGTCCAAGCCATAGGCCAAGGAGGCGGCTGTGGGTTCATTGATGATGCGTAACACATTGAGGCCGGCAATTTTACCGGCGTCCTTGGTGGCCTGGCGCTGACTGTCGTTGAAATAGGCTGGAACGGTCACCACCGCGTCGGTGATGGGCTCCCCCAGGTATTCTTCAGCGGTTTTTTTTATGTTGGCCAGAATGAATGAGGATACCTCGGCAGGACTGTGCAGTTTGCCGCGCAGGTCGATGCGCACGTCGCCGTTATCGGCGCGCTGAATCTTATACGGTAAAATACCGATATCGCCCTGAACCTGGGGGCTATCGAACTTACGCCCGATGAGGCGTTTAACGCCGAAGACGGTGTTTTCAGGGTTGGTGATGGCCTGCCGCTTGGCAACCATACCCACCAGCCGTTCGCCACCTTCACTCATAGCGACGATGGAGGGAGTGGTGCGACCGCCCTCAGGGTTGGTGATGACCTTCGCTTCCCCCCCGTCCATGATGGCCACACAGGAGTTGGTCGTACCGAGATCGATGCCGATGATTTTTCCCATTTTGTCTTACCTCCTTAAAATCGATATATATATAATATTTTAGTATTTTGGGATCTCATTCGTTTGTATCCGAGACAGCGGCACCTGCCTTGGAGACGGCCACCATCGAGGGCCGCAAGAGCCTGTTATGCAGCAAGTAACCCTTCTGTAATTCCTGAACAACGGTGTTGGGTGGCTGGTCCGACGCCTCCTGCTGCATGACGGCCTGATGATAAGTGGGGTCGAAAGTCTCGCCCTCGGCAGCAATAATAGCGACACCGTTCTTCTCCAAAATCTTTAGTATTTCTTTGAGGGTCAGCTCAACGCCTTCGGCAATAGAACCAGCGCTGCCCTCTTGGTCCACGGCGGAGGTGAGGGCACGCTCCAGGTTATCGATGACGCCCAGGAGATCCTTGATGATCATTTCATTGGCGAACTTGCGGAAATCAGAGAGCTCTCGGCTAGCCCTTTTTTTGTAGTTCTCGAATTCGGCCGACAGGCGCAGGAGTCGGTCGTAGTATTCGCCGGCTTCCTGCTTGGCGGCCGCAAGGGCATCCTCACCCTCCAGCTCGGGGGCTTCTTCGCTCGCCTCAGTCACATCTGCGTCCGTATCAGCAGAAGAAGATGCGCCATCATCCTCATCGGTATTTGTCTCAAAAGTTACCGGTATCTCCTCGCCGCTCTCATTCTGGTCGGTCGATCTCTCTTTACGCGTACTCATCCCTTGTCATCACTCCTGACAAAAAAAATTGTGGTCAATTTGTAGGCTGGAATTTTTTAGGAACTATTCCTATTAGTGCCTGAAAACGCAAGAAAATCTCGATGCTTGTCAAGATCGTATGAAATAATAAGACGGGATGTTATCTTGTCAAGCGAGGGGAGACGGTATTGGAGGGCGAGGTTTTTGGGGTGGATTTGAGCACTATTTCAAAAGGGTTGCAACGGGAAAAAGCTGTGGATTTTGGAAAAAAAGATGGTTGTGCACCCCCTATCGAATCTCCCTCTGAATAGAAACCATTTGCATGCCCGGGATCGATCCGCGACACAGACCGCATCACTTATCGCTGCTTCCTTCCGGACCTGACGAGGTTCGCGACCGTCTGTTGCGCGGCGGCCGACCATGTTGGCATCTTATCAGCGGGCGACCCTTTAGAGGGAATTCAGCCCCGCATAAGCGGATTTCGGGTAAAGGGCACCGCTAGCTCCCCACCTAGCACAACCGGGCAGGTTGTTACACCACGGGGGATTCTAATTTCAAGCAGAAAATCATGCCAACATCGCGAAGACACCTCTCAGACTTCGAGCCTCCTGGGCAAGGTGACCTTAATATAGGAGGCCTGGTTTTCGTTGACTTTCCCCGGGAGAGTTCCTACTTACTAAAAACCAGCATATACTCGAAGACAGCTGTCCACAGTCCCGGCAGATCTGCTCCTTTCTCAATATCAGACCGCCCCCTTCAATCGCTTTGAGGAGAATGATGCGAATACGGCAAAGAGTGAGTAACCTATTGATGCTGATGACCATCCTTTTTGGATGCTGTGCCTGTGCGGCTACCATGTCCGCAACGGGCACCAACACGGGCATATACTCCTATATTCGCGGGGAGCTCAAACGTTCCTACCCCACGCCCTATGAACAGACCCTGACAGCCTGCAAGGAGAGCCTCGCCTATCTGCAGATGCCCATGGAGGAGTTCCACCAAAAGGGCGTTACAACCGTATTCAAAGCCCGCCGCAGCGACGGAACCCCCGTTAGAGTGGAAGTGGTCAGCCTCTCCACCAAAGAGACCGGCGTGGGGGTCCGTACGGGAATCACCGGACTCTGGGATAGGCAGACCTCGGAACTGATTCATGTCACCATCGCCAAACGTTTGCCCTGATGGGGTTTTCCATGACTACGTAAGCGCGGCCATCGACGCCTACGACCTTCTCACAGAGGGTGACCGGGTGCTGGTGGCCGTATCGGGCGGCCCGGACTCCGTAGCCTTGCTGCACAGCCTCTGTGCCCTGCGGGATCGCTACAGCATCACGCTGACCATCGCCCATCTAAATCACGCTTTACGCGGCGCCGCTGCCGATCGCGAGCAGGCCTTCGTCGCCAGCCTGGCCCGCGACCTGGCCCTACCCTTTCATACGACCCGTAGGGATGTACGCGGGTATCAACGCAGCCTGAAACTCTCCCTCGAAGATGCCGCCCGACAAGTGCGCTATTTATATTTGAATGAGGCGGCCAAGCGCCAAGGGTGTACCAAAATTGCCGTGGGGCATCACGCCGACGATACAGCCGAGTTGGTCCTGATGAACCTCCTGCGCGGCAGCGGGCCATTGGGAATGGCCGGGATCACCCCCCGTCAGGGGTGCCTCATCCGCCCCCTCATCGATATCCACCGAGACCAAATTATGGCCTACCTAACGGCAGGGAAACTGGTCCACCACCATGACGAAAGCAATGACGACAGGACCTTCCTGCGCAACCGCATCCGCCACGAGCTGATCCCCCAGCTAGAGTCCGGGTACAATCCCCGCCTACGACAGGCCCTCCAGCGCACCGCCCGCATCCTCCGGGATGAGGAGGCCTGGATCGACCAGCACCTCAGCGTTGGGTACGAAGCACTGCAGCCCAAGACCCATGCGGATGGCGTCAAGATCGAGAGCCTCGCATTTCAGTCAGCACCGGCCGCCCTCCAGAGACGCTTCCTACGCCGGGGATTGGCCATGGTTTCCAGCGACCTAAAGCGGATCAACTTTGGACACATCGAACAGATCCGCCAGCTGGCCCAGGAAGGCGGTTTCCCAAAGTGGCTCGATCTGCCCAGAGGATTGCGCATCAAGGTGGACGTTGAGGGGATCACAATCAAAAAAGCGTCTGGAAATCAGCGCCGAATAAGGCGTCAGGGCGGGGAGCCCGCTTCCACAGACTACGCCTACCTGATCCACTGCCCCCGAGAGGCGGTTGCAAGGATAGACATCCCCGAGATCAACGCCCGCCTGTCTCTCGTAAGGGCGGCCAATCCAAAGGGAACCATCCCGAAAAGCGAACATCCCGATAAAGCCTTTTTCGACTTAGACAGCCTGCAGTTCCCCTTAGCGCTTAGGCCCATTCAGCCCGGTGACCGCCTGGCACCCCTGGGGATGCGGGGCCATCAGAAGGTAAGTGATCTGTTGATCAACCGAAAAATCCCTCCCCACATGCGCCATCGCATCCCCGTGCTGATCAGCGGCGGCGAGATCATTTGGGTCGCAGGGGTGCGAACCGACCGCAGCGCCCGTGTGCGCATGCGCACGCGCCGGCTTCTGGTGGGTGAATTTTGCTTGCTTAAGTGAGGTAGATGTTTAATATATTTCTGGATGGGCACTCGGTGTGCCTCTGTACCTATCTTGTGAATGGGCACAATCGCACCAATTCTGACGCCAGCACACAACCGCATAGCAGGGAGGACTTCGTTTGAATCCGTTTTATAAGAACCTGGCCTTATGGCTCGTCATCACCCTGATGATGATCATGCTCTATAATTTGTTTAACCAGCAGCACCTCACCGAGCAAAGCCTCAGCTATTCCGAGTTCCTCTCCATGGTCGAAGGCGAACGCGTGGCAGAGGTGGTCATTCAGGGCCAGGAACTCTACATAACCGACACCAATCGACAGCGATTCAAAATCTTCGCCCCCCAAGACCCGGACTTGATCTCCACCCTGCGTAAGCGTGGCGTCACCATCTCGGCCAAACCACCGGCAGAATCACCGTGGTACATGAATGTCCTGGTCTCCTGGTTTCCCATGATCGTCCTCATCGGCGTCTGGATCTTCTTCATGCGCCAGATGCAATCCGGCGGTGGCAAGGCGCTCAGCTTCGGTAAGAGCCGCGCCCGCCTCATGACGGACAACCAAGAGAAAGTGACCTTTGCCGACGTGGCTGGTATCGACGAAGCCAAGGAGGAGTTGGGTGAGATTGTCGAGTTCCTCCGAGAGCCAAAGAAGTTTACCCGCTTGGGGGGTCGTATTCCCAAAGGGGTGCTCCTAATGGGACCTCCAGGGACGGGCAAGACCCTCCTTGCCCGGGCCATCGCCGGTGAAGCGGGTGTGCCCTTCTTCAGCATCAGCGGCTCCGACTTTGTGGAGATGTTCGTGGGCGTGGGCGCCTCGCGCGTGCGCGACCTCTTCGTTCAGGGCAAGAAAAACGCCCCCTGCATCATCTTCATCGATGAGATTGACGCCGTCGGACGCCATCGCGGCGCCGGTCTGGGCGGCGGGCACGACGAGCGCGAACAAACCCTTAACCAACTCCTTGTGGAGATGGATGGTTTCGAATCCAACGAAGGCGTCATCCTCATCTCGGCCACCAATCGACCCGATGTGCTCGACCCCGCCCTTCTGCGCCCCGGCCGATTTGACCGTCAGGTGATGGTCAGCCTGCCCGATATTCGCGGCCGCGAGAAAATCCTCAAGGTTCACATGAAACGCACTCCCATCGAGGGAGACGTCCGCCCCCTGGTCCTGGCCAAAGGCACCCCCGGCTTCTCCGGCGCCGACTTGGAGAACCTGGTCAACGAAGCCGCCCTGCTGGCCGCCAAGCGCGACCGCGAAAAGGTCACCATGACGGACTTCGAGGACGCCAAGGACAAGGTCTACATGGGCTTGGAACGCAAATCCAAGGTGATCAAAGAGGAGGACCGCAAAACCACCGCCTACCATGAGGCCGGGCACGCCCTGGTGGCACGCCTGCTGCCCCAGGCCGATGTGGTCAACAAGATTACCATCATCCCCCGCGGCCGGGCGGCCGGCGTCACCTGGTTTCTGCCCGACGAAAGCGACTTTAAATACAAAGATCAACTGGAAGCGGACCTGGCCGTTGCCTACGGCGGTCGCGTGGCCGAAGAGATCGTCTTCAGCCGTATCAGCACGGGCGCTTCTAATGACATCAAGCAGGCCACCGACCTTGCTCAGCTGATGATCCGTAACTGGGGCATGAGCGAAGAGCTCGGTCCTCTCTCCTTTGCCAAGGGTGACGACCCGGTCTTCCTGGGTCGTGAAATTTCCCAGCACCGTGACTACTCAGAAACAACCGCCCAGCGGATCGACGATGAGATCGCGCGGTTAATCGCCTCTGCGCATACCATTGCCAAAACTATCCTGGAGGATCACATCGACATCCTCCACAAGCTATCAGACCTCCTCCTGGAGCAGGAAACCGTCATGGGCAAGGAGCTGGATGACTTGATCCTCGCGACACAGCCCGACATCGACCTGCCCGCCAAGAGCATCGGGGAAGAGACCGACGCGGAGGAAGCGGTCGTCGAATCTGAAAATCCGGCTGAAGTCGCAGCCGAGGCCGCAGCTGAAGCCTCGGCAGAAGCCTCAGGAAATGGGGCCGATGACAACGACGAGGTTACGTCGCCGGATTCGGAACCAAAAGAGTAAGCGTGGCCATTGGCCTTAGTTGCAGGACTCAAGGCTCCCGTGACCCCATCAGGCACGGCAAGCGAAAATCAAACGAAGCGCAGCGAACTGCCGATTACCGGCGTCGTTGCGCTTCGTGCGTTGATTCTTGATCGTCACCCCGTTAGTTTTTCATCGCAAAGGAGCGCTGCATGTCCATTGTCGCCCCGCGCCGCAGCTTCGACCTTGAGTGGCACCGCCACCACCTGAGCCTGGGGGTCCGCACCCTGGTGATGGGCATCGTCAACGTTACCCCGGATTCTTTTTCCGACGGGGGTCGCTTCTTCGACCCCTCCCAGGCCATCGCCCACGGCGAGCGCCTGACCAAAGAGGGGGCCGACATCCTGGACATTGGCGGTGAGTCAACGCGCCCTTTCTCAGATCCCGTGTCGGTAGCCGATGAGATCCAACGGGTGGTCCCGGTAATAAAAGCCCTGGCCTCCCGAGTGGCCGTGCCCATCTCCATCGACACCAAGAAAGCCGCCGTGGCCCAGGCTGCCCTCGCCGCCGGAGCCGCCATGATCAACGACATCAGTGCCCTTGCCGCCGATCCCCGCATGGCTACCCTAGCGGCTGAAGCCAAGGTGCCCCTCATCCTCATGCACATGCAAGGCACCCCCAAAAACATGCAGGCGGCGCCTCATTACGATGATCTCCTCGGTGAAGTGGGCGAGTTTCTTAACAATGCCTTGAATACTGCGATTGCCGCTGGGGTGCGCCGCGAATGGGTTCTCTTGGACCCCGGCATCGGCTTCGGAAAAACCTTCACCCACAACCTCGAGTTGCTTAAAAATCTTCCCCGCCTGGGGGAGTTGGGAGCCCCGCTCCTGGTGGGATCCTCGCGCAAGGCCTTTATCCGCAATCTGGTCAAACCCCAGGATGGGGACGATATAGCCGCCGACGCCCCCGAGGTGGAAACCGGCACCCAGGCCACCGTGACGGCGGCCATCATGGGAGGCGCCCACATCGTGCGCGTCCACAACGTGGCCAATACCGTGGCCAGCGTTCGAGTTGCAGATGCTATTGTCAATGCGACCTCATTATTCTAATGAGGCCTCATTAAAATGAGGCCTTGTATAGGCGAACCCGGTAAGGAGTAATAAGGCAACCATGCTACTGGTCATCGACGTGGGAAACACCAATACCGTCATGGGGATCTACGACGATCAGCAACTGATTCACGATTGGCGCATCCGCACGGAACGCAACACCACTGAGGACGAGTACAATGTCCTTGTGGGCAGCCTCTTCAGGAGCGGGGGAATCGCCGCTGAAAAAGTCGGCCAGACGGTGATCAGTTCCGTCGTTCCCCCTATGGTCACTTTTCTGGATTCCTTTTGCCGCAAGTACTTGGGACACGCCCCCCATTGGGTCAACGCCAAATCCTACACCGGCATGCCTATCCGGCTGCCCAATCCCGACGAAGTGGGTGCCGACCGTATCGTCAACGCCGTGGGCGCCTACCACAAGTATCGCCGCAGCATGATCATCATCGATTTCGGTACTGCCACCACCTTCGACGCCGTCTCGGCCAAGGGAGAGTATCTGGGAGGGGCCATCAGTCCAGGAATCAAGGTGGCCGCCGAAGCCCTCTTCCAGAAGGCCAGTAAACTGCCTCGGGTGGAGATTTTCGAACCGCCTAAGCAGGTGATCGGCAAAGACACCATCGGTGCCCTAAAGTCGGGCATCATTTTCGGCTACGCCGGGCTTGTGGATGGGGTTGTCGGACGGATGAAAGCTGAGATGGGCACCAACCCCGTGGTGATTGCCACAGGGGGCCTAGCGCCTTTAATGGGGAATGTGTCCACCAGCATCGAGGCCATCGAGGCAGGCCTGACGCTGGAGGGTCTGCGCATCATCGCCGACGACCTGCTGTCGGCGTAAATTCACGACATTATGCGGCCTTGCGAGCGACCAGTTCACCAAGCATCCCCCGGATACTATTCAGCAGGAACCCGCGCTCGCGATCCTGTACCAGAGTATCCAGGCCTTGAAAGCCCTTGAGGTGATCATCCTCCATCAGCAATCGCTTCAGGCAACACTCCGCAGTGGCCTCATCGGCATCCCCCCCCGCCCGCTCCCACACCTGCGCCACCACCGCCATCCATTGATGGATCTGCTCGGCATGTATGGAGAGCCACATGGCCTCATCCGTCATCCCGAAATGGCCATAGAAGAGCCTTTTGGGCTGGAGGGCTTCCGCGGTGGATAAGCTGGCAAGGTAGGTGTCGCGAAAAAAACGCGGCGGTGTGGCTGGCCGCAGATAGGCAACGCCCCCAGGAAGAGTGAGGTGCACTCCTGCGGCCTCGCCCACGAAGAGCCCCGCTTCTCCCAGGTAGCTGATGTGGTGGGGGGCGTGCCCGGGGGTGGCCAGTGCCGTAAGTGGGCCCGGGATCTCACCTTCGGCAGCCAGGAAACGCGCTTCGGGTACTGGCATGAAGGGCCCGTAGGCGCGCGCCGTATGGCCAAGGGTCTTGAGGGTGCCTTCCCACAGCCGCGTGGGATCCACCAGGTGGGCGATCCCCTTGGGGTGCACGATGATGGGGGTCTCGGGAAAGGCTGCTGCCACATGTCCGATAGCCCCGGCATGATCGATGTGGATGTGGGTCAAACAGATGGCGTCCAGGCACTCCACGCCGAGTTCGGCAAGTGCCGCAAGGAGATCGCGTGCCGTCACAGCGGGCCCCACATCCACCAAACAGGTGGCCTCTCCCCGATACAGCCAGGCGCCGATAAAGGCATCAAAGCCCAGCAAGGGAGGCCGCAATTCGATGAGGGAGACGCCGGGCACGATGGGGTGGATGGGAACTGTCACGGTATCTCCATCAAGACAGTCCCATGCGTATTTCCAGGGCTTTGATCTCCGCCTCCAGTTCGCAGCGCTCCTCGGCGCTCAGGGAATCGTCATTCAGCCGGCGCCTTAAGGCGAGCAGCTGCATCTCCTCGCGGTACATGCTACAGGTGTAAGGAGGGGTCTGAGTCATGGCAATCACACATAGTCGCTATTATTGGGGCAGGCACTCCCGATAGACGCGATAAAAGAGGTCGTTGTCCGCCAGTGAACGCCTGAGAATCTTATCAAAATCCTGAATATTGTTCAAATTGACGACGATGTTGACACTCTTCTGAAAGGCGGCCATTTGATCCATGGTGCGGTAGCGGCTGCTCAGGAGGGTGACGAAAAGGTTGCGGCGCTCCTCCATGTTGAGGCGTTCGAGATAGATCAAGACGCCGTTGATCTCGGGGTCCTGGGTATCGAAAATCTCGTTGACGATGACAATGTCATAGCCGTGGTAGCGCATCTTCTTGAGGGCATCCCGACTGCTGCGCGGCACGGTAATGTGGTACTCGAGTACTTCCAATACCTGGCTAACCTTCTCCAGGATCTCCGGATCAGACTCGCACAAGAGCGCCGTCTTACCCTCCTCCTCCACAAAGTCAAAGGCCTTCTGGTCGTCGTCATCTCTCTCGTCATCATCCTCTGTAAAGCTGAAAAAATCTTCGAAGGCATCCCCATCGTCGGCCACTACGGCCGGCGTCTCTGGGACTGCCTGTATGGCCTCCTCTTCAGCCGGCGCGCTGACAACAATCTTCTCTTTACACTGAGGGCAGGTGACCCGTGCGCTCTTGCCCGGCGGTATCTTCCCATCGGGGATGTTGATACTATACTGACAATGTTCACAAACGGCTTCCATGCAGTCATCCTTTCCGTAAGCAAAACTCTAACCGAAGGGCGGAGTTTAGCCCTTTTCCCAGGTGCGATCTATCTCCAAATTGTCGATGTCGGTGGTGGCCTCGCCACGTGCACTTTTAACGCTGTCGATCCCGCGACCGGCGACGCCCTTATGAGAGGCGAAGGCCATGGCCGTATCCTGGGTGATCAGGCCGTTCTCATAGAGGCCAACGATGTAGTCATCAAAGGTCGTCATCCCGAAGGGGCGCCCGGCCTGCATGATGTCATAATAGGTTTTGCCTTCCGCTTCGCCGTTGAGAATGGTGTCCTTGACACGGATGTTGCTCCGCAGGACCTCGAAGGCGGCCACGCGTCCGCCGCCCACCTTGGGCAAGAGGCGCTGGCTAATGATCCAGCGGACCGTGTCCGCCAGGCGGATACGGATCTGCTTTTCCTCCTCGATGCTGAACATGCCGAGGACACGATTGATGGTCTGACCAGCGTCGACGGTATGCAAGGTGGTCAAAACCAGGTGACCGGTCTCGGCGGCGCTGAGGCCGATCTCGACGGTTTCGCGGTCACGCATCTCACCCACCAGGATCACCTTGGGCGCCTGGCGCAGGGCGGCCCGCAGGCCGTTGCTGAAGGTATCGAAATCCTGTCCCAGCTCGCGCTGGTTAAAGGTCGATTTCTTGTGGGGGTGCTGGTACTCGATGGGATCCTCGAGGGTCACCACATGGACCGATTTATGCTCGTTGATCTCCTCCAGGATCGCCGCCAGGGAGGTCGATTTACCGGAACCGGTGGCCCCGGTGACGAAGACGATGCCGTTAAGGTCTTTGGAGATCTCATAAAAGGATTTTGGCAGCTTCATGTCGCGGATGGTGGGGATCTTGGATTCGAGCTTACGCAAGACAATGGAGTAGCGCCCGCTGGACTGGGAGAAAATATTGACGCGAAAACGCGCCTTGCCCGGCAGGGTATAAGAGAGGTCGCAGGAACCGTGGTTGATCAGCGCCTCGGTCAGGCGACGATCCCCATTGATCAGGTTCAAGGCGAACAGCTCACTCTGATAGGGGGTCAGTTCCCCGATAACGGGCTTGATATCCACGGGAACCAAGGTGCCGGAGCTT
This sequence comes from Desulfobacteraceae bacterium, assembly GCA_050291585.1. Taxonomy (GTDB): domain Bacteria; phylum Desulfobacterota; class Desulfobacteria; order Desulfobacterales; family Desulfosarcinaceae; genus JASJCL01. The sequence continues at coordinate 31,812 of JBNKKA010000007.1, forward strand.
TCCACCTGCAGGGGCTTGCCCACGGTGAGGTTCAAGTCGGACACGTTGCTGTGGGAATCCAGCATGCGTGTCAGGATGAAGTCGATCTCCTGTTTTTTCATACATTCGCCTCAATGAAACGTTGCAATACGATGAATTCAGCGGCAACCGCCGCAACCTCTACCGACGACGATCGATGCTGTCGCCCCCGGCGAACTATCCTCCCTTAGGCCTCGGTAAAATCCGTGGGCGGGCTCTTCAACATGGGCCTGAAGCGAGCCTTGTCATTGGCCTTCAAGTAGGCGTCGTCAGCGCTGATCCAGCCCTTGTTGTACAGCTCCATGATGGCCTCATCCAGAAGCTGCATGCCGTATTTGCGCCCGGTCTGCATCATGGAGGGCAGCTGGTGGGACTTGGATTCGCGAATCAGATTGCGCACCGCCGGGGTAGCGATGAGGATCTCCAGGGCCGGCACCCGCCCAGGGCGGTCGATGCGTTTGAAGAGGGTTTGACAAACGATGGCGCGAATCCCGTCCGCCAGGGTGGAACGGACCTGGCCCTGCTCCTCGGCGGGGAAAACCTCGATGATACGATCTACCGTACGGGCAGCGCTGGTGGTATGCAGGGTGGAGAAGACCAGGTGACCCGTGGAGGCCGCTTCGATGGCCAGGGAGATGGTCTCCAGGTCACGCATTTCACCCACTAGGATGACGTCGGGATCCTCACGCAGGGCTCCGCGCAGGGCGGCGGTAAAACTCTTGGTGTGCAGGCCCAGTTCACGGTGATTGACGATACAACCGCGACTCTGATGTACAAATTCGATGGGATCCTCGATGGTGATGATATGGTCGCTGCGGGTGCGGTTGGCCTCGTCGATGACGGCCGCCAGGGTGGTCGATTTACCACTACCGGTGGGCCCGGTCACCAGCACCAGGCCACGCGGCAGGCTAGCCAGCTTGGAGATCACCGAGGGCAACCCCAGATCTTCGGTGGTCATGATGGAACTGGGGATCTCGCGAAACACCGCCGCGATACCGTTTTTCTGCATAAAAAAATTGGCCCGATAGCGCGCCAACCCAGGGATCTCATAACCGAAATCCACGTCACCGGTCTCTTCAAAGAGCTTGATCTTTTCTTCCTGAGTGATCTCGTAAAGCATGCTGCGCAGCTCGTCGCTGCTGAGATTCTTGTACTTGACCCGCTCGATATCTCCATGGATCCGCAGGGCCGGTGGCTGGCCGGCGCACAAGTGCAGATCCGAGGCTTTGCTGTCATGCATCAGTTTGAAAAAGGCATCGATTTTGGCCATGGGCCTCTCCCTTGGTTGTCTGAATAATTATGAGAATTGGTGTAAGCAGATTGCCTGAGTAGACTAGAACGACTCCTGCGATCGTATCAGGTGCAGACGCTGCAACGTCCGTCGAATCATCTAAATCATCGACCTTTTGGGCAAAGGCTTTAGCCCCAAAGCCAATACGTCAGGGGAGGGAGGGTAACTTGACGCCGTTCATCTCTGCTGGCAGGGTGGGGTCGGCACTTGCATTTGTGGATGATAGCGGCGGTACTCAGGCGTGTACACGGCTTGGATGCTGAACAGGTGCTGCTGCAAAGGTGCCGCTTCCGGAGGAACTTTACCTAGAAGAGGTGAGGTATTGAATCTTGTCATCCTCTGCATCCAGGGCATCGGCCCCCTCTTTGCCGATGTCGAGAAGCTTGGAATGCGCCTCGATGACGGAACGCAGCTGCACTTCGATCTGGACGCGCTGGCGCTTGAGTTCGGCGATATCCTCATGGAGCTGGGAGAGGCGGCTATGGGCTCGATTGAGGATCTTCTCCGCCCTGGTCTCGGCATCGGCAACGATGATGTCGGCCGATTTGCGAGCGTTGTCCTTCATCTGCTCGAGGACCGTCTGGGAGTTGAACATGGCGCGCTTGAAGGTTTCCTCGCGCTCTTTGTAGCCTTGCAACTCCATCTTGAGCCGCCGCATGTCCTCGTGGAGTTGCTTGTTCTCATCACGCAGATCGGCCACGCTGTCCGCCACGCGTTCAAGGAAATGGTCGACTTCACGAACGTCAAAGCCGCGCATGCGCACTTTGAATTGTTGCTGCTGAATCTCAAGAGGCGTCATTTTCATGGGTCACCACCTTACATGGGAATAACATCGGCGCATAAAGTAAAGCTGGCGGGCTCCCGGGTCAAGACCAGGAGCCATCAATAGCTGATCGCCACGTGGCGTCTGAAGCTGGCCTCAATCGCTCAAGGCTCAGATGAGACCCATGGCGAGGCGCTGAAGGATCGGCACCATAAAGGTTTGCAAAAAAATGATCGCCATGAACACGACGATGGGCGACAGGTCGAGGCCCCCCAGGTTCACTGGCAATTTGGACCGGATCGGGTAGAGAATCGGTTCGGTGACGTTGTTGATAAAACGCACGATGGGGTTGAAGGGATCGGGGCTCACCCAAGAGAGCACGGCCCTGGCGATCACCAGCCACATAAACAATATCAGCACAAAATTCAGAACCTTGGCCAATGCCAGGAGAAAATATCCAACGATGAACATCTTGGAATCAGTGTCCTTTTTTAAAAGGTTTTTCTTCTAACGATCGGTTGGGCGAACGACTTTTTCTGGCACCATATTGGACCCTTAGAGTCCAATAACCTATCGTCAATAATAGAGAAAATAAATATAATCGGCCCCATTAGTCAAGCTCTTTCCGTAGGTTGACAGTATTAGGAGGCTTGATCGGCTCGAGAAAGGCTACAAAAGAAAACCCCGCCCGTTCAAAACGGGGCGGGGATTCCATTGCCAAGCTTGGCACGAACGCCTCACACGATGCCGGTTACCCGCCAGCCACCATGGGAATCAGTCGGATGACGGCCCCATCGGGAACCGCAGTACTCGTGAATTTGGGGCGCGATACGAGCCTGTCGTTCATGCGCACTACGGCGATCTCCCCTCTGGGGTCGACCTGGGCCATCAACTCCGCAAGGGTCAGGTCCCTTGGCCAGGGACGGGAGCGGCCGTCCACCTCTATCATTCCGTCACGCCGTGCTGGGCCAAAAGATCGAGGACCTCGGGAAAATCGATCCCCAGACGTTTGACGGTAGCCACCGTTGGAATTCCGTCGCTTGTCCAGCCGCGGCGTTCATAGACGGCATCCTTCAGCTTCTCATACTGGGCCTCGCGTAGCTCGCGCAGGCGGGCCACCTTCTCCTCGCTGCTCAAACCTTTGATATCCACCTGGTGCTTTTCCACCAGCTGGCCGTCGTAGCGCTCCTGGCGGGATTCATACTCATCCACTGTCACCGGCCCCACGGCGCGGTAGGGGATGGTATCGTGCTGACGGCGACCATAGCCCAGGCGCAGGTTGAAGATGCGCTGAAAATTGTAGACCCCCTCGCTCATGGTGATGAGATCTTCGGGCTGGGCCTGGCGGCCTGTCATGGCGCTGAAGTATTCGGCATACCACTTCACGTGCTTCATCACCTTGGCGGGCTCCATGGTGTCTTTGTTGTCCTCGGGGACCACGTCGTTCCAGGGCAGTTTGCAGAGCCCACAGAGGCCGAACCAGGTGCGGAACATGGGAAACCAGTGCAGGGCTTCTGCCTTCTGCTCGAAGGTGGGCATGAAGTTGTGGACCATGTCCAGAAAGATCAGCCAGGCCTCGTCATGCTGGGGGCCTTTGAGGGCCAGACCGTAGCCCCCCTGCTGGGCGAGGGATTCCTTGGTCATGTACTCGGAGAACTCCAATCCTTTTGATTCCATACCGATATCGGCAAGGAACTTGGCGTCGGCACCGAATTTCTCGGCAAAAATGGTCTTCATACGACGAATCCCCTGGCCGAGGTAGACGCCGAAACCCTCCCCGGCGGCCATCTGGTGGAGCAGTTCCAGGGCGTGCAGGCGGTTACCGAAGTTCAATTGCAGCCCCCCGGTATCTTCCACCGTGATCTCACCCATCTCAAAAGCCTCCATGACGAAGGCCATGCCGGTGCCCACCGAGATGGTGTCGACGCCATAGGTGTCACAATAGAAGTTGAACTCCAGGATAGTGAGGGGGTCGAAAATGCCCAGGTTGGAGCCACAGCCGGCGATGGTCTCATACTCGGGGCCGTCCACAAACACCGGCTGGCCGGCGAAGGGCCCCGTCATGGGGATAAAGCGCTTGACCCCGTGGGCACAGGCCAGGGTGCAACCCTTCCAGCAGCCATCGAAGCCCGGGTCGAAGAGCATGCCGTATGCCTCACGGCCGATGAGCTCGGCCTGGGGGTGCTTGCCATAGCGGAAGTTGTGGGTGGGCAGGAGGTCAAAGTCGTTCATGATGGGCACCAGGTGGACGGTTCCCAAGCGAGCCATCTCGTTCTGTTTGGGGTCCAGCTCGACAATCTCCTTGGAATGACAGCGCGCCACAGTCTTTAACGCTGCCTTGTCGGCCGGCTGGTTGGCATTCAGCCCCACCTGATCCCAGCGGGCCACGATGGCCTTGATCCCCTTGTGGGCAAAGACCGTCCCGATGCCACCACGGCCGGCCTGCTTGAGGCGCACCTGCTTGCGGGGCTTGTCATACCAGGAAAAGTTGAGGCAGCCGATGAGGGTATTCTTGGCCCCCGACCCGGCGCTGACCACCGAGATGCTGGTGAGCTTATCGCCACCGAAGTGCTCGGTGAGCTCGCCAGCCAGGGTGTAGGCATCCTCGGGCAAGGCCTCGAATCGGCGCAGCTCGATGGTATTGTCGACGCCGTTGATGAAGATAACGGTGTTTTCTTCAGCCTTGCCGTTCACTGTCAGTGCGTCGAACCCGGAAAATTTCAGATAGGGGCCGAAATAGCCCCCCACGTTGGAGTCCATCACCGAACCAGTTAAGGGCGACACCGAGGTGACGATGCTCTTGCCAGAGCCCGGGTAACCGGGCGTACCCCCCATGGGGCCGGAGGAGATGCAGATGGCATTCTCGGGATCGTTCCACTTGGTATCCGCTCCCACCAACTGCCACATGAGCCAGAGGTCGAAGCCTTTACCGCCGATGAAAATCTTTTTCATCTGTTCATCCACCGGCTTGGTGACGATGTCGGCCGTGGAAAGATCCACATGTAGGGTCTGATTGGCATAGCCCTTGTCGATGGAAGGCCGCTCATAGGTCATAGTTTTTATTAAAGTTGATGAAAGTTCTGCCATTTTCGCCTCCTTGTTCGCAGGTGCGGCAACCCGATCAGGCAGCCGGCTGCTGGGGGGGGGCCTCGGCGGCCTGGTAGTGGTTGAAACGCAGCACATGGCGCCTTGCCAAGGCACGCGCGTCGTCGACCCGGCGGTTTTTGATCGCCGTAATGATATCGCGAAGATCGGTGAAATTATCCAACAACTCACGATCATTTAAAATGAGGTAGGTCTTATAATACTGGTCGATATTATCATGCACCGTATGGTGCAGAGAGACAAAAACCGGATTGCCCGTCATGCGCGCCAGGGTCAGGTGGATGGCTTTGTCCATGCGCAGGAAATCCGCTGCACCCGTGACCCCTTTCCTGGCGTAGCCTTCGGCCTGTGCGAGCAACTCCGAAAGCCCACTGAGGTCCTCCGGGGTAGCCCGCTGGGCTGCCAGAGCAGCGATGTCCCCCTCGACCCCTTTCCTGAACTCGGCCAGGTGGTTGAGAGAAACCTTTTGCAGACGGATAAGCATGGCCAGGCTCTCGCCCACCTGATCGAAAGAGAGATCTTTAACCACCGCCCCGCCCCCTACCCCGAGCTTAATGGTGATGAGGCCTTTTTGCTCCAATACACGCAAGGCCTCCCGCAGGGTGCCCCGGCTGACCTGAAGCATCTCTTTAAGTTCCCGCTCGGCGGGCAAGGTGTCCCCCGGCTGGAGATCCCCAGAGAGGATGGTTTCCTGAATCTGATCGACCACATCCTGAAAGATACGATTTTGTTTGGCTGCGTGAAACATAGAAAGTACCCGTCCTGAGACAATATCTCGTCCGATTGACCAGAAGCCCTGTTGATTATGGTCGCTTCAGCAAGGTCAAATCGGAATTCATTGAATGGTTTAACCATTATAATTGTTCGCAGCCGTCGTCAAGCTGAAAATGGTGCCGGCCTTTATTTCTCTTGACTTCAAGAGTGTGGCTTCATAGGGGAATCAGTTGCGCTATTCGCATTGGACAGGGATTGGGTTCAAATAAAGTCCCATCCAGAAACGAAAAAACCCACAGGGAGGCACGCAGTGCTGTTAAATAGTAAGACCATCGGATTCATCGGCTCGGGCAACATGGGCGAAGCCCTCATCAACGGCCTCATCGTGTCGGGTTCCTCTGCCCCCGACCACATTATCTGCTCCGATATCCGCGGGGAACAACTGGAAAGGCTGTACGCCACCTACGGCATCCAGACCACCACGGACAACTGCGAAGTGGTCAAGCAGGCCGACATCATCATCTACGCCATCAAACCCCAGATCATGGCTCAAGTTTTGGTGGAGACCGCCAAACACCTGGATATGGACAAGTTGATCATTTCCATCGCCGCCGGGGTGCCCATGGTGGCCATCGAGAACGCCCTCAAAAAAGACCTGCGCCTCATCCGGGTGATGCCCAACGTAGCCGTTGCGGTGAACGAGGGCGCAGCCGCCATCGCTGCCGGCAAAAACGCCAAGCCAGAGGATATTCAGCTGACCATGGATATCTTCAACTCAGTGGGCAAATGCGTCTTTCTCAAGGAGAATGATCTCCTTGATGCCATTACCGGCCTGAGCGGCAGCGGACCGGCCTATATCTTCATGATCGTTGAGGCCCTCTCCGATGCCGGCGTCAAGATGGGTCTCTCCAGACATGACGCCCAGTTCCTGGCTAGCCAGACAGTCCTCGGCTCCGCTAAACTGCTCCTCGAAACCGGCACACACCCCGGTCAGCTCAAGGATTCGGTCACCTCCCCGGGCGGCACCGCCATCGCCGGTCTGCACACCTTGGAAAAGGGGGGCTTGCGCACCACTATGATCAATGCTGTGGAGGCCGCCACCCTGCGCTCCCGAGAGCTTGGGGACATGATGATCGAACGATTCAAGGTGGAGCTGGAGGATGACTGACCCGAAGACCCATAAATGCGTGGCCAAAGCGTTTTCCATGCTTATCCTAATACCCATTGGGGGCTGAATCGGTATCTGTAACCAACGCCCACTAAATGGCTCGTTAGCTTGACAAGTCCAAAGCCCTAACGCCCGAATACAAACCTCCGTCGAAAGGCAGCTTAAACCAGACTATGTTTACCCAAACCGTCACCTACCCGGTAGCCCTGGCCTCCGGGCTGCTCTCCTTTTTCTCGGGGTGCGTGCTGCCGCTGATTCCAGTTTATTTCACCTTCATAACAGGGTACTCCCTGGATCAGCTCACAGAGGCGCCCACGTCGGCCATCCGGCGTAAGGTGATGGTATCCACATTGGCATTCGTTCTTGGCTTCTCCACCGTTTTTGTCCTTTTGGGCGCCTCGGCCTCTTTCATGGGCAACCTGATCGTCGGCTACAAGGACGCCATCCGCATTGTGGGCGGCGTTCTGATCCTCGTGATGGGCCTCCACCTCACGGGCCTCATCCGCATCAAGTGGCTGGAGTTTGAAAAACGGATCCACGTCCAGCAAAAGCCTCTACACCTTTTTGGCACCTTTCTGGTTGGCATGGCCTTCGGAGCTGGCTGGAGTCCCTGTATCGGGCCAGCCCTTGGTTCGATCCTGCTCATCGCAGCCAACACAGAAACCGTCTGGCAGGGGATAGGCCTATTGAGCGTATACAGCTTTGGTCTAGCCATACCGTTTTTGATTCTTTCGGTCTTTATCCATCTTGTGCTGGCCTTCATCAAAAGGGCCAACAAGCTGATCCGCTACGTCAATGTAGCCGCAGGGGTCCTGTTGATGATCATGGGCGCCCTGCTGCTGACCAATAAATTGTATATGCTCAGTGTATGACGGGTATGGGGGGTTCTATGAAGATCGTCAATCAAGCTTTCCTGCGATGGATGATGATAGTCGGCCTACTGGCAACTACGGCAGGTAGCGCACCGGCTGCGGCCACAGACGGTATCCGTTGGTACGACTATGAGGAGGGGCGCTCCCTCATGCAGAGTGAGGGTAAGAAGGGGTTTCTCAACTTCTGGGCCGAATGGTGCAGCTATTGCAAAATGATGGAGAAGGAGACCTTCCGCAACGAGGCGGTGGTGGCCTATCTCAACCGCAACTTTGTGGCTATAAAGGTCAATTCGGACAAAAACGCCAAAAAGGCCGCCGATTACGGTGTCCGCGGACTGCCGAGTACCTGGTTCCTTTCGGACAAGGGTGAACGCATCGGTAACCGCCCCGGTTACATCCCCCCCAAGGAGATGCTCAATCTACTTAAGTACGTCAACACAGGCAGCTACGAAAAAATGAGCTTTGACGATTTTCTTGCCCGCCAGAACTGAGGCAGCCTCTCCATCCAGAATAGGGCCACCGCTACAAGCGGAACCGCCTTTAGGTGCAGGACACAGATTCAGGAGAGCCCCCTCACTCGTCGCCATACTGCCCTTGAAGACGCTGCACCAACCGAATCAGAGTCGAAGCACTGACGGCCAGACTGAGGAGCAAAAGGAGGAGGGGCAGCCAGACATAGGCTCGGAAGGCGGCGTCCCCCTCGGCCACATTGACGCCCACGAAACTGAAGCCCGCAACCAGAAGCGTGAACACCAGCACAGTGATGCAGGCCGCATCGGAGTCGTACCAGGGTGTAATCGTTCGCCGAAAAAGCGGGTTTTGGGTTAGACGCATAACCACCTCGCAAAAACAGGTAAGCCCCAAGACCGGCGGCCCGGGTCGAATATGTGTGCTGTCAGGCAGAAACTCGAATCCCGTTAAAAAGGGAGTTCACGGCATGACGTGTCAAGTATACCACAGGTGCCCGCAGGCAACCATAGGCAACACCGTTGCCCGAAAAACCCGTTTAGCAATCCTGCTCCTAATGATCACCCTCTTGATGGGAGGATGCGCCGTGCCACAAAAAACCCTCCAGTTGCCAAGCGTGGAAAAAAGCTACACTGCCGGGACCATCATCGACACAGCCACTGCCAAAGCCATCCCATTTGAAACCCTTATCGACCAGCTCAACGAGGTCGCAGTGGTTTACGTGGGCGAACGCCATACCAGCAAGGAGCACCATGATATCCAGCTGCGCGTCATCAAGGCCCTGGTGGCCAAGGGTGCCCAGATCAAAGTAGGCATGGAGATGTTCGACCACACCTATCAATCGGTTTTAGATCAATGGACAGCGGGAGACCTGGAGGAACAGCGCTTCCTCGAGTTGACCAACTGGTACGCCAACTGGCGTTTCGATTATGACCTTTATCGCCCCATCCTGGATTATGTTCTACAAAACCACCTGCCCCTGGTGGGCCTCAACCTGCCCTTCCACCTGCCCCCCAAGATTTCAACTGGTGGGCTTGAAAGCCTGCGCCCCGATGAGCGGCAGCTGATCGCCACCGACATCGACACCGGCGACGCCGACCACCGCGCCTACCTCCAAGAGGTCTTTAACCAGCACCGCCTCAAGGGGCGCGACAACTTCGAGCACTTCTACCTGGCCCAGTGCGCCTGGGAGGACACCATGGCCGCCCAGGTGGCCGCCAACATGACCCCAGCGACCCAGATGGTGGTCATCATCGGCAATGGTCACATCGTGAAAAAATACGGTGTCCCAAAACGGGCCGATAGACGCACAAAGCGCCCCTCCCGGACCGTCTACCTGGCCCCCGCCGGCGGAGAGGCAGACCGTAGCGACGCCGATTACATCTGGGTGACGTCACCGACGAATTCCCCCCATATGCGGCCGCACATGCGATAGATGAAGCACTATGCTTTTCAAAGAAGCAAAACAGCCCCCCGCCTTACGACGAGGGGCTGTTTTTTGTGCTAAAGCCGCTAGCGGCCTAACCGCACTTCGTATACCCACAAAAGTGACAGGTCATGCAGCCCTCTTCAAAGCTGACGGTCTGGCTGCACTCGGGGCATTTTTCGCCCATGAGGGTATTGCCATTCGCTTTGGTTTTCGATGTATGGTCAGTCTGGTAGCGTTTCTCCAAAACCATGGCGATGGCGTCGGGGATGGAGAGCACCAAGCCCCCCTGCTGGAAGATGGGGTGCTCTCCACCGATCCCCTTGAGCTGCTCGATGACCTTTCCCACCTGTACACCGGCCCGCAGGGCCAGGGAGACCAATCGGCCGATGGCCTCGGTCTTGGCAGTGGTCGAACGGCCCGACTTGCCAATGGTGGCGAACACCTCGAAGGGCTGCCCCTCAAACTCGGTGACCGTCACATAGAGCTGGCCCAAACCGGTCTTGACCCGCGAGGTGAAGCCCTCCAGCGTCTCCGGACGTTTACGCACGGCGTGCATGAAACCGGATTCTTTACTCTCTTTGTTGGACACCGACAGAACCTGATTCTCTTTGCTGCCGTCGCGATAGATGGTGACGCCCTTGCAACCCAGGTCATGGGCGAGATCATAGACCTTGCGAACATCCTCAACCGTAGCCTCATTGGGCAGGTTGACGGTCTTGGAAACCGCATTGTCGGTGTGTTTCTGGAAGGCGGCCTGCATGCGGATGTGCCACTCGGATGAGACATCGTGGGCCGTGACGAAGACCTTCTTTACCGCTTCGGGAATACCGTCCACGTGTTGGATGCTGCCCTTGCTGGCAATTTGACCCATCAACTCTTCTGAGTAGAAGTTCTGCTCCCGAGCAACCTTCTCAAAGTAAGGATTTACTTCCAGCAACTTGTCATTGTCCATGACGGTGCGCACGAAGCTCAGGGCGAAGAGCGGCTCCACTCCGCTTGAGCAGTTGGCCAGGATGCTCAGGGTTCCAGTGGGAGCGATGGTGGTGGTGGTGGCGTTGCGGTAGGCCTTGGTCTTGCTGCGCTTGAAGATGCTCTTGCCATAGTTGGGGAAAGTATCGCGTTCCTTGGCCAGGGCCCTGGACGCATCGTGGGACTCTTTCTGCACGAAGCCCATCACGGTCTCGGCCACAGCCAGGCCCTCTTCCGAATTGTAGGGCACACCTAGCTTGAAGAGCAGGTCGGCAAAGCCCATGACGCCCAGACCGATCTTGCGGTTGCCGCGCACCATCTCGCTGATAGCGGGAAGGGGATAGCGCGACATATCGATGGTGTTGTCCAGAAAACGCACCGCCAGGGCGATACATGTCTTGAGCGCCTCGTAATCGATCTGGGCACTCCCGTCCTCATGGGTGATAAACTTGGCCAGGTTGATGGAGCCCAGGTTGCAGGCCTCCATGGGCAGCAGGGGCTGCTCACCGCAGGGATTTGTGCTCTCGATCTCGCCCAGTTCCGGGGTGGGATTGTCCCGGTTGAGGCGATCGAGGAAGACGATGCCCGGATCCCCGTTCTCCCAGGCCTGCTTGTACAGGGCCTGGTAGACCTCCCCGGCATTGAGTTCGCCAACCTTGGATTGGTCTTGGGGATCGATGAGGCTGTAATTCTCCCCCTTGCCCACGGCCTTCATGAAGGCTTCCGTCAGACCAACGGAGATATTGAAGTTATTGAGCTCATCTTTCTCCTGCTTGCAATAGATGAACTCCATGATGTCGGGGTGGTCCACCCGCAAAATGGCCATGTTGGCCCCCCGGCGCGTGCCCCCCTGTTTAACCTGCTCGGTGGCCGTGTTGAAAATCTTCATGAAAGAGACCGGTCCGGAAGCGATCCCGCCGGTGGTTCCCACCTGGCTGTTTTTGGGGCGCAGGCGTGAGAAGGCGAAGCCGGTACCGCCCCCCGATTTGTGGATGACGGCGGCGTTCTTCAAGGAATCAAAGATGCCGTCCATGCTGTCTTCCACAGGCAGCACGAAGCAGGCGGCCAGCTGACCCAGTTCCCGGTCGGCGTTCATGAGGGTGGGCGAGTTGGGCAGGAAGGTGAAGTCGGTCATCATCTCGTAGAAGCGATCTTCCATCTCACGCTGACGGGCCTTTGCCTGGGCCTTGGGTCCGTAACTCAACTCCGCCTTGGCAATGTGGCGCGCCACGCGCTGAAACATATGGTGAGGCTTTTCGATCACTCGCCCGCTGGGATCTTTTTTCAGATATCGGCGCTCTAAAACCGTCTTGGCATTGCGCGTCAGCTTGAGCCCGTTCTTGATGAAAATCGACTGGTCCAGATCGATGGGGCTGCCATTACTCAACCCGTACTCCATCAGTTTCGCCCTGAGGACCTCCTCGAGCATGGGTTTGGTCAATGTATTGATCTCCAATTCATCAATGGCTTCGCGCATGAAGCGGCTTATGTCAAGCGCCTGATCCGGCTCAAGCGGGTTGTTCGCTAATAGGAAATCCGAGAACCGCTGATCGTCCAATTGATGGGTTCCCAGATCAATCTGGCCCTCTTGGGTAATTAAAATTTTCGCTTTCGAGGTCATTTGAAATGCTCCTTCAGGTACCAAGGGATTCGGGCAAAAATTGCCAGTGGTGAGGATATAGCGAACAAGTACCGGCACCGCGACATCGACCGTCAATACGCAGGCACCAACTATCCCCCGTCAAAGGTCTAACGACGGCATCATCCCTCTATCTCTCTTTTCAGACATAGGCCTCTCAAAACCCTGCCTGAAGCCTTCTCTCTCTTCTTCTCTGTTGAAACCTTCTCTGTTGAGACGCATTTTCTGGACGGTGGCTTTCCAACCTGCCCCTCGCCCCGGGGAACCCCATCCCCAAAATTCCATCACAGGCTGGGCGCAACCGAACCACCTGGCCAAACCCATCCGTAGAAACCAATGCAAGGATAAAAAAGGCGGTATCAGGGCAAACAGCGGTAGACCTGAAGTGGAATTGTACGTGCTTGGGAAAACGCAGGATAATGTCAAAGTTCGATCTATCGCAGAAAAACAATTTGATATGCGAATCAAAGCCGATCCGAGTAATGGAAAACCACCGTGAATTAGGTATCTCATACAAGATGTAGTGCGGTCAAGGAAAATAAGCGCAATATATACGGATTTTACCCATCTCGAGGGATCCTTCTGATATCCCACAAAATCGCTTCCGCAGACCTCTGAAGAAGGCGCATAGCGCCATCATTCATATACTGTATCGGATTCATTTTTTCTACTTGACACAAAGGCCTGACTTTACCTATATTTTGATGTGCGGCCCCATGGCGCCTCGGCTAACCCCGAGGGGGGCCGTCAGCACCGCTCGTTTTCGTCCGTAGATTGATTCCGCCTGCAGACGACCGACTTTATCCATTCAACTCATCGACTGGAACGGGCTTCCACCGGTCCAGCTCTGCGTCTGGCCATCGGGTCATCGCGTATGGGGGATGTTTCTGTCAGGAAACCTACTAAGGAGGAAGCGCATGAGTAATCCGTATCAAGAGGCCTATGAGCAGTCCATCAACAACCCGGAAGCCTTCTGGGGAGCGGCCGCGGAGAAGTGCCACTGGGATAAGAAGTGGGACAAGGTCCTCGACGACAGCAAGCCACCCTTTTACCGCTGGTTCACTGGTGGCGAACTCAACACCTGCTACAACGCCGTGGACCTGCACATCGACAATGGACGCGGTGAGCAGGCGGCCCTGATCTACGACAGCCCGGTGACCGACACCATCAAGACCTATACTTACAACCAACTGCGCGACGAAGTGGCCAGCTTTGCCGGCGCCCTGGCGGCCCAGGGGGTGGTCAAGGGCGACCGGGTGCTCATCTACATGCCCATGATCCCCGAGGCGGCCATCGCCATGCTGGGCTGCGCGCGCATCGGCGCCGTCCACTCGGTGGTCTTCGGCGGCTTCGCGGCCAAGGAACTGGCCACACGCATCAACGACGCCAAACCACGCGTAATCGTATCGGCCTCCTGCGGCATCGAGGTGGCCAAGGTGATCGCCTACAAGCCTCTGTTGGACAAGGCCATCGAATTGGCCACGAGCAAACCGGAAAAATGCATCATCCATCAACGCCCCATGGAGAAGGCGCCCATGATCGAGGGACGCGATCTTGACTGGGGTGAGGCCACAGCCGCGGCCGAACCGGCCGACTGCGTCCCCGTGGCGGCTACCGACCCCCTCTATATTCTCTACACCTCGGGCACCACCGGCGAACCCAAAGGGGTGGTGCGCGACAACGGCGGCCACGTGGTTGCCCTCAAATGGTCCATGAAGGCGATCTACAACGTGGATGCCGGCGATGTCTACTGGGCCGCATCTGACGTGGGCTGGGTGGTGGGGCACTCCTACATCGTCTACGGCCCCCTCCTGCGTGGCTGCACCACCATCCTCTTTGAGGGCAAGCCCGTGGGCACCCCGGATGCGGGCGTCTTCTGGCGGGTAATCTCTCAGCACAAGGTCAAGGCCATGTTCACCGCGCCCACGGCCTTCCGGGCCATCAAACGCGAAGACCCCAAGGGAGAGTTGATCAAAAACTACGACTTGTCCAACTTCAAGGCCCTCTTCCTGGCCGGTGAACGCCTCGACCCGGACACCCTCAAGTGGGCCCAGAACCACCTCAAGGTACCCGTCATCGACCATTGGTGGCAGACCGAGACGGGCTGGGCCATCTGCGCCAATTGTTTGGGGCTGCATGAGTTTCCGGTCAAGGAAGGCTCCCCCACCAAACCCGCCCCGGGCTGGAACCTCCAGGTCCTGGACACCGAGACCCTGGAGCCCGTTGCGGCTGGCGAGATCGGCGCCCTGGTTGTCAAACTGCCCCTGCCACCAGGGACCCTGCCCACCCTGTGGAAGAACGACGAACGCTACATAGAATCCTATTTGGCGGAGTTCCCCGGCTACTACAAGACCGCTGACGCGGGCTTCATAGATGAAGAGGGTTACGCCTACGTGATGACGCGCACCGATGACATCATCAACGTTGCCGGCCACCGCCTCTCCACGGGCGCCATGGAGGAGGTCCTGGCCGACCATCCCGACGTGGCCGAATGCGCCGTCTTGGGAGTGGAGGATCAACTTAAAGGACAGGTGCCGGTGGGATTCCTGGTGCTCAACGCCGGCGTGGAAACAGACCCGGCCGAGGTCATCAAGGAGACCATCCAGATGGTGCGCGAACGCATCGGACCCGTGGCCTCCTTCAAGACCGCCACAGTGGTCAAACGCCTACCAAAGACTCGCTCGGGTAAGATCCTGCGTGGCACCATCCAGAAGATCGCCGACAATAAAGAGTTTAAAACCCCGGCCACCATCGATGATCCCACCATTCTCGGCGAGATGGAGGAAGCCCTCACCGGCATCGGCTTGGGCAAGGCGCGCAACTCATAATCGCTCATCGCGCCCGCCTTTCCACCAGACGCAAGAACGCCGGTTCTCCCATAGGAGGGAGCCGGCGTTTTACTTCTCAAAATACGCCTACAAGAAATTGATACTATTCGCCTCGAATCATCACCAGCAGCATTTTAAACGGCGTTTTGGCCTGAAGCGCGTGGGCAATATTGGCCGGCATGATAAGCATCTCACCGGCGACAACATTTTGCGGTTGGCCGCCAATGGTGATTTCCGCCTCGCCGTCCATGATATAGACCAGCGCGTCAAAGGGCGCCGTGTGTTCACTAAGCCCCTGGCCCGCGTCAAACGCGAAGAGCGTTACATTTCCGATATCTTTTTTTATCAGTGTTTTGCTGACCACAGAACCTTCCGCGTAGTCAACGGATGCTTTCAGATTAAACGCTTTGCCTTTTGCAGCACTGGATGTGTCGCTCATACAGCCTCCCTTGCCAATGAGTCTGAGACGCCGGCTGCATGGTTGTCATCCGGCTTCTCAGACACAGATCGTTTGATTTATGCCACCTTCTCAAATTCATCTTTGCCGACACCACAGATTGGGCAAACCCAATCCTCGGGCAGATCCTCAAAAGCACCCCCCGGCTGGATGCCGCCCTCCTCGTCGCCTTCCGCGGGGTCGTACACATAATCACAGGGAATACAATGCCATTTGTCCATGATGGATGTCCATTTTTTCAACCCCAGGTACGCTTAATCCTGAAGAACCTCAAAGAGGGCTGAATGATGCCAAAATCAGGAAAAGGTAGTGCCAAAGCCTATCAGTGCGCCCGTAATATATTGATTTTAATTATTTATTGAATTTGTGGTGTTAAACTTGAGTCAAAGCAATGTTATGAGTTGGGTCTTTACGGTTCGGATATAAAGAACTAAAATTACATAGTGTTACAGTAAAGCTGCGATCAATGAATTGACCTTATTCCTGAATTTTACCCCGTTGCTACTGATACCCCAAATTCGGGACTAATAGCTATGCAAAACATAATAATCGGTATGACGATGATAGGGCTCTTCATCCAAGCCCTGATCGGGTTGGGTTTCCTGGTATCCAGCCTTTTTGAAAGGGAACGGCGGGCGTCCCTTGTTGGGCTCATCCAATTTCTGGCGATGGCGGGCGCTTTTATCGTTTACGCATATCTGGCGTGGATTGGTTTTTTACATACAACGCCAGGAAGCGTTATCGCAACGGGTGGTTTCCTATTGGGTGTGTTGATGATTGGTGTGATGATTAAACGCGATCCCCCCAACAAGCGTGCCGTGGCTGGTAGTAAAGGCTATGCTACCGGTCAAATCCATCGATTCGATGAACGGGACCATGTCTTTGCCCGCAATCGTTCTATTGTTCCCGACACGGAGCAATATCACACTTATTATGCATCGCACCCGGAGTATGAGGCTTATGATGCCCAGCGAAGGTCAAAAGGAGGACCCACCGGCCCAATGGGTAAAATCGATTATCCGCAGTCGGGATTTGAAGTTGCCATGGCCGCGGCATGCTTGAGCATCCCCCACCATCTATCCCAACCCGGGATGTATCATCCGGAGCAACATCCTGCTGCCAAACAATTTGTTTCCTTTGAAAAAAACTTTTCACCTGGGGAAGCCACGCAACGGATAAAAGGTTTCACCAGGCATTTAGGTGCAGATTTGGTGGGGATCGCGAAACTCAATCCGGACTGGGTTTATTCCAAAAGGGGTGAAATTTTCAGCCAAAACTGGGAAGACTGGGGACAAGCCATTGAGCTCAAACATAAATATGCTATCGTTTTCGCAGAAGAAATGGATATCCATATGACCCAGACAGCACCGCACATGCCCACGCTTGTGGAAAGCATGCGCAATTATGCCAAGGGTGCATTCATTTCGACTCAGTTGGCTGCGTTTATTGCCAACCTGGGATATTCGGCCACGGCAAACCATTTGCGCCATTATGACATCATTCTGCCTCCGGTCGCAGTGGATGCGGGCCTGGGCGAAATCAGCCGCATGGGATATTTGATGACCAAGGAGTTCGGCCCACGCATTCGATTGGGGGCCGTAACCACGAACCTGCACTTGATTCCGGACAAACCGGTAGACCTGGGTATTCAGTCCTTTTGCCGATTATGCAAAAAATGCGCAGTGTGCTGTCCTTCCCAATCCATCCCCGGAGATAACGAATATACGGAAGCCAACGGCACCTTGCGATGGAAGTTAAATGCGGAAGGCTGTTTCGACTACTGGGCCAAAGCCGGGACCGACTGCAATGTCTGCATGCGGGTCTGCCCCTGGAGCCATGAACGTACGTGGCCGCACCAATTGATCGTCTGGCTGACCCGGCGGAACCGGATCAACCAGCGCATTTTTACGTTTCTCGATGATGTCTTCTATGGCCACAAACCGAAATCAAAAACCCTGTCCTTCGTAAATATTCGTACTTTCTGAAATGATTGACAATTTTTGGTGCTACAGCCAAGCTCAAATCATGATGAAAACGCTACGAACTTTTGTTTCGTTCATTTGGTTGAGGTTCAGGATCACCTCGAGTCAGTCGTGAAATCCGTAATCTGGTCAGGAAAATGGCTGCAGCCAATTCAAGCTGGGGTGCGCCCAGAATTCATGGGGAAATGCTCCGGCTGGGGTTCGAGGTTTCCGAACGAACCGTCTCGAACCTGATACCTCGGCGTCCGTCGAATGCAAAGCCATCCCAGACCTGGCGGACTTTCCTCAAAAACCATGCGGGTAAGTGCTCGATTGATTTTTTCACTGTTCCGGCAGCCACCTTCAATATTCTGTTCGTTCTGGTGATCCTGCGCCACAACCGTCGCAAGGTTGTACATTTCAATGTGACCTCAAATCCGACTGCCAAGTGGACAGCCCAGCAGATTGTGGAGGCCTTCCCCTGGGGGACGGTGCCAAAGAACTTGATGAGGGATCGGGATTCGATCTATGGCGTTTTCTTTCGCAATCGAATCAAAAACATGGGCATCAAAGAAGTAATCTCGGCCCCGCAAAGTCCATGGCAGAATCCGTTTGTTGAACGGGTAATCGGCTCAATCAGGCGAAAATGTACAGACCATGTCAACGTCTTGAACGAATCTCACCTGACAAGCGGCCTTTGTTCGTATTTCGAATATTATCATGACGACAGAACGCATTTGAGCCTTGAAAAAGGTACGCCAACCGGTCGGCCGGTACAATCCAGACCTGTTGGCAAATGCAAGATAATCACTTTACCGCGGGTCGGTGGGCGGCATTATCGATACGAGTGGAGAAAAGCAGCCTGAAATTTAAATCGATCTGATATCAAAAGCATCGGACATTCTTTGCTGATCTGTGCCCGCAATCAATCCCCATCAATGGTTTCGCCTTGAAATCGTCTTTTTCAATGAACCTGTCAGCGAATCATTGCATTCAATCGTTGTACAGGGGCTGATGTAATTCGCAATCTTTTCCTCAGATCAATTTTTGCGAAGGACAGGCCATACTGGCTGGCGTCCTTATAGCGTAAGGACTTGATTTACAAAGCTTACGGAATTTTCTAGGTTTTGGGTTTAGAACCCCAAAATGGACAGGAAGCATCCGCCACCACCACCGCTAGAACCACTGCCGTTGTCGCCGGTGCCAAGACTTGCGCTGAGTTCAGATGTGCCGGAACACTGAAAGCCATTGTCGCCGCTCCAACGCCATGTTTCGCTGCCCGTAAAACGGGTGCCTTCTGCGTTCAGGGTGGCCGTGACACTGGTTACCAACGTGCCACCATCCTCGGAACCTGTGCCGCTCCAGGTTGCCTCCTGTCCATCCAGGCGACCATTGAAGGTCCCGTACGGCGTTTGAACGCGAAGGGAATTATCGTTTTGAGCTAGCGTAACGGTATAGCGTTTCGTGTTGACGCCTTCGCCGCAGTCGCTTTCATCGGCCACTTCGGTGACCCTCCAGGTACCTGTGAGATCAAACGCCACGGGATCATCCCCACTGTCGCCATCATCCTCGTTTTCACCATCATCCGTGGGCGTTGGGTCGTCGTCTTCGATGGATATGGTTTGAGTGGAAGTGCCATACAGATCGCTTGATGCCGTTACAGAAACTGATTGAGCGCCGTCATCGAGGGTATCATCGATCACCGTTAAATCAAACGTCACGGAGGTCTGGCTGGCGGCGATGGTAATCGTTGTCGGCACCGCGACCTCGGACGGATCGTCGGAGTGCAGATTCACGGTTAGATCCACATCAGATGCCGGGCTAATGTCCACCTGTCCCTGGCCAGTAAGGACCCCGTCGTCTTCAATCGCACTCGCAGGGATCGTCAGAGTCAGGATTCGCGCTTCGGGATTCGAAATGGGCGTGATCGAATCCACCCTAAAAGTGATGCCGCTGGTCGATGTGGTATCGGACAGTTCGATCATAAAGACAAATTGGGTGGTCGGATAAGGATCGAAATCGGCAAGATCCGGGCATTGGGTCGGCAATGACGTATCATCCAGCAAGCTACTGGTTTGATCATTGAGAATCAACTCCATGCTGAAATCGTGGGAATCGATGGTTTCGCCGGTCCACAGTCCCCAGTAGCGGATGCGATCGGATTCCGGCGTGTTGGGCCAAGTCAGGCGGTTGTTGCCAACATCGACCTGAACGTCCGAATCAATGG
Source organism: Desulfobacteraceae bacterium (assembly GCA_050291585.1). Classification (GTDB taxonomy): domain Bacteria; phylum Desulfobacterota; class Desulfobacteria; order Desulfobacterales; family Desulfosarcinaceae; genus JASJCL01. The sequence continues at coordinate 51,721 of JBNKKA010000007.1, forward strand.
CGGAGACAGGCGTGTGTGCTTCGGCCCCGGCGGTATAGGTGTGCCCGCCGATGGTAAATTCAAAACTGGCCGGTGGCGATTCATACCCATATAGTTGCGACTGGGAGTAATAGGCGGTTGTGGCCGGCTGCAGATCATAGGTGACGTAGCCCAAACCGGTCTGCCCTGCGAGCCCGGCCATGGAGGTCAGATTCCGGTGAACTTCCGTCACCGTTGCCGTGAACTCAAATGAGATCTCAGCGGCCCATGCGTTGAAGAAGGTCATGGCCATCAGGAGCATCGTACAGATCATCAATTTGACATTTGGGAAATAGGACATCTTCATACCTCCGCTCGAAAGGTCACTAGTGAACCGCTCTGCTCTGACATAACTGTGTTTATCCAGAATTGGTGAAGCTCGCCAGAGGTCAAGGCGAGTTGAGGTGCGGAACCGATTCCTGCGATATACCGCAACATAGAATTATATAAGCGGCTTATTGCCTGTTTATTCAGACAGATAGAGACGCATCCGAAAAACAAAAATCTATGCCTATTGGGGCGCAGAACCGATGCCTGAAGGACCGGCAGGACTGTTTTTACATCCGATCATTAAAACGACTGTATCCTACTATAATTTATACTAATAAAGCAATTATTGGCTGTTAAAGCAATGCCATGGAAAAGCATAATTTTACCAGTGTTGCCCTCTTATTGCGTGATATCGCAGGAATTGGTTCCGCGCCTCGTCTTAATGCATGATATTATGCGAATTGGTTTCGTACCTCAATTGGATCGGTACATCGGAAGGCGCCCTCATGTTGATATCTCCAATGCATCGAGAAAACAAAGAATAGGTCACTTTCACCTTGAGCGTCACTGTCTGAGAGGCATTCTTATACTTTAAACATAATACATTGATGCTAATAAAAATTGTATTCAAAGTTACACTCTCTGCGGTTAACCGAATAGGTCGTTCTCAAAGGCAGCCAGGGCCTTCTCCCACGCATCAGGCAGGCGGTTCGTTGGCAGTCATATCGTTCATCCTCATTGCCAACCAGTGGAGTACAGAAGTACGTAACTTTCAATAGAACCATTATTATATTCAATGAATTAGGTTTAAAGTTTACTTAGCAAATTTGTTGTTCCTGTAAAAGTATACTATTTGCAATAAAAACAAATAGATGTGAGTTTCAACAATGTAGGCCGTTCCGACGTACCGATCCTACTTGGACCACGGATTCAGATAGAATATTTATTCGCATCAAAACATTCTATTTAAAGTTTCTGT
>JBNKKA010000008.1:0-52259 GCA_050291585.1 Desulfobacteraceae bacterium
AGCCGAACACCGGCACTGATGTCTTTCCTAAAATACCTGGATCTGAAAAGAGCTCAGCCCAGGCCGTGGGCAGGCGATGTACTTCAGGCAGCTACTGGTTAGCTGCACAGTAGTGCAAAAATAATTGTGCACGGAAATATGATGATAGAAATTAGATACTTAATACACAAACTGCCAAGGGGTCATACTCTGATATTTCTTCAGCACCACTACTGACGGTGGCCATGTTGTAGCCTCGGCAATTGGAACCGAATCAAAAAAAATCGTGGGCCTTGGCCGCTACGGCTATATGCGTGCAAAATTCAGGTATTAACTGATATGCGTCCCCTTTCCATTCAATTCCGCTTTCACCGCCAGAGCAAGTTTTTCCAGCGAGTACGGTTTTTTGACGTACTCGCCGGCCCCCAACTCCTGGGCTTGGCGTACACGCTCGGTTTCGGAGAACCCACTTGCGATGATGGCCTTTTGATGGGGGTGGAATTTCAGGATGGATTTGTAGGTATCGAGACCGTCCATTCCCGGATCCATAATCATGTCCAGCAGCAGCAAGTCGAACGGCTGTTCTTTTAAACGGCTCACCGCTTCCTCGCCCCCGGAAACCGCGGCGACGGAGTAGCCAAGCTTCTGCAAGAGCGCGGTAGCGATGATGCGTTGTTCCTCGACGTCGTCCACCACCAAAATGGTCTCACCTTGCCCCTGATAATCCTCTGCGCAATGGGAAATCCTTAGTTCCGAGGGATCTTCCCGGCTGACGGGAAAATATAACCGAAACGTCGTGCCTAACGCTTCGGCGCTCTGCATGTCGATGTAACCGTGGTGGTCTTTCACCGTCCCCCAGACAACGGCCATTCCCAGACCGGTGCCGCTGCGACCCATCACTTTTTTCGTGTAAAAAGGCTCGAAAATACGCTCCTGGTCTTCTGGTTTGATGCCGGCGCCGGGATCGGTGACGGTCAATACAACATAGTCTCCCTCCACCACCTGATCGTAGCCCCGAATGGGTTTGTCCACATACAGGTTCTCTGTGGACAGCACCACCTTCCCGCCGGATGGCATCGCCTCGGCCGCATTGGAAACCAGGTTCATGATGGTTTTGGAAAGATGGATTTGAGAACCGGAGATGTTAAACAGATCGGGGGCCAGCTGATGCTCGACCTGCACCTGTGGATGATAGGCCAGCAGGTTCTTGTGTTCAGGGTTCTGCAGGTAGTCTGTGATCACCTGATTCAGGTTGATGATTTCTGATACGGCCACCCCTCTGCGGGCCATTGTGAGCAAGTCCTCAACGATCGTGGCCGCTTTTTTCCCGGACTTCTGGATGATCCCGATGGATTTGCGCAGCGGGCTGTCCGCAGGGAGGTCCATCAGAATCATTTCCGGGTAGCTGACAAGTCCAGAGAGGATATTGTTCAGATCGTGGGCCACACCACCTGCAAGCATCCCGATGGCCTCCATCTTTTCCGCTCTTTGGAGTTGGTCCTGTAGTTTGATCCGTTCCCTCTCCGCTTGCTTACGTTCGGCTATTTCGATTTCCAGCTCCTTGTTGGCGGTTGCCAGCTCAATGGTTCGTTCTTCGACCCGCCGCTCCAATTCGTGCTGGGATTCCTTGAGCGCAGACATCTGCGCATTGATCTTGTTGCCCATTTCTCCCAATACGACCAGAAATGGCTTAAACTCCACAGGGGTCTGATAGGCATCCATCAATTCCGGATTGCCCCCGCCATAGTTTTCCACAACTTCACTAAAATAACGGATGGGTTTCTGCAGAAAGCGGCGCAGCAGAAATCGAATTATGACGATGAGGGAAATCAAATTGATAGAGATGATAAAGACGCTCGACCACATGATCTGTCGGTTGAGGTCCTTGGAACGGGGGGCGGCCAGCAGCAGGGTCATCTGCCCGACCGGTTTGTTCGCGTGCATGACCGTTCTCGTGATCGGTAGCAAAGAGGCGGTCACTTGTTTATCCACCTCATAGTACACATTGCCCAGTGAATCAACGATCCGAAGACCGGCCACATATTCGTTATAGGCATAGGATTTGCCGATGTCTTCGACCGTCTCTTCGTCAAAATTCCACAAAGAGTTTCTGAGGATCTTTTCGAGATTGTCTGCCAGGACTTCCGCCCTGGCACTCAGGCGAGTTCTCGCATCCCTGGTTGCTTTGAAATAGCTGACGGAGATGGCGGCCGTCGAGACGATAATGACCGTGAGTATAATCCCGATAGTCAGATCTCTGGTGATGGATGGATGGTCGAAATGCTTCATGATCGAATTCGTTAAGTCTCCCAAGGCTCAGATAGAGCGAAATACAGTCAGGAGCCTTCCTTGGAAATCTGGTAGGCATGGAATCCGTGCTTGGCGTATATTTGTGCGATGGTGCCTTTGTTGTTCAGTTCGTTTAAGGCTTGATTGAACGCCGCTAAATGTTTGTGAAAGCCAGGGCGCGATTTGCTGAACCCCACGTACAGGGGTTTTACATCCAGGGGGGGCATCATGAAATCCAATTTACCTCTGGCTTGGGGAATGGCAGTGTCGATGAGGTGTTGGGCCGTGTACATATCGATGACGGCCAAGTCGATACGGCCCGTCAACACTTTCAGCAGATTTTGTTTGTCGTTGTTGACGATCTTTTTGGCGATGAAATCGGCTGCATCGAAATCGGTCGTGTTCACATATCCTCTCACGACACCAACATTGTAAGGCCTGAGATCTTCGAGCGAACGGTACTGCAACCGTCGATCCGATCGCTTGCAGAGGACCAGGGGACCGTTGGCGATGGGCGCCGACAGCGCATAGTCTTGCGAACGCGAATCGGAGTAATAGGCTGGATACATGGCATCGAACACGCCCTTTTTGACTTCGGCCAAAACTCTGACCCAAGGCATGTAGGTCACCTCGGTCCGATACCCCGCTGTTTCAAAGACCAGCCGTACAATTTCCGTGGTAAAGCCGCCGCTGGTAAGTTCTTCGCCCACATAAGGCTGCCAGTTCAGCGTGGCCAGCTTGATCAGGGGGGGATCCGCATGGGCCGGAAGCGAAAAGCAGGGTGTCCAAACCAGGACCAAGCCTGCCACGCAGGCATATCTTGCCAGATATGAAACAGCTCTACGGCCTATGGTTCGCCGGATAAGTATCAAAGCACGGCCGAGCGGATTGTTTGGGAAATCCATCGATTTATTCGGCATAATCATATCCAAAGCGGTTGATAATCGTCTCTATGGTGCCATCGCTTTTCATCTCCTCAATGGCCTGGTTAAACGCCTGCACTTTCCTCGTGGCGGTAGGCAGCTGTTTTGAAAACATCAAGTATAGGGGCTGTATGATCAACGGCGGATCTAAAAACGTCACTTCGTCCTGCCTGCTTTGGAAATGGGTGTTCATGATGTTTTGCAGTACGAATTTGTCGATGACGATCAGATCGACGCGTCGATTTAGGAGTTTTTTCAAGTTCGTGAGTTCGTCTTTTACTTCTTCCCTGTGTAACGATCTCAGGGCATCGAACTGTGGTGTGTTAACGAAACCGCGCACCACGCCGATGCGGTAGGAGGTGAGGTCCTGCAAAGACTGGAATCTGATCTCCGCGTCGCTGCGTTTGCAGAAACCCAATACGCTCTGCGCATAGGGAAGGGTGAAATGATACCTGTCTTCCCTCTCTTTTGAATAATAGGCAAAACAAACCGCATCATACGCACCGATTTCAACATCTTTGAGAACACGCACCCAGGGCATAAATGAAAAGGTGACATCATATCCGGCCCTGTCGAACGCGGTTCGCAGGATTTCGGCACCAAATCCGTTCCCCTCGAGGCGTTCCCCGATGTAGGGTGACCAGTTGAGTGTGGCTAGGTGAACGGACCGGTCTGCCGCGGCACCGTGGAGGGGCCACAGCAGGATCATCGAAAATATGATAACCATTGCCTTATGGTGCATTGATCAATCCCTTTCCATTAGATTTGCCATCCTTCCTACACTGGTTCTTATCGGTAGATGGTGTCTATACTTAATTGGTAGTCCCTAAGGCGGATGGACGCTAATTAGTTGTACCTGGTTATCCAATCGAGTGAAGTGAACTTTGTAAAAATACGCTATGGTGTGACCGGATCTGTCATGAAATCAAGATATAATGACCTCAAAAGCCAAAAAGTTGAGCTTGGCAGCGATCTGGCGAACCATCAACGCGTCTTCGATATACAGGACCTCAGAGGGAGCGCCCCAGACGATCCAGCTTCCATATCACCAGCACGTCTTTCGGCCGCAGCGTGGCCATCACTTCGTCCAACACCTTGCTCTGGGTACGAGCACCGCTGATCACTTCTTTGAATATTTTCTTGCAGCCCACCTTCTTCAGGGCATCGGTTTGAAGATCGAAGCTTTGATCCTTGGTGCTCACCCGGGCGTAACCGATCTTCATATTCAGATAGCGTCCTCAATGAACCCGATCCGGCGGTCATTTTCACCCGCGCCGTTATCACCCACGAGTTTGTCCAGTACCTCGAAGACGATCTGAAACCGCTCTTCGGTCTGATCGCGCAGCGCCTCGAGGGCCTGTTTCAGCTCGACGCTCTCCGTAACCACATGGCGCAGCTGCACGAAGGCTCTCATGATCTGGATGTTGACCTCGATGGCCCGGTCGCTATTGAGAATGCCGGCCAGCATGGCGACTCCCTGCTCGCTGAAGGCCATGGGCATATAGCGGGTGCCGCCCCAGTTTGAGGTACCAATCTGGCGCCTCAAGTCTGTAAACTCCTGATGTGATAGCTCAAACATGAAATCGTCGGGAAATCTCTTGATATTTCGGCGGACGCTTCGTTTGAGAGTCTTGGTCTCAACCTCGTACAGGGTGGCTAGGTCGCGGTCCAGCATAACTTTCATGCCGCGCAGTCGGTAGATCTTGTCGACGATATGGTCAGTGGGGATGATATCAGTCATCATTTACCTCTGTTCTGTTGGAGTGATTCTGTTCGCGTTTGAGGTGTGGAATTGGAAGCTCAGTTTCAACAGCAGCTAAAGTCTCAGTAAAAATCGAATTGGACTATCCACATGGTGCTTTAAAAAAAGTGCTCTGGGAGCTAGTCTGGAAAAGAGCATCGTTGTCAAGGCGTGCTTTGCGCGCCAGATCATATGCCTCGAGGGCTTCATCCCACTGGCGGTTCATTAATCCTGGCCGTCGGCACCACTTCAGATGCAGGCGTTCCCGACGAACAATGTCTATTCTCCTGGGATGCAGGACGAGCCACTTCTGCCCGGGAAGGGTTGCACTGCCGAATCCATTATCAAGCGGTGAGTAGAAATAAAATAGGTTTTTGGCCATATACCGCCTGAGTCTGGGTGTAATCGGTATCTCTTGGCGATCTTCGCGGCAGAAGATTTTTTTCTCATTGGCCATGCAGGCCCGAAGTTCCCATGGATCCAAGTAGACGCCGTCTTCATCGCGGTAATACTGGCCCAAAGAGGGGTCCATGAGAACCCATTTACGTTCGGATTCCGGCCACACCAGTGCAACGACGTGATTGTCCCAATCGTAGGGTGAGAGCCCGTTCAGGTATACAGTTCGAGCGCAAAAGCCCAATGCCAGATAGACCTCGGCCAGAATAGTTGCCATCATGCTGCAATTGAGACCGCATCCTTGTTCCAGCGCATGTGACAGGAGCGACAGACTGTCCAGTGGGACTATTTTCCGCGTTAGGCCATTGTAGATGATGGTGTCGTGCAACCAGATCATAAGGGTGATGATCTGGTCCAACGAGTCGCCACCGCCTTTGAGTTCATCCAAGTTGTATAGGCTCAGCAGCTGTCTTAATCCCTCTTCTTCATGGCGGTAAGAAAAGGGGGGGATGCTGTGATCCTCCGCTCGGGAAAAGGTGTCGAATAGCCGAAGAAGGCCGCAATAGAATTCCGCTGTATGCGCCACAGGTTTTACCCTAAGCCGCCATCAAGCCACCTGCAGGCATGATGGGCTCTTTTCTCCAAGGTTGCCATACGCAGGTGCTTCTCCTTGGGAAGATGCAGACATAGGCCATTGGCCAACCGCGACAATTTGAGCCAGCACGTGTGGCGCGCAAGCAGGTCGTCGGGCGCTTCCGCGAAGCCGGCTTTGCGAGCCAGGCTAATACTGCCGATATTGTCAGCGGTGGTTTGTACGACGACGCCATCCTGAAAGTGACCATCAATCATAACGCCCGCCTTGTTCAGGAGGAGGGAGCCCACGCCTTTTCGCTGCCAGTTGGGATGGACGTGATAGCCGATATTGCCGAGACGCTGATCCGGGTCGATGCTGAAGAGATTGATCTGACCAACGGGTGTTTCATGGTGCATGGCCAGCAAGGTCAACCGATGGTGGGGCTGTTTCTCGTCGTAGGCCATGCGCCGGCATTCAGCTTCCGGCCATTGGGGATAGATGGCGGCGAAGAGCCGGATGACTTTCTTCCGGTGAGTCCTGGACGCATATTCAATGACAGGCATGTTTGCCCCTGTATCTGCTGATAGGCAGCGGTTCGGATTCAATTTTGAGGGCAGGCCGGCCGGTAAACCAGGCAAGGCCCGCTTCCAACAGGTGGATAATGCGGCCATACGTCGGGACCGGGAGAGGCGTTCACAGCGGGAGGTCGGCGGCCAATTTACCCTGAAAAACAGTGCAATACAAGCAAACCCTCGCATCCGGGGCATCGTTCACATTTGGAAGTCGGGCAGCCAAGCGGTCAAGCCGGCAAAGGGGCGCGATTCGGTCACCTCAAGGAGGCGCTGAGGTAGTCTTTCGGCAGGCCGCTACCGCTCTCCAGCTCCATCCCCAATAGGGCGCTCTGGAGGTGGGCGCTCATGGCGGCGGCGGCAGTCTCGGTATCGTGCTTGTTGAGGGCCGTCACCACTGCGTCGTGCTTATCAATGCTGGGGTTGATGGGCATGCTATGGTTCTCTCCGCCTTTATGGCTTCACGGAGGATGTTGATCTGGGCCGGCGAGATTCGCTCTGCGGCCAGCCTGGCCGCGGAGCTCTCCAGCCGCCGACGCACGAAGAAGGTCTCCTCGATCTCCTCCCGGGCGGGTGAGATCACTCAGGCGCCCTTGTTGGGGATGTAGGTGGCGAAGCCCTCGTAGACCAGGCGTTTGATGGCTCCCCGCACCGGAGTGCGGCTCACCTCGAGCTGGGCGGCCAGGGCGGTCTCCACCAGCTTGCCCCCCTGCTTGATATATCGCTTGAGGATGCATTGGCCGGTCACTTCTTGATTGCGGAGATGATATCCTCGGCAAAATAGAGCAGACTGCTGTAAAAAGAAAAGACCTGGATCAACTTATGCGTGTTAAACCGGCGGATCAACCCCTCCTGCCGCAGGACAAGGAGCTTGGCATCCAGCTCGGCAAGCATGCGTTCCAGGTCGGCCTTGATGGTCACCGGTTCGTTTTTCACGAGCATGACAAGGGCAGAGCCACTTAATTCGGCAAGCTTTTCAAGCTCTTTGGACATGATGATCTCATATCCATTTTCATCCAAGGCATTCAAGGCGCGCACCATATTCCGCAGGTGCTCAGCGGATCGACTGATGACGGAGACTTTGAGGGTAAAATTTTCCCTGAATTTTTTATGATAGATAAGCGATTCGTTCCGGCGCACGTTCTGCAACAGGGCATGGTTGTTCCAGATATCGTTGACCAGATTCTCAACCAGGGATTCCGCCACCTGTTGCTGCTCGGATATGAAGGCCTTCACCAGGAGACGACACTTCTCCCCACAGGCGATGGCCTGCTTTTCAAGCTTCTCCCTGAGAACATCCACTTTACGCTTTGGAAAGATGAGCACGGAAACGGCAAAGGCACACAGAATACCGACACAAATTTCAAAAACCCTGGATAAGCCGAAAACCACGGGATCCTGGGCCTCTAGCCCAGTCATGATGACAATCACGACGGTGATGCCCGCCATCCGGTATCGTGTTTTATAGCGCGTCAGAAAACTGCACAGCCCAACGCTCCCAAATATGGCGATCCCAATGAATAGGGGGGTCTTGGGAAGGACTATGATGACTAGCACACCCAAGCTGGCGCCGATGACGGTGCCGGAAAAACGATACAGACACATCTCCACGGAGTCGGCCACATAGACCTGCATGACGATCACGGTGGATAATACCGCCCAGTAGCCAAACTCCAGCTCGAAAACCGTCGTCAAGCTGTAGGTCAGAACAGCGGCAAGCGCCGTCTTGAGTCCATGAATCAGATGGGTCGAGGTAACAGACATGGTGCTTCCTTGTGAATTAAAACCGGGCTTTATGAGACATATCTTCAGTTTCACTCGGTCTGGTATAACGAAATGAGAACTCGGGCGACATCCCAACACCGGCACCTTTCAGGAAGGCTCGCCCGGTTCGAGGAGGTTAGAGCCGTGGTGGCGGCGAAAGCGGGTGGCGCCGAATTTCTCCAGCTTCCAGTCGGGAACACCGCACTGGGGGCAGACCCCCTGGAACCACTTGTTGCGCAACCAGCGTGCCGCCCGGCTGTTGCGCGAGTCGTTTACTAAGAAGACTTTATTGCAGTGGGTGGTCACCCGCGCCTGGGCGCCCATGCGCTCGATCTGGCGGATGCCGTGCAGAATGCCGCGCCGGGAGGGCCACAGCTTGATCTTCTCGATGAGACGCAGCAGCTCAACCCGTTTGCGGTAGTAGCGCTTGGCGGCTGGTTTTTTCTTCTTAGCCATGATGCCCTCCCTCCCTTCGCGAGGCCATATATGGGCGGTCTCCAAGGATTTGTGTTGCAAGCACTTGAGCCGCCATGGTGGCCACCCCGATCTGAAGCGGATCGTGCAGCAGGCGGTTGCCCAATCGACGTTTGGCCGCGGCGGTGACCCCGCAGGGCATCCCCGGAGCCGCTATACGGGTCTGATCCGTAAGCATGTCGGCATGGATATGGTCGGCCGTGTTGGTGGCATCGAAGATGAGGTCGACACCCGCGGCGGCCTCTGGAAATGAAGTGGCTGTGTCAATATGGTGGTTGCTCGTATGCATCAGCCGCTCCTTTAGCCTTGTGCTGCGGGTCGCCGCTAAATCATAGAGCACCACCTGGGCGTGACGCTGGAGAAGATCTGCCGCGGCCGCACTTCCTAAAGGGCCGCAGCCCAGTAGAAGCACTTTTTTACGCTTCAGTCCACAGGCCATGCATCCTAAACCGGTGACGTACCCCCGGGCGGTGGCAGGGGTGTTGTGGATACTGGTCCAACGGACCATATCCAAGGCCATGAAGTCCGTATCATCGGACAAAAAGATGGCTGAGGGCGCTTGGCTCCAAGCCTCGGCGAGACCCGCCACATCGGTGGCATGGGTCACAAAACTCCGACAGCCCAAGTGGTCGAGAATGGCACTCACGCTCTGGGCAAAGCCCCCAATGAGGCCCAGGCCGCTGGTGATGGGCACCACCGCCAGCTTTAGATCAGCCAAGGCGCTCCTGCTAGCATCATCTGTCGGTAACCCGGCGGCAAGCAGGGCCAGGTCAACCAGAGCGTGCCCGGTGATATCCAAGAGGTCTTGGTCATAAGCCCCCAGGGATCCAGCCAGGGGCTGGATATCGGCGCTGGTCAGACGGGTCACGTGGATGCCTCCGAGAGCCAGGGAACCTCCGGAGAGGGATCATCCAGGGCTGTGAGTCCCAGGCGTTCTTTGAGGTTGTGCATGACCGCCTGGCGTTTCTCCCAGGCACTTTTGCGATCATGGCCGCACATGATCACGGTGGCCACCCAAGTGCTAGCTCCGGGGGTGTAAGTGGTTAGGGCTTCGTCGGCGCCGAAAAAAGGGTTCACCCATTGCAGGGCCTGGTCCACGGCCATGATGTGTTCACCGCTGACTTGCAGGCGCCCCTGGTCCACTTGGATGTGCTCAAGAATCACTCCGCGCCCTTGGGTGGCTTGTTCGCTGCTGCCTTGAGTTCCTTGAGGGGATTCAGATCTTGGTTTGCCAGGGGCGAAGAGATCCGCCAGCACCGCCACCTGGTTGAGGCCGCTGCCGTGGAGCACGGCAATGGGGGTCTGGCTGGGCAGGCGGGCGTCAATCTCCAGCACCTTGAGTGTCCCTTTGTGCTGAATCACCTCCACATCCATGATTCCCTTGAGCTGGATCGCATGGGCGGCGGTGCGGGCGATGGCTGCAAATTGGGCATCTTCAGCGGGCGTCAGATGGGACGGAACCAACACCCGCTTGCAGTCGTGGGAGGTGTCCATCTCCAGCTCGGTGGTTGGCAGTACCTGATAATTGCCGGGTTCGCCGATCACTTCCACCGAGAAAAAACGGCCCTGGAGATGTTCCTGGACGATCCTGTTCTCGGGGGGGAAGCTGTCGCCGAAGAGAATCTTTTGAGCGGCCGCGTCGGCCAGGAAGGTGACGCCCTCGCTGCCGCTGCCCTCGCTGGGTTTGACCACCACGGGAAAGCCGCAGACCGGCCAAGGGATCGGGGCGGGGATACCGTGCTGAGCGAACAGTCGGTCCGAGGCCTGCTTGGAACTGCTGACACCATAGGCGGCCGGATCAAAGGCAAAGGGGATGCCCAGGCGCGGGGCTCCGTCGGCCAGGGCGTTAAGGGCGGGCTGGTTTTCCATGGCCGGCAGGATCAGATCGATCTCTTCGGCGGCCATTTCTAATCCACCTGGTGCGGTCACATCCACCTGAAGGAACTCGTCCCCCAGGCCCATGGCCGGTACCGGAGCCTTTTTATCCACTACCCGCACCCAGAACCCGGCCTTTTTGGCCAGATAGGCGGCCTCTACCCCCTGGAGCCGGCCACCCACCACTAGGAGGCGCATAGGTTCTCCAGACAAGCAGCGCTTTCCATTTTCTGGCGTTCGGCGATCCAGGCACGGTATTGGTCGGCGTTTGCGGCCTTCAATCCGCAGGCCGCCAGTGTCTCCTGGACACCGGCGACGCTGCGCTTGCCCGCTTCGATGTCGAGCTGGCTCTGGGCCACTCCGGCCAGCCCCTCTCCGGAGGGTACCAGGGAGGTGATTACGTTCGCCCCGGCGTCCAGGCGCTGCCGGAGGCCGGAGAGTCCGTCGATATCCAAGGAGGCGGGAATCAGACGATCGGGCATGAGGATGCGCATGAGGGCGATGAGTTTGAGCTCCACGAGGGCCGGCTGCTGCTGTCTCGCCGCCATGGGGGTGCCCGCCTGGGGCACGAAGCTCATGGCGCGCACCTGGTCGGCGTCGAGGGTCTGCATGGCCCTCAGGGAGCGCACCAGGTCGGCCGGGCGCTCGCCCACTCCCGTGAGGACACCCTCTTCCACCAAAAGACCCATCTGTTTTGCCCGGACCTTGCTTTTTAGGCGTTCGCCATAGTCCTGACCGCTGCGCAGGCGGCGGTACAATTCCGGGGTGTGGGTCTCCTGGTAGCAGGCGTACCAGGTCACGCCCGTCTCGGCGAATCGTTGCAGCATAGGGTCGGGCACCACACCCACCGAGGCCATCACCGGCAGACCGGTGGCCGTGCCCACCTGTGCCATGGTGTCGATGAGGGCCCCAAAACCGCGGCCGTCATGGGTGTAGATCTCTGGATCTTCCCCCATGGTCAGGTCGATGAGGTGCACCCCGCTGGCGGCCAGGGCTTTGGCCAGGTGGAGGATCTCCTCCCTGGTTTTGCGATAGCGTGGGGCTTGGGGATTGTCCTTGCGGTAGAGGCAGAAACGGCAGTGGTTGCGGCAGTGGGTGCTTGCATAGAGGAAGCCGTACAGAAAAACCCCTGCGCCAAAGTGGTGTTGGCGAATCCCACGGGCCGTCTGCATCAGGGCGGTAAGTTGTGCATTGTCCTCAATGGCCAGAATGCGCTCAAGGGCCTCATCTTCCAGCGGGTCACCATGGGCGGCCTTGGTCAGGAGACGGTCTAATTCAGCTCCGCTGAGGGGTTGGGGTGATGGTTGAGTGCTCGGGTTCACGGCGCGCTTCTTTCGGATCTTCCCATTGGTAGTTGATATGAGAACAAGGGGTTACAATATAGGTTGCCAACTTAAATATTGAGACGAACACCATCCAAATAGGAGAGGCTGCGGCCATGGCGCCCCAGGCTGTTTCCGCCCTTGGCCGCCATGAGGAGGCGCTCCAGACCAAAGCCAATGCCCACCCAGGTGTCGGTCACCTTCCAGGCCCGATCCAGGGGGTGGGGGCCCATGGCGCCGGAGCCCAGCTCGAGTCCCGTCTTGTCTACCACATCCACGGTGCTGCCGTAGACGGCCGAGGATTCGGTTTCAAAACAAAAATCGCTGATCTTGGCAGCCGTCATCACCGCCTCCGCCAGAGTCTCGATACGCTCTTGACGATCTTCCAGGGGCAGGCCAAACTCACACAGGTTGAGCATGGTGAACTCGCTGCTGTGGCGGGCGCCGTCGGTCTCTTTGCGGAAGCAGGGGCCGATCTCGAAGATGGCCACCGGTTTCTCCCACAAGCGCAGCAGATCCTTCATCACGTAGTAGAGATGGGGCGCCAGCATGGGGCGTAGGCATTTGTCTTTATCCACCCAGTAGATCTGGTTGTTCAGTGGATGCTCGGCGGTGACCCCCATGCGGTTCAGCAGCCCACGCGAGAGCAGGATGGGGGTGGCGACCTGGACAAAGCCCATCTCGGTAAGGGCCTCGGTCAGTACAGTTTCCAATCGGCAAAGGGCCGGCCGGCGCCGGCTGAGGCGCAGCTCTGCAAGCTGCTCCCTCCCGCTGCGGGTCAGGGCCGCCACCTGTTTCTGGAAGGCCGTGTTGCGTGCTTGATCCTCGTTGAAAGTGAGATGGAGTATCTCTGGCGCCGCGCCTAGTTCGGCCAGGCGCTGGGCCTGTATGTCTGTCCAGGTTTTCATGACACTAAAATTTACCTACTAAAAAAAAGGCGGGGAGTCCCGGTGTTGCACCGAGCTACGTGGATTTAGAGTCCACGCGATCTCATTTCGATCCACCCCCCGCATAGGCTACGCTTTGACCGCTGCCACCCTAATATATTAGTTGATTGACACATACAAGCCTCACTGATAAATGTTGCCCTATAAGTGACAACACGGCTTTAGCAGTCGACATGGCTATGCCGCGCTGGCCTGGAATATCCCAGATATGGAGGGGTTCTGATGGAGATGGTTCAACCCACCTTGACGGTCCTGACCTCTGCGCAGATTGATGCGGTCCACCAATACAGCCTCGCCATTTTGGGCCGAACAGGTCTGCGGGTGGATGACGAAGCCGCCCGGAAGCGTTTTGCCGACGCGGGCTGCCGTGTGGATGCTGAGCGCCGGGTTTTCATCCCTGCCGATCTTGTGGCATGGGCCGTTGAACAGGCCCCCGGTAAGGTGGCGGTGTATGATCGCCAGGGTCGAGAACGCTTCATCCTCGGCGACTCGACGAGCCACAATACCCGTTTTGGGGTGGGCGTCACCAATCTCTACTATCAGGAACCGGGAGATGACCGGCCGCGACCTTTCACCCTTGCCGACATGGCCACAGCCACCCGTCTGGGAGACCACCTGAGCGGTTTCGATCTGGTCTCCACCCCAGGCATCGCCCAGGACTTGCCTCCCGATACTGCCGACCTGTGGGCCACCCTCACCATGACGGCCAATACCGTCAAACCGCAGGTGTTGCTCGTGAGCGAGGAGAAACGCTTCGGCGCGGCCCTCGAGCTGCTCGAAACCCTCCACGGTGACCTGTCTGTCAACCCTTTTGTCATTCCCTACGTCAACCCCATTTCACCCCTGGTGATGGGCGCGGAGACCGTCCGCAAGACGGTCCTGACCATTGAACGCGGTCTGCCCCTGATCTACAATAACTACGGCATGTCCGGGGCCACCACGCCCATCACCCCTGGCGGCACACTGGCCCTGCTCAACGCCGAGCTTCTGGGCGGGGTGGTCTTCAGCCAGCTGATACGGCAAGGCGCTCCCATCATCATCGGCAGCTTGCCAGCCGGTTTCGACATGAAGGCCATGACCAGCGTCTACAGTCCCCACAGCATGCTCCTCAACCTGGCCTGTGCGGAGATGGTCGCCCACTACGGCCTGCCCCATTCGGGTACCTCGGGTTGCGTTAACGGCTGGGGGGCCGATCTGCAATTGGCCGCCACCCTCTGGATGAACCACCTGACGGCCTGCATGGGCAAGGTGGGCCTGGCCCCCTTCGTGGGGGGTACTTTCGACAGTTTGGCCTTCGCCCCTACGGTGGTGGTCTACGCAGATCAAGTGATCCGCCAGGCGCGCCAGTTCAGTGGGGGGTTTAGGTTGGATGATGGCGAAGTGGCCCTCGATGAGATCGACACCATAGGCCCGGCGGGCAATTTTCTCATGGCCCCCCAGACCCTAGCGCGTTTTCGCGATCAGGGCGATGGCGACCTGTGGCCCAGCCAGACTCTGGAGCAGTGGCAGGCCGATCAGGGGCCCTCGGCCGACACATATTTACGCAAGCACACTATCGACCTCCTGGCGCAAATGACCCCGCCCGAAGACCATGGGGATCTCATGGCCCGCGGCGAGGCCTTCATTCACCCCTATGAATCGGTTCAAAGGTCTTAAGAGAGGAGACCACTCCATGAAGAAGATCCTTGTTTTGGGGGCGGGGCTGGTGGCCCGACCCGCCGTGCATTGTCTGCTCGAACTGCCCGAGGTGGCCGTATTGGTCGCCGACCAGGAGATGGAAAAAGCCCAGGCGCTAGTGGGAGATCACAGCCGTGGCATCGCCATTCAGCTGGATGTGAGCGACAGCGCCCGTCTGCACAACCTGGTGGCCGATGCCGACATCGTCATCAGTCTGTTGCCCTGGACCTTTCACCCGCGGGTGGCCGGCCTTTGCCTGGAGATGGGCAAGCACATGGTCACCGCCTCCTATGTCAAGGAGGAGATGCTGGCCATGGATGCCGACGTGCGCGCCAAGGGCCTCCTCTTTCTCAACGAGGTGGGCGTGGACCCAGGCCTGGACCACATGTCGGCCATGCAGATCATTGACCGGGTACGCAGCGAAGGAGGGAAAGTGGACAGCTTTTTCTCCTATTGTGGTGGTCTGCCGGCCTTGGAAAGCAATAACAACCCCCTGGGCTACAAATTTTCCTGGAGTCCCGAAGGCGCAATGTTGGCCGCCACCAACGATGGGCGTTATTTGGAGCACGGCAAGGTGATCGAGGTACCCGGCGATCAACTCTTCGAACACTACTGGCTCAAAAGCGTGCCCGGGGCTGGGGTTTTCGAGGCCTATGTCAACCGCGACGCTCTACCCTACGTCGACATCTACGGTTTGCAGGGGGCTGCCGGGATGTATCGAGGGACCCTACGCAATGTTGGCTACTGCGAAACCTGGGATTTCATCAAAAAGCTGGGGCTCCTCAACCAGAAAATGATGTTCGACTTCGACGAGGTGACCCCCCGGGAGGTGCTCTCCAACATCGTCCACTGTGGACCCGGTGAGGATCTGCGCCAGGCTGTGGCCACCTACCTGAAGATTCCGGTGCACAGCCTGACCCTCAAGAAACTCGAGTGGCTGGGGCTCCTCTCCAATCGCAAGATCAACCTGGGGACGGTGTCGGTTTTCGAGATGTTCGCTCACACCTTGAAAAACCGTCTGGTCTACAGCGAGGGGGAGATGGATCTGCTGGTGATGCACCATGAGTTCGAGGTCCTCTATCCGGAGAAGCCCCGCCAGCGCATCCAGTCCACCCTCATCGACTGCGGCATCCCCGGTGGGGACACCTCCATGTCGCGCACCGTGGGTTTTCCCGTGGGGATCGCCGCCGGCCTCATCGCCACGGGTAAAATCGATCTGACCGGGGTTCAGATCCCTGTGCAACCCCAGATCTACGAACCCATCCTGGCCGAATGCGAGAAGAAAAACATCTGTTTTATCGAGCGCCGCAGCGATCTCGACGCCGACGAGCGCAGCTACTGGGGAGACTTGGATCCATGAAGACCTTATTGATCCGCGCCGAAGACAAGAACCGTTGGGAACGCCGCACCGCCCTGGTGCCTGGTGACCTGATGCAAATTCGTCAAAAAACCAACGCCCGTGCCTACGTACAAGCCTCCGAGAAACGCTTCTTCGGGGCCCAGGCCTATATGGAGGCCGGGGCCCAGATCTGCCACAACGAAGGGCCTGGCGAGGTGGTCTTCGGGGTCAAGGAGATCCCCGAGGAGAAGATTCAGGCGGGCAAGATCTACCTCTTCTTCTCCCACACCATCAAAGGCCAGGCGGGTGGCATGCCCCTGCTGCAGAAGATCATCGACAGCAAGTCCACCCTCATCGACTACGAGCGCATCACCGATGACGAAGGCCGCCGCATCGTCTACTTCGGGCGTTACGCCGGCGACGCCGGGGCCATCGACATTCTCGCCCTCATGGGGGAGTATTGGGAGGCCAAAGGGGTGGACACACCGCTTAAGAATATCCGTCGGGCCCACCAGTACCAATCGGTGGCCGACGCCAAGATTCATCTTAAGGCAGTCGGTGCAGAGGTCGACGAAAAGGGCTTCCCCGCGGAGTTGGCACCTTTCACCATAGGCATCCTGGGCTATGGCAACGTCTCCGGCGGGGCCCAGCAGATCCTCGACTGTCTACCCACCGAGCGGGTCGCACCCGGTGAGATCGAAGCCCTGGTGAAGGGTGGTGAAGCCGACCCCAAACGGCTCTATGTGACTGTTTTTAAGGAGGAGGACCTGGTTGAGCGCAGCGACGGCGAACCTTTCGACCTCCAGGAGTACTTCACTAGCCCCGAGCACTACCAGAGCCGCTTCGAGCCCTATCTGGCCCATTACACGCTCCTGATAAATGCGGTCTACTGGGAGGCGCGTTACCCCCGTTTCGTCACCTGGGAAGGGCTCAAGACGCTGGCCGAAAAGGAAAGCCCCTCCAAGCTGTGCGGCATCGCCGACATCACATGCGACACCCACGGCAGCATCGAGTGCAATGTGCGCTCCACTGACAGCGACATGCCCGCCTACCAGATCGACCCCCTTACGCGCCAGGTGACCGACGGCCACACCGGGGATGGCATCGTGGTGCTGGCGGTGGACAACCTGCCCTGCGAGTTGCCCCACGACAGCTCGACCTTCTTCAGCAAACAGCTGGCCCCCCTGGTACCCAACATCCTGGAGGCAGATTTCGAGCGCCCCCTGGAAAAATCTGGCCTCAGTTCCGAAGTGCGCAAGGCCGTCATCGTTTACAAGGGAGATTTGACCAAGGATTTCGTATACTTGCAGGAACACCTGGAAAAATTGAAGGAGAATGCATAATGACCCGTAGGAATATCTCCTCTGGATCGCCCTTTGAAAAGCCCATCGGTTTTTCACGTGCCGTGCGCTTGGGTAACACCATCGCCGTGGCTGGAACAGCGCCCATCGCCGAAGGCGGCGGTACCGCCTGTGAAGGCGACCTCTACGGCCAGACGCGGCGTTGTCTGGAAATCATCCAGGCGGCGGTGGAAGCCGCCGGCGGCCGACTGGAAAACGTCATCCGCACCCGCGTCATGCTTACCGATATCGGGCGTTGGGAAGCGGCTGGTAAGGCCCATGGGGAGTTCTTCGGCGAGATCCGTCCGGCCTGCACCTTTGTGGAGGTGAGCCGCTTTATCGACCCCGCCTGGCTGGTGGAGATGGAGGCCGACGCCGTGGTGACAGACACGCCATAGCCATTTTTAAACTATCTATATTCTAACCAAGGACAAGCCATGAACAGACGACCCCACGCGGGCAAGCAATTGAACGGGGGCTTGCGCATGGAGATCCTCACCTCCGAGGAGGTGGATGAGATCCATCTGGGCACCCTCGAGGTGCTTGAGAAGACCGGCGTCTTCGTGGAGGACGACGAGGCGCGGCAATGCTTTGGCGACCACGGCGCCGAGGTGGACGGGGTGGAGAAGATCGTGCGCATCCCCCCCTACCTGGTGGAGGATGCCGTGCGCTCTGCCCCTCGCAAAGTGATCCTGGCCGGGCGCGACCCCGAGCACGACCTGGTGCTGGAGAGCAACCGGGTGCACTTCACCAACTTCAGCGAAGGGGTCAAGATCAACGACCTGGCCACCGGCGAGAACCGCGACCCGGTCAAGCAGGACCTGGTGGACTCGGCCCGGGTGATCGACTACCTGCCCGAGGTGGATTTCTGCGAGAAGGCCATGGGCGCCCACGACGTCGATCAGGCCGCCGTGGCCCTGCACAACGCCGAGGCCTATCTGACCAACACCACCAAGCACTGCGCCTTCGGGCCGGTCAATGGGCTGTTGTTGAACAAGATCCTCAAGATGGGCCACCTCATCGTCGGCGGGATCGAGGCCTTCAAGAAGCGCCCCCTGGTGAGCTTCACCACCTGCCCGGTGAGCCCCCTCAAGCTGATTCAGGACTGCTGCGAGATCATCATGGAAGCGGCGCGCAACAACGTGGTTTGTAACATCCTCAGCATGGCCATGGCCGGGGGCACCGCCCCGGTGACCCTGGCGGGCACCCTGGTGACCCACAACGCCGAGATCCTCTCGGGGATCACCCTCAGCCAGTTGACGCGCAAAGGCGCCCCGGTGATCTACGGCAGTTCCACGACGGCCATGGATTTGAAGATGGCCGCCGCCACCGTGGGCACTCCCGAGTGTGCCCTGATCAGCGGGGCCGTGGCGCGTCTGGCGCGCTACTACGCCCTGCCGAGCTACGTCGCCGGTGGCTAGGGCGACGGCAAAATATCCGACACCCAGATGGGCCACGAGAAGACCCTCACCGCTATGATCCCAGCGTTGGCAGGCGCCAACATGATCTATGGTTTGGGGATGCTCGAAAGCGGCATCACCTTCGACTACGGCCAACTGGTGCTCGACTGCGAATTCGCCCGCATGATCAACTTCACGGTGCACGGCATCCCGGTGAGTGATGAAACCCTGGCAGTGGACGTCATCAAGGAGATGGGGCCCGGCAAGGATTTCCTCATGCACCCGCACACCTTCAAGGGGATGCGATCCCAGTCCAAACCCGAAGTGATCGACCGGCGCATGCGTGCCACCTGGGAGAGCGCCGGCGCCAACACGGCCTACGAGAGGGCCGTTGCCAAGGCCCGCTGGATCCTGGCCAACCACAAGCCCGAACCTCTTCCGGACGAGGTTTTGGCAGGGATTCGCCAAATAGTCGTAGAAACTGAAAGAGAACTAGGCGTAACCTCCGCTTCTTAATTATATTTACCAATTGGTCGGAGAGGTACTGGCTCACCGGCTGACTGGAACACTGAACCATAAGGAGACATTATGGGCGAAGAGATTCTCTCCCGAATGGGAGATGGCGAGCGTCTCTGGATGCCGGCCGAGGAGATCCGCGAGGACATCCAGGACGGTACCGAGGACGCCGCCCAAAAGGGTGGCGTGCCCCCATTGACGGCGGAAGAACAAGCGCACTTGTTCGCCATCATGGCCGAACCGTCGCGGGTGGTCAGCGTCAATCCCGGCGAGGAGGTCATCGTCAGCGACGACGGCTGCACCATGAGCTTCTACTCCGGCGAGGATGGCGGCGGGGTGGGGGCGCCCCTGAGCCGTTTGCAGGCTGTGCTCACCTACGAGCGCGCCTGCGGGGCCGACACCACCTCCCTGGGCCACAGCGATTACAGCTACAAGCCCGTCAAATCGGTCATCAATTACGAGGCCAACGAATATTACAACATCTCCCAGCAGACCACGGCGCCTTTTTTCTACGGCGCCCAGCCCAACCTGGGGCTCTACTTCCAGCCCGATGGTCCCTGCCCCAACGCCGCCGAGCTCATGCCCCTGGGCAAGATCGAGGAGGCCCAGGAGGCCCAGGTCCAGGCCGCAGAGTATCTGCGCGACGATTTGGTTTTCGTGGCCAAGAAGCTGGCCGCTGTGGGACTCGAAGGTCTCAACTTCGACACCAGCGGCAGCGCCGGCGACGCCGACTTCATGGCCGCCCTGGAGGCGGTGGAGCAGATCAAGGCCGAGATTCCCGACCTGCCCATCCTCATGGGCGCCGCCGGGGAGTTCATCATCGGCATGCACGGGGGGGTCACCTATAAAGACACGCGTCTGGCGGGCCTCTACCCCCAGGATCAGGTGAAGGTGATCGAGGAAGCCGGGGCCGACATCTACGGCATGGCGGTCAACACCGCCACCACCGAGTCTGTGGCCTGGAATCTCTCCCGGGCGGTGACCTTTCTCAAGGCCGCCACTTCGGCCGCCAAGATTCCGGTCCACGCCAACGTGGGCATGGGGGTGTGCGGGATTCCCATGATGACCCAGCCCCCCATAGACAGCGTCACGCGGGTCTCCAAGGCCCTCGTGCAGATTGGCAAGGCCGACGGGTTGTAGATTGGCGTGGGAGATCCCATGGGAATGCACATCGCCCACATCATGGCGTCCTGTATGGGCGGCATCCGCACCGCCGGAGATCTGGTGGTCTGGATGCAGATGACCCGACGGATGAAAATCAACGATGCCAAAGCCAATGTGGCCGACAAACTGGGGATAGACATTATCGACCTGACCAACGAGGAGATCATGCGCGACATCAGGAAGGACCTGAAGATCGGCATGGTGACCTCGGTAGCAGGCAGCCCCAAGGGCATTCGGGCCAAGTTCAAGATCGCCGAGCTGCTGGAAATTCCCATTCGTTCGGTGGAGCTCTTCAGAGCGGATCTCGGACTCTAGCCGCAGACAGGCACTGCGTTGGACGTAAGCTGATTTGAAGTAAAGGAGTAAAATATGAGTGCTGACATATTCGCCGCTGCGGGGGACGCCATCCTCAAGGGAGACGCTGCTGCTGCAGAGGAAGCCGCAAAGCGGGGTCTGGGCGAAGGCCTCGACCCGGTGGTCCTGATCAACGAAGGCTTTATCCCGGGGATCAACCAGGTGGGCGATCTCTTCGGGTCGGGCAAGCTCTTTCTGCCCGAGTTGATCCTGGCCGCCGGCGCCATGCAGAAGGCCACCGACATCATCAACGCCGCCATCCCCGATGGCGCCGGCCAGACCGTCGGGCGCATTGTCATCGGCACCGTGGCCGGCGACGTCCACGACATCGGCAAGACCATCGTGGTGGCCCTGCTCAAGGCCAATGGGTTCGAAGTGATGGACCTGGGCCGCGACGTGGCCGTGGACCGCTTCATCGAGGAGGCCGACAAGTTCAAGGCCGACATCATCGGCACGAGCGCTCTGTTGACCACCACCATGGAGGAGCAGAAACACCTCGAGGTGGCCCTCAAGAAGGCCGACCTCAAATCGCGTTACAAGACCATGGTGGGCGGAGCGCCTGTGACCAGCCGCTGGGCTCGCCGCATCGGCGCCGACGCCTTTGCCGAAAACGCCTCCGAAGCCGTGCGCCTGGCCAAGGAGCTCTCGGCAGCCGTCTGACCACCACCGGATGGATGACAACGGATAGTGAGTAACCGCCAAACAAAGGGCCGGGGAATAGCACTCCGGCCCTTTGCGTTGTACTGCCAAGCGACTATCCGTTAGCGGTGATGATGGCGCGTCCACCCCAATGTTATGCAACGTCGGGGTTTATGTCGTGACCGCATTGTCAAGGTGGCATCATCTGCGCCGACCGGCGAGTCCCTATGGCGTGAATGAGGCGATCAAACAACCGCAACACTCGGCCGGTTCGGAAGAAAACGTATTTCCAAGAGCTTTAAAGGCGTGATTGCTGGTCAGCTCTCCTCCTCGCCAACCGGTTCCATAGCGGTCTTGAGGCTGTTCCACTCCGGACGGTCGCTGTTGAGGTAGGCGTAGAGCGGCTTTTCGTTGCGAACCAGATCCACAAAGGGCGGCATCTGCTCGAAAGGCAGGAAGATCGCCCCAACACGATTGCGCTCAATGTAGACAGGTTCAGGTACCGGGCTGTTCGCGGTGAGAAAATAGGCGATAAAGCGATGATCCTCGCCATAGCAGACGACATATCCCCTGATCCCGATGCGCTTGCCACTCCAGGTGGCCGACAACTCATGCCCCAGTGCGATCTGATATCGATTGACCTCGAAGTTTTTGATTGCCATGATTTCACCATCCTTTTTGCAATAGTTTCACGGATCGACAGTATTTTTTCGACCCAAGGTATAATAGACAAATGGTCCGCATCCGGATCCGTACCGATAGGTGGCAAAACAAGCAGTGCAGACCTGCCATTAAAAACCGGCAGGCGTTCAGAACCATCGTTGGAACTTGAGATTACGGGTGCGGGGCGAAGCGCTAAGGCTGCGGGCAGATGGACGGACATCGTTGAGAGCAGACGATCCAAGGACCGGAACGACCATTTGGATGGTGGCAGTTTAGCACACCGCAG
The DNA here is from genome assembly GCA_050291585.1 of Desulfobacteraceae bacterium. Classification (GTDB taxonomy): domain Bacteria; phylum Desulfobacterota; class Desulfobacteria; order Desulfobacterales; family Desulfosarcinaceae; genus JASJCL01. The sequence continues at coordinate 22,232 of JBNKKA010000008.1, forward strand.
ACGCCACCCGGCGGAAGTGTTGTACGGAAAAGGAGTGGAACATTCCCGGTGGCAACGCCGAACGCAGCAAGCTGTGATGTTGATAGCTATTCGCCAACGTATAGCTTTCCAATTCATTTTTCTTGACAAGACCGGGGGGCACATGTACGGTTCGAAACATGTCGAATCAAGAAACAATCAACACTGAACAATGGCAGGTGGAAAAATTCGCCAATATTTTTAAAGCCCTGTCAAATCCGAACCGGTTGCGGATTTTATTGGAATTGACCCATTGTTCGGTTAACGGAGGCCGTTTTTCAGCCAGCGTTGCCATGGACGAAGTGGAAAATTGCCAGCAGGAATTTGCAAAAAAACTTGGCCTGGCCCCATCCACCATTTCCCACCATTTCAAGGAACTGCGCCAGGCTGGGCTGTTAAAGATGCGAAGGGAGGGTAAGAATCTGGTCGTATGGGTGGATGCACAGGCGATTCATTCGATAAGGGATTTGTTCTAGCCAAATTTTTTTGGTTGTATGGTTCGAATATTTTCGATGTTTAAACTTTTAAAAGAATGGTGGAGGTTGAAAAATGAGAGTGAGTGCGATTTTGGGCAGTCCAAGGAAAAAAGGTGTGACAACCACCCTTGCCACAGCATTTGTGGATCGCATGGAGAAAAGTGGTGCCGAGACCCAACGGTTTTTTTTAAACGACATGGCGTTTAAAGGCTGCCAGGGCTGCCAGGGGTGTAAAACCAGGGCCGGTGCTTGCATTTTGGAGGATGACCTGACGCCGGCGCTGAAAAGTCTGCAGGAATCGGATATTCTATTGTTTGCAACGCCGATCTACTACTGGGATGTCACCGGACAGTTCAAAACATTTGTCGACCGGACCTGGAGCCTTGTGAAGCCGGACTATCAAACCAATCCTGAACCGACCTACATAGGGAAAGGAAAAAAAGCGCTGCTCATCACAAGCCAAGGCCAAGTTAAAGAAAAACATCAGGATGTGGTCCAAAAGTATGCCGGCTTCCTCACCATGTATGGATATCAATGCTGGACACTGCGGGCATGCGGAATGGGAGACGCGGGGGAAAACAGCCTTCAGCCGTACATGGAACAAATCGAGGTGATCGCCTCACAAATGACAGCAGAATAACCACGCCAGGAAAGAGGTTTTTCAGCGATCGGTAGAAGCGGTGAGGGCAGTTTAAATTATAGTTTTGACATTTTATATACAAAAGAAGTATTTCGGTCCAAGCGGTCGACGCCTGTTGCGCATTGACTGAAACACCACGCTCCTATTGAATGGTCAGCCCGTTTCATGAGCACCCTCGCCATCGTGCTGGTTCTTCTATCGGCGATCATGCATGCCGCACGCAATTACTTCACCAAAAAGGCTGCGGATAAGCAGGCCTTCGTCTGGTGGTATGAAGTGGTAGGATTGTTGCTTTTCACACCACTCTTCGTCGTCTACTTACCCGCGGCCTCATTGTCCGAAATCGATGTATGGGCCTATATCGCCGTTTCTGGATTGCTGCATTTTATCTACTGGATCTTTCTCACCCGGGCCCTTGAAACCGGGGACCTTAGCCTGGTTTACCCCATCATGCGCTCATCACCGGCACTGGTCCTGCTGATTTCCATGGTCGCCTTGAAGGAAGACGTCAGCTTTCGGGGCGCCGTCGGTATCCTCCTCGTGGCATTAGGTAGTTATTCCATCAACATGAAGCGACTCCGATTTTCTTCACTGATTCGCCCCTTGCTGGCCCTGGCCAATGATCGCGCCATCCAGTTTGCCCTGCTGACCCTTTTATCGGTAACGGCGTACTCCATTGTGGACAAGCTAGCCGTGGGACGAATTCATCCGGTGGTCTTCGCCTATCTATACCCCTGGCTCAGCATGGCATTGTTTTCCGGTTACCTCGGTCGGCAAAAAAACTGGGGTGACATCAAGAACGAGTGGCGGACCAACCGAAGGGCCATCCTCGTCTGCGGGGGGTTATCCATTTTCGGCTATTTCCTGATTTTAGTGGCCTTTACCATCGATCGGGTGAGCTACATCGTGGGGCTCAGGCAACTGAGCATCGTCTTCGCCGTTCTTTTGGGCGGGTATGCATTAAAGGAAAACCACCGCACTACCCGCTTGATTTCCGCCGGCATTATTTTCCTGGGTACCTTTCTGATCGCTTTGGGATAACTATTGCTCATTCAGAAACGGCAGCGCTCACCCTATTTCGGTGTTGGGTGACAAATCCAAATCCTGGAAATATCGGCAATATTCCTCCGGTTTTGCTTATTCATCCGCCTTGAACTCGGGTGGATTCACCATTTCTGGATGGTCTAACCAATGCCCATCCATGATTGCACCTGGAAAGAATCGCCATCATTCAGGTGGGTTGCCAAGGTAGGCGATCTATATTACTTAGTGCTTGTCCAGAAACGGCATCTCTCACCCCATTTCGGCGTTGGGTCAGATCCACCATTTCTAGACAAACATTACTTAGCAACCTAAGGACCAAACAATTTCGAAATCGTTCTACGGGCCTATCCATCCACAGGTGAAGATGCCTAACCGGAATATGGTCCGATGAGCGGGTGGACACATTTGCTCAATGCCACCACCATGCCCGTCGTTTATCGGCTATCGTCTGTTACCGACGCCAGTCATTGCGTAACGCTGAATCGGTGTCCTCAATGATGCCCGACCACCTTTTGAACGATAATGATTTACAAGATCTGTTGAATCGGCTGAAAGGCGCTCGCCGCCTTTTATTTTGGGGCGCGAGAGGATCGGGTAAGTCGACCCTGGCAATGGCCCTGGGGCCGGTGTTGGCCGGTCTCCGTGGGGGTTGCCAGGTGCTTTCCCTCGATCCAGGTACACCGCCCTTCGGCGTGCCTGGGGCGGTGTGCCGTGGATGGTGGGCCGGCGAGGATTTTCACTGGGGAGATCTTCAGGCCTTGTGCAGCCTGGATGCCGGCCGCTTTCGGCTGCCCCTGCTCATGGCCGCCCTCCGCTTGGCCCGTCTCGCCGAAAAAGGAGCAGCCCAAGGTCCCATCCTCATCGAGCCCCCTATGGTGGTGCGGGGTGTGGGGGCGGCCGAGCTCTTGGTCGCACTGGTGGAGACGCTATCGGTGGATGCCCTGGTGGTCCTCACTCGTCCCGACAAACCTCTGCCCCTCGAAGCGGAGTTTACCGCCCTGCCCTGTAAAATAGTAACGGTTTCTCCAACTCCTGAGGCCCGGCGACAGACCAGAAAGGAGCGCCACACCCAGCGGACCCGCCAGTGGGAGCGCTATCTGGCGGGTGGGGAGGAGGCCAGCTTCTCGCTGGGGACACTGAACCGCCTGGGAACGCCCCCTCCGCTTGAGATGCCGGACACCTGGGTGGGCCGTCAGGTGGGCCTGTTGGATGCCGCCGGGACGACCTTGGCCATGGGGGAGGTGATTCATCTGGCCGAAGATCGCCTCACCCTGCAATTACCCCCCTTCCGGGCGGCCGTAACCGCTGGCGTGATGCAAGCGGTCACTTCCATCCTGATCCGAAATGCCGGCCGCAGCAGCGCCGGTCAACTGGCCACCTTTGCGCCAATGGGGAACAGGCCGGTCTACGACCAGGTGCCCGTCGAGATGACGCCCCAGGTCATGGCAGCCTCGGCTGTTGGCAGTCGGTCGGTCTCTGCCCGAGTGGGGTCGGCCTGGGCCACTCTTGTGGGGGGCGTGTTGGGTGACCCCCTCCTGCATGTGCGCCTGCGCCACCGCAAGGAGAGTTTGCTCTTCGATCTGGGTGACGCGGCGCGTTTGTCGGCCCGGGTGGCCCATCAGGTGCGGGCGATTTTTCTGAGCCACGCCCACCTGGACCACATCGGAGGTTTCATCTGGTTTCTACGTTCGCGTATCGGTTCCTTCGGCCCCTGTGGGATCTTCGGTCCTGCGGAGACCATAGAACGCATCGAGAGCTTTCTGAACGCCATCACCTGGGACCGCATCGAGGCCAACGGCCCCATCTTTGAGGTGAGCGAGATGCATGGCGATCGGCTTAAGCGCGCCCGCATCCAGGCGGGCGGGCCCCGGGTCGATCTGGCCGACAGGCGCCTGGATGACGGGGTGATTTTCACGGGTGATAACTACCAGCTTCAAGCCGTCATCTGCGACCACAAGATCCCCTCGGTGGCATACGCCCTGAGCTTCGCCAGGGAGATCAATGTGCGTAAGGAGCGCCTGGTGGACCTTGGTTTGGTTGCCGGCCCCTGGCTGGGACGTTTGAAGGCTTGCATCGCCGAAGATGCTCTGGACACAAGAATTCAGCTCCCCGACGGTACGAACCGGTCGGCGGGCGACCTGGCCGATACCCTGACCCTCATCCGTCCGGGGAAGAGATTGGTCTACGCCGCCGATATGGCCGACACCCCGGCCAACCGCCGTAATCTCACCCACCTGGCGCGGGACGCTCACACCCTCTTCTGTGAGACAGCCTTCATGGCCGCCGATCGGGAGAAGGCGGCCGCCACCCAGCACCTCACCACCACGGCAGCGATGGAGATCGCCCGCGCCGCCGGGGTCAAACGCCTGGTGCCCTTTCACTTCTCCAAACGTTACGAAGACGATCCCGCCCGTTTGTACAGGGAGCTGCACGCCCTGGCCGGTCCCGTGAAGATCATTGGCCGGCTGTAAAAGACTTAGGGCCTTTTCTCCCTCTGCTCGGCGTACCTTTTAATAGCGGGGACGTATAGGCACAGTTCAGGCAAACGATTGAATCGGGGATGTCGAACAGGGATCGCTGATCCGCTAGCATGGCCGCCTCTTTTCGAATTCGGTTATGTGGCTATCCAATCGGTTAAAGTTTGACTGTCAACCATATTAGACAACGGGCGCATGGGACTGGAAACGCCCAGCCAGCGCATCGTGATCACCAGCGGTACCCTCCACGAGGTAAGCGCAGTAGCAGTGTTATTTCTAAAACTATTTCTTATAACTTCGCGAGAAAACAGCAGTATTGGGATATGCACAATGTAGGGAATTGTTATTCAAGCTTTTCTAGTATTATATCAATATCGCTCCCACCCGTCAATAGTATAACTAATTGAAAATATAACATATTATAACTTGTATCGCGTCCAAAAATATGTCATAAACCCCAACATCGCAGACCCCTCCGCAGCTTATCAAGCATTTTCTCACAACAGATTGTTCTATTCTTGAAGAAGCATCGGATCGTCAGCCTCGGTGTTTGTTATCTATATTCAGGTTCTATTCAGATGGTAAAAGGAGAGAATTAATGAAGCAACGATTGGACAAAGATGGCATCAAGTATCTGCTTTCACCATTTCGCTGGACGCTGCTAATGGCAGCTGCCTTTTTTCTTTCGGCCGGTCGATTGGATATTCCTAGAGCATGGCTTGCTTTTGGAATTCATTTTTTTGGAGCCATGCTAGGCGCAATGTTAATGTGGAAGTTTGCGCCTGGGTTGGCAAACCAGAGAGCATCGGTTAGGCAGGGAACCAAGACCTGGGATAAGGTGATTCTATCAATCTACTTTTTATTGATTTTGTTGGTGATTCCCACAATAGCAGCGCTGGATGTCGGCAGATATAGATGGTCTTCTCAATTGGGTATCAACTATGCGATGCTTGGCATTATTCTCTATTTGGTTTTCTTTCTTCTTTTTTATTGGGCCACGTTGACAAATGAGCATTTTGAAGTGAGCTCCAGAGTTCAAATAGATCGAGCCCACAAGGTTATCATGAAGGGTCCCTACAATTTTGTTCGACATCCTGGATATGTCGCCATGATAGTCGTCAGCTTGGTTGATGCCTTAATAATTGGCTCCCTGTATGCACTGATTCCAAGTATATTAGCCGTTGGCGTTACGATAATGCGTACCTTTCTTGAAGATAGGATGTTGCAGAACGAGTTGGAAGGATATTCTGAGTATGCCAAACGAATAAAGCATCGTCTAATTCCAGGCATATGGTAGACTCATTAAAGTCTGTTGAAAAGGAATTTTAAAGCCAATTTGTTCCCCCCGCTACGCCAAATTATACTGACGGCAGCTATACCGTAGCAGAAGGTTGCGGTCACCCACACCATGCGGATACCCCCGTAGACCGCCAGCCCCATGCCCACCACGGGTCCGATCAGGGCGCCGCATCCGTTGAGACCCCAGGCCCAGGGGATCGATTCGGCCCGTTCGCGCTTGAGGGCCTCGATGGCCAAAGGAAAGGGCAGCCCCATGGCCAGGGCCAGGGGAGCTATGACCAGGGTCACCAGGGCCAGGCGCAGGGGGAGGGAGAGGCTTAAAAACGGGGAGAGGAGGACCGGCAAGCCGGCCAGGTAGATCAGCATCAGGGCCGTGACGGCCAGCACGAACTGGCGCACGATCACCAGCGGCGGCCGCTTCTGGGCGAGAAAGCGGCAGGAGAGGCCGCCCCCCACACCGGCTAGGGCCAGAAAGAGCGCCAGGGTCACGCCCACGGCCAGGACCGGTGCGTTGAGGAAGAGAACCAGCTTCTCAAGTACGGCGAACTCGGCCAACATGAAGCCGGCGCCCAGGAGGAAGAAAAACTCGCCCGTAAGCCCGGCTGCGTCACCGGTTCGGCGGGGCGGTCGGAACGGCCTGAGGGGCAGCCAGATCAGTACGGCGGCCAGCACCACGGCCTGAACCAAAGTGGCCGCCAGCACCGGTTCGGCCAGCGACAGCATGCCCAGGCCACCGCTGCGCCTCAGGGAAAAGAGCTCCCCCAAGGTGGCGGGTTTGAGAAAACGGGAGAAGTAGGGGCGGTCGTCCGTGGCGGGCGCGATGGTGAACTTATAGTGCTTCTGAAACACTTCCCCGCGTGGACCGAGCAGCTCTCGTGCGGCGGCGTGAAATTCGGGTTCGGCGAGTCGATTCCAGCGGTTGGCCTCTGCCGATCGCATGCCGGGAAACCAGACCGGATCGAAGCGGCGCGATTGGCAGAAGGAACGCGTGATAGTGATCGCTGCCGGGGAGAGCGGTTGCTTGCCGATGACCAGATGAACCGTGCGCAGGCTGCGGATCAGGATCAGATGATCGCCGGGTACGGCCGCTCCGGCGCGTTTCAGGGCCGCCACGGCGGTGGTGAGAAGACGCAGGCCCGCTCTGGGCGGCAGATCGGAGGGGCCGCTGATCGAGAGCGCTCCCCCATCGGTGAGTCTTTGGATCGCCTCGTGGAAGGCTTCCACGGTGAAGCGGTGGTCGGGTTTTAGGGCTGAAGGCCCGGGCGCCCCCAGTACGATCAGGTCGTAGGCTGGTCTCCCGGTACGCAGATAGCCTCGCGGGGCGGCGATGGTCAGGTGAACGCCGGGAGCCGAGAACAGGGCTCGCAACCCGCTCAGTTCGGGATGGGCGACGAGCGTCCGCCAGGCCGGATTGGACAAAACCACATCGACCCGGGAGACCTTTGCCTGGATCGCGCGGGTAAGGGGCTCCGTCACCGGCGGGTCCAGAATGAGCACCCGTGCCGGGGCCACCAGGTGATGGGCCATGGCCTTGGGCAGGAAATCCAGGTGGGGGGTCCCGGTTTTTGCGATCTTGCCGGGGAGGGGTTCAAATCCCTCCCCATCCGTGAAGAGGCCCCATTGGGCGGCGATGCCGACCTGGAACGCCAGGCTCAGACCGGGGGCGTGGCGGTAGGGGGCTCTTGGATTGCGGGTCACGGTGAGTCGGCCCAGGGGCGAAAACACATCGGCAACGCGCTCCGCGCCCTCGGCGCCGAGGGCCATGGCCAAAGGCTTGTCCGCAGAGAGGCGCAGCTCAATGGCAGGGTCAAAATTTGCGACCGGTCCCAGGATGGCGATGGCACCCAGGCTCACGGCCAGCGCCTTGTTGCGGGCCAGCGCCATCAGGGCGGCGGATGCCAGAGCGGCGCACCAGGGAAGCCAGAGCGCCTGAGCTGCCGGCAACCACAAGGCTGCAAGGGCCGCCAGGCTCCCCGCGGCCGCCCCCATAAGATCGGCCCGATAGACCCAGCCGGCGCCTGTCTCTTGGCGGCAGTAAGCCAGCCCCACTGCGCAAGCGGCGGCCAGCAGTGGCAGGCCAAGGATTAAGTAGAGCCACACCAGGTTGATGGCCTCGACGGGCGACCAGACCCACTGGGCGGGGGACACCGAGAGGCGTTGGGAGAGCTGAAAACAGACCACCGTGCCCAAGGCGCAGAGTGCCGCCAGCAGGCAGAACCAGCGGTGATAGGCACTCAGCAGGTGGACACGCAGGTAGGCCAGAAGCACGCCGCTGACCCCGTAGGCCAGAAGGGCCAGGCTGAGGACCATGAAAGCCAGATGGTGAAAGCGGGTCATGGCCAAAAGGCGCACCAGGATCACTTCGTAGGCCAGGGCGGCTCCCGATAACAGGAAAATCGCCAGACCGCTCTTGACGCTGGCGCTCATGGCTTGCGGGTCAGGGGAACAAAGCGCACGGGCAGCAATTGCCTGGTAAAGACGTTGCCCGCCTCATCTTTGGTTAGCAAAACCAGCTGCTGCACGGCAAAGTGGCCTCCCACGGGGATCACCATCTTTCCACCCTTTTTCAATTGGGCGATGAGGGGGGGTGGGATGTGGTCGGCGGCGGCCGTTACGATGATGGCGTCAAAGGGGGCCTGTTCCGGCCATCCCAGATAGCCGTCGCCGATGGTGACCCGCACCCGGTCGTAGCCTTCGCTGAAGAGCCGCTTGCGGGCGCTCTCCGCCAGGGGGCGGATGATCTCGATGGAGAAGACGCTCACCCCCATCTCGGCCAGAACGGCGGCCTGGTAGCCCGATCCGGTGCCCACCTCGAGGACCCTCTCCCCGGGGCCTACGGCCAGGAGCTGGCTCATGAGGGCCACGATGAAGGGTTGCGAGATGGTCTGGCCGTGACCGATGGGCAGGGGGTGGTTGGCATAGGCCTGTTTCACGTACTTAGGCGGCACGAAGCGGTGGCGCTTGACACTCCCCATGGCCGCCATTACGATCGGGTCAAGCTGTTTCCACCCCAGGTGGCTGTCGGTCAGGGACAGGTCCGCTTGGATCTCTTCAAGAAGCGCGGCTCTTTCACGGGTGAAACGCCCATTCTCCGCCTCGTCTGACGCGGTCCCGCCAGAGCATGGTAATACCAGCAGGAGTGCAAAGATCAACGCAAGGAAACGGCGCATGTTTGATCTAACCTCTCGGATCGTCATGGGCACCTCTCTTGCCGTGCCGGATGCGGCTCGGATCGCTTTTCACCAGTCCCTTAGCATAGGCATCCTAAAAACAAATCGCAACTGGGAAGGGCGTGCAAAAGTGCTATTCACTTTCTCGAATACTAGGCCACCTTTTTCGAAGCCGGGGAAGAAAAGCGCATTGCCCCTGCATAAAGTGACAATGATGGCGGACTGAGCGCCTATGGACGTCAAGCCGAAGCCCGGCGTATATTTGCTTGCATTCTACTATCAGAACCCATATCGTCGCACGTATCAAGCTGCGGGGCCTCTCTTAAAGGATGAGGGGCTGCACGCGCGTTCCTGGATTCACCAAAGCCAATTTTCCGAGGTGGTTGCCCTATGGCCAGAACCAATTATTCATTTAAAAAACGTCAAAAAGAGCTTAAGCGCCAGAAGAAACGAGAAGAAAAACTGCAGCGCCGGTTGGAAAAGAAGACCGATGACGCCGATGGAATATCTGCCGACGGCAACGAAGCCGCGGCCCCTGAGGAATCCAAGGTCGCCACAGATCAAGAGGATAATGGCAGTGGCGCGGATATGGATCAAGGAGGATAACCATGCTGACCGGCATCCACTTCATCCTCTCCTACACCTGCAACTTCGAGTGCGACCACTGCTTTCTGCATTGCAGCCCGAGGGCCAAGGGTACGTTCACCTTAGATCAGGTGACCCGGGTGCTGGACGATGCCCGCAAGATGGGCAGCATGGAGTGGATCTTCTACGAAGGCGGGGAGCCCTTTCTCTTCTATCCCCTCTTGAACGAAGGTGTTCGCTTGGCCAGCGAGCGGGGTTTCAAGGTTGGCATAGTCACCAACGCCTATGGAGCCACTACCCCCGCGGATGCCCAATTGTGGCTGAAACCCTTGGCTGACTCGGGTCTGTCTTATCTCTCCGTGAGCAACGATGCCTTTCACTACGGTGATGAGGCCGCCGCTGCGGCGGACACACCGGCGGCCATCGCCCATGCCGCGGCAAAGGCTCTGGGCATCGACACCTCGTCCATCGCCATTGAGCCGCCGCGGGTTGAGGAGCAGGAGATGGATGCCGAGGGCAAAGGCAAGCCCGTCATCGGCGGCGGGGCAAAGTTTCGGGGGCGCGCCGTGGATACGCTCACCGCGGGTCTGCCCTTGCGGCCGTGGCGTGAACTCGGCGAATGTCCCTACGAAGACCTCGCCGCCCCTTCCAGGGTCCACGTGGACGCCTTCGGCCATGTGCATCTCTGCCAGGGGATCAGCATGGGCAACCTGTGGGAAACCCCTTTATCGGAGCTCATGGCCAACTATCGCCCCGACGCCCACCCCATCTGCGGCCCCCTCCTGGAGGGCGGTCCGGCGGCCCTGGCGGGGTCGCTGGGGGTGACGCCCGCCGAGGGGTATGTGGACGAATGCCATTTCTGCTATCTGTGCCGAAGGGCGGCCTTGGACAGATTTGCCCCTCACCTTGGGCCAAGGCAGGTCTATGGGCTCGAATGAGGGGGGGATGACCGTTCGCCGTCAGCACCCATCTCCATCAGGCTCACCCTGTCGCCACCCGCTGCTTGTGATCATAGCGACACTTGAGTCTCTCGCCGAGCCGGATCAACAGATCGCCGATCGCCACTAGAATCCAATTACGCAGGGAGGGACGCCTGGCCCGGTAGGGGGCGAGCAGGCGCTGGCGTCTTACTTCACGTCGCACCTCCATCTGACGCTCTTTATGGCCGTAAAGCTATTGATCACCCCCTGAAAACAGGGGGTTTCGCAAATGATGGCGGGCCGGTTTTCCAGAGCGAACTGGGCGATCAGGCTCAAGGCCTGAATGGCGCCGTTGGTGATCAGCACCTGGTCGGCCGTGATCTCGGCGCCGCCCTGGTTAAAGCGCCTGGCGATCTCTTGGCGCAGTTCAAAAAGCCCAAGGGCATCGGTTGCCTCCAGGTAGCTGAGGGATGCGTCTGGCAAAGGGCGATTTTAACTTGACAGGAACCCCTTATTTTGCTTCATTAATAAAGAAACACATGCACGAGTTTCATAATTTATGAAACTAGATTTTGAGATTCAGTATATATGAATCTCAGGGGGTGGGCGTGTCACTGCAGTACATTTTAATGGGTGATATCATTGAAAGCAGCAGCTACCAGGCTGCATCTCTCCGCGAGGCCTTCCTGGCGCAGATCGAGGCTTGCAACTATGCCCTGGGGGCAGAGATCGTCTCACCCTACACGGTAACCCTGGGGGACGAGTTCCAGGGAGTTGCTGCCTCCATGCAAGCAGCCATGCAAGCGATCTTTTATTTAGAGGAAGGTCTGTTAGGCGCGAACCAGCCCTTCAAGCTGCGTTATGTAGCCGTTAAGGGCGAGATCGATACGCCCCTCAATCGGCAGAAGGCCCACACCATGATGGGGGCTGGTTTGACGAGAGCCCGCCAGATGCTCACCGACAAGCGCCGCGGTCAGCCGCGTTTCCGCTTTGACCTATCGGACAGAGCCACCACACGGCAGTTCGAACGGTTGTTCACCGTCCTCGACGGGCTGATCGGCCGCTGGTCACCCGCGGATGCTGTGCTAATCTGCGATATGATCGCCAGCCCTCACAACGCTGAGGTGGGAGAGCGACATGGTAAAAATAGAAGCCAGATCTGGAAACGCCGCAAACACCTGCTCATCGAAGAGTATCGGGCCCTCAAGGCGGCTATCCTCGATCTGGCCGATTAAGAATCTCAAAAAACTACCCGGAGAAAGAGAGGGTTGCCGGATGCCTTACCTAGTCGCCGCAGTCGTTTTTGGCTGTCAGGAGTTAGTTGGAATCTTACTTTTTCCCCTGCTGTCGCACTGGCTCGGCCCCCAGGGAAGTCGTGCTTGGGACGCCAAGTCGATCTTCAAGGGTGTCCTCGAGCGCCTTGTGCTCTTCACTGCCTTGATCCACAATTACCCCCAGATGCTCATCGCCTTCGGCGCCATGAAGCTGGGCACCCGCCTGCATGACGAGAAGGATACAGCGATCTCCAATACCTATTTCCTGGTGGGTAACCTCATGAGCATGCTGCTGGCCATGATCGGCGCCATCGTCACCCAAAAACTCTGGCTTGTATAGAAAAAGTACTCATGACCATGGATTCTGCCCGCATTAAGCCCAACACCGCTGTGGATTACCGTAAACGCGTTTGCCGGGCGATGAACTTCATCAGCCACAACCTGGGGCGTGATCTTGCCCTGGAAGAGATTGCTGCTGCGGCCCCCTTCTCCAAGTTTCATTTCCACCGCATCTTCAGGGTTGTGGTGGGGGAAACGGTGGCCACCTTCACCCGCCGTCTTCGGCTGGAAATGGCCGCCGGTCGCCTCCTGACGCTACCCCGCGAAGACATCACCACCATCGCTGCGGCTTGCGGCTTCTCCAGTTCGCAGAATTTTGCCAAGAGCTTTCGCCGCCAGTTCGGCATGACGCCCACGGATTTCCGGAAACGCAAGATGGGAAACAAACCGCGCAACAGGGAAAACGCCATATCGCTTCAGACCGTCTATGATCCTGACACTGCCTTCACGCGTAAATTAAAGGATGAAAGGAGAATCAGGATGAAAGCCTGTGTCAAGGAGATGCCCGATTACCATGTGGCCTATGTGCGCAAGATGGGGCCCTACGGCCAGGAGATCTGCGAGCAGGCTTTCGGCGAGCTGTCCAGATGGGCTGGTCCCAAGGGTTTCCTATCTTCGGGGGTGATGCTGAGCCTGTGCTGGGACAACCCCGAGGTCACCCCGCCGGACAAGTGTCGGCTGGATGCCTGTATTAGCATCCCCCCGGGGATCGATCCCGATGGGCCGGTGGGCTTCCAGACCATCGACGGCGGCCCCTATGGCGTGTGTCACTTCGAGATCGGATCGGATGGTTTCAAACAGGCCTGGGAGGAGGCCTTTACCTGGCTGGTGAACGGTGGCTACGAATGCGCTGACAAGCCCAGCTATGAACGCTATCACAACGATGCCGCCGACCACCCCGAGGGCAATTGGGTGGTGGACATCTGCATCCCCCTCAAGCCGTCAATCTGATACGCCAAGCTGACGCGTCAAACTGACGCGTCGACTTGACGTATCAGTCAGACGCCGACCGATTTTTCAAAATAACCGACGATTCCCATTGGCAGCAGGCACGCTTGTGCTGCTTGATGGCCATAGGGTTATAATGTCAGATGGAATTTAAGGAGAATACTGATGCCTAAAGCAGAACTATCGATGACCCCCATAGGCCATATTCACATATCCAAGGGCCAGACACGCCTTGAGCTTGACGAGGCGTATACCCCAGCTCTTCAAGGACTGGAAGGCTTCAGCCACATCCTCGTCCTGTTCTGGTGCCATCTGACTGCCACCGATGCCCATCGACATCGGCTGACCTACAAGAAACCGTATACCAAGGGTCCGGATAAGATCGGTACGTTTGCCACCCGCTCTCCGGGTCGGCCCAATCCCATTGGGCAAACCCCCGTTCAAATCATCACTATAGACATGGACCTCGGGGTGATTGAGGTGCCCTTTATCGATGCCGAAGATGGCACGCCCATCATCGACATCAAGCCCTACCACTCCTCTATTGACCGCATCCGGGATGCCGGTGTGCCCAGGTGGTGCAGTCATTGGCCAAGTTGCTATGAGGATTCAGCGGCCTTTGACTGGGCGGCGGAGTTCAACTTCACCTGAAACAGGGCCAGACCTACGACGGTGAGGAGCAGAGCGTGGCGATTTTTAAAGGTTTTTACATCTGCGTAGTCATTGACTATGGTGTGATTTGCCTGTCTGCACGAACGTATCTGGACTTCCACGCAACCTACTTTCAAAGCAGTCACACGAGGAGTACAAACCCATGCGTATCTCCGTTATCCTGGGGCATCCCCAGCCCGGGAGTTTCAATCACGCTATTGCCAGGAGTGCCGTCCAGGGATTGAAGGCGGCGGGGCACGACATCTGTTTTCATGATCTGTATGCGGAAGGCTTCGATCCCATTCTGCCGGCCGCCGAAATCCCCGAGGAGGCTTGTCTGCCGCCTGAGATCGCCGCCCATTGCGAAGAGATCCGCTCGGCAGACGGTATCATCATCGTGCATCCCAACTGGTGGGGCCAGCCCCCGGCGGTGCTTAAAGGGTGGGTGGATCGGGTCATACGACCCGGGGTCGCTTACCGGTTTCTCGAAGGTGATACGGGCGAGGGTGTCCCTGTGGGCCTGCTCAAGGCCAAGGCTGCCTTGGTCTTCAATACTTCCAATACCGCGTCCCAGCGGGAGCAGGCGGTTTTCGGCGATCCCCTTGAAAGGCTGTGGAAAGACTGCATCTTCCATCTATGCGGGGTTTCGCGCTTTCACCGTGAGATGTTCAATATCATCATCACCAGCGACGACGCTCAGCGTCGGGCCTGGCTGGATCGGGTCGCCGCCACGGTGGGGGCGTACTTCCATGCCGATTCGCTTGGGGAGCATGTCTAAGGATGTGTTTCCACCCCACCTTCATCCAGGAAGGTGGGGCGGGTGCGAAGAGGAATTTGATAGGCACAATCAAAAAAGGGGGGAAGGATTTAGACGCACAAGATCCGTTTTAACGACTATTTGCAACCAGCTGGTATTGGGCCTCCCCTATCCAGTCCAAATGGTTCAAGGCCATGCGGCGGGTGACCTTCATCTCCCACAGGTTTTCGAGCGCGATGGTCCACCAGCGACAGTCGGTCTGCGCCAGGCGATCAACCACCGGGCCGAGGACCTGCATGTCGGCGGGGGGGTGCCGGCGATAGGTCTTTTTTTCGTAGAAGTGGACCCCCACCAGACGGTCGGCAACCCTGTCGATGTAATCGTCTATCTTTACCCGCTGGGCCGCACTGCAGCTCAGGGCGTGACCCAGGTCGAGGGTGATCTTGGCGCCCGCTCGACGCGCCCACTGCACATGGCGTTCGGGCGTTGATGTGGGACCCTGTTTGAGGTTTACCAGGGCGATGGTGACGCCGCGTTTTCTGGCGTAGTCCACCAGGGCTGTGAGGTTGGCGACGGCGTGCTTGCCGCTGACACCACGGCCCCTTGTCAGGCCGATGTAACAGGTGATCACCGGCTCCTCGTATTCGGAAACCGCGTCCACCAGAGCCATGTGGCGCCCCAAGGCCCACTGGGCCGCTGCGGGTTCGGCATCGCCGATTTCATAGCCCGCCGAGGTGCGAAAGCGGACGGGGAGGCCCTTTTGGACATAGGGCCAGATCCTGGGCGCCAGGCGGTTCAGATTTTCCAGGTCCGGAGCGATCTCGATGGCGAAGTCATGGGCGTAGAGCCAGTCCAGGCGCTCGTGGCCATGGGACCATCTGGCGGAGCCCGCGAGGGTCAGCAATTTTCCGGTGTGGGCGACCAATGTCTTGGCCATGCCGCCACTGAGTAATGAAGTATGTAAACGCAAGTGCTCACCTCGTCGTGGAATGGGGTCCAGATTGCCGGCTGGCTGGGGAAAGCAGCCAGTGACATTCGGTCCCAACACGAAGAATCGATCTGTTTGTCCGCCAGTGGATTCAAGGTCAAAACGGGGGAAATTGATCTCTCAAGGTCGACGATTATAGGCCGACCCTATGCCGGGGTCAAGCCTCATTTTCGCCCGTTTGCTTTACAATCCATGGGCGGGAAAACGCCAACGCGATCGAGGACCAAGCCTATCGACACCCTGACCCCGGGTTGATCAGGGTTTCTGCGTTTAGGCAAATGGCCGTCCTTACAACGGGTGGCACCCCTTCTGGACTCAAGGCCAAGATCGATGACGGACGTAAATGCATGCGTTTACATGCTTGGTATGGAACTGCGGCTGGACGGTGGTCTGTAAATCCGTTATCATCCAACAATGCTCCCGGGAGCATGGCTCGACCTTTACATCCACCCTACCCTTCTTATCCGTACACCCGACGGGTGGCCATTGCAGAGAGAACCCATGAACAACCCCACCGCCATCGACGCCCTGCTCGTCGAGATCTGCCGCAATTTCCCCGAGGTGGCGCCCCACATGGACGGCCATGAAACCTGGATGCGAGCCGCCCGCATGGAGGCCTTCGCAGAGGTGACGACACAGGCCTTTTCCCGTGGCGAAGCGGAGCGCGGACGTCAATACCTGGAGTTCATGGCCGCCAGGCTTGACGGGAACGATGCGCAGATATACGAGTACATCGATGTCTACTATGTGGAGAACCTCTTCTGGGACGCACCCAAGCCAGCGGCTGAAAGAGGCTGGCGATGCCTGCCTGAAAATCTTAAGGACCTCTACCTCAAGTTTCACAAGCGCCCGCCCGTATGAGTGGGGCGTTTTCCCCAAAGGAGAAAGATGTTTGCAACGCTGAAGAAGATTAACGCCCGCCCGGTCCCTTTTGAAACCTATACGGCCGAGGCGCTCTGGACCGACCCGCACACCTCGGCCCAGATGCTGAGTTACCACTTGAATGCAGCGATCGATGTCTCCTCCCGCAGGGCCGCTTTTATCGACCGTTCTGTGGCGTGGCTGGTGGATCATTTTGCCATCGACACGGGCACACGTCTTCTCGACGTGGGCTGCGGCCCCGGTTTGTATACCACCCGCCTGGCCGCCGCCGGCGCCCAGGTCACCGGGATCGACTTCTCCCAGCGCTCCATCGACCATGCCAACGCCACCGCGACCCAGAAGGGTCTGACCATCGACCACATCTGTACCAATTATCTGAATTTCGACATCGATCGACACTTTGATCTGATCATCATGATCATGTGCGATTTCTGCGCCCTTAGCCCGGACCAACGAACCTCCCTGTTGACCAAGATCCACCAATTCCTTGCTCCCGGGGGCGCTGTCGTGCTGGATGTCTATTCTCTATCTGCCTATGACCAACGCGAGGAGGCCGCTATCTACGAACGCAACCAGCTGGACGGGTTCTGGTCGGCGGCGGATTACTTCGCTTTCGTGAACACCTTCAAATACGACTCGGACAAGGTGATCCTCGACAAGTACACCATCGTCGAAGAGAATCGCATTCGGGAGGTCTACAACTGGCTGCAGTACTTCACTCCCGAGGATCTTGAAACGGCCTTCAGAGAGACCGGCTTTGAATTGGAGGGGCTTTACGGAGATGTGAGCGGCAGCTCCTTCTGCGAGGACGCTCCGGAGTTTGCCCTTGTGGCCCGCAAGCCATTGATATCCTGATCCTTCTAAACCAGCTAGCGAGGTTTGCCACCTATGTCTTCCGGAGACGCATCCATATCGGGTCTGACCTATCTTCAGGGACTGCTTTCGGGTCGCAACAATCCGCCCCCTGTGGCCGGTCTGGTGGGCTATCGACTTGTGTCGGTCACAGCAGGACGCACCCTTTTTGAATTGCCTCCACAGCATTGCCACACAAACCCTTTTGACACCATCCACGGCGGCATCCTCTCAACACTTCTGGACACGACCATGACGACGGCCGTTTGGTCCACCCTGGAACGCGGGCAGATCGTCGCTACAATGGCCCTGAATATAAACTTCATCCGACCCGTGAGGATTGACAGCGGTATCCTGCGCTGTGAAGGGCGCTCCATCCACGTGGGCCGCCGGACGGCCACCGCCGAAGGCCGCCTGACGGACGCCCGAGGGAACCTGTGCGCCCATGGTACGGCCACCTGTGCAGTGCGCTCTATTGAGATGCCTATGCACGGCAGAGAATAAT
Organism: Desulfobacteraceae bacterium; assembly: GCA_050291585.1. Taxonomy (GTDB): domain Bacteria; phylum Desulfobacterota; class Desulfobacteria; order Desulfobacterales; family Desulfosarcinaceae; genus JASJCL01. Next base: position 40,057 of record JBNKKA010000008.1, read on the forward strand.
CTCCAGCTCCAGCTACGGCCCGGTGGATCCTCCGACACCTCGGCTAAGGATGCGGCCCATGAAAAAATGTCCCTAGTGCGATTTCCCGGTGGTCGGCGCCATGAGAACTGACCGCCCACCTATGGGTCCTGAGCTTGCTTCAACTTGTTCCCGGGGGTACACTCGCATTATCGGATCTATCCCTTAGCAACCCAAGGAGCGCCATATCCATGAAAGTCCTTCTGATCGCCGCTCACGGCAGCCGTAAGCCGGCCGCCAATGCCGAGATAGCGTCCCTGACCGAGGCCATGGACAGCATTGCCGCCGGACGCTTCGACCTGGTTCGCAGCGCCTTTCTGCAATTGACCGAGCCCCTCATTCCAGAGACCATCGCCGGGCTGGTAGCCGAGGGCGCCAAGGAGATTGTCGTGTTTCCCTTCTTTATCGCCGCCGGCAGCCATGTGCTCAGCGACATCCCGGCCATCATCAGCGAGGCCCGCAACACCTACCCCGAGGTGGTCTTTCGGGTGGCCCCGCACCTGGGCGCCTGCGAGGGCATTTCCCGTTTTATCCTCGATGCGGTTGCCCGAGAATAGCTGTCTCTTCTAGCGGGCAGCCGGCCAATTGATTCAACGAGGGTGTTCTGCTATTTTGTCCATGTTGGCATGTTTTCACGCTCGGCACTCACCCCCTGACCAACAGACGGATCCACTGATATTGCGGTCCATCGTTCCAGTTCCACTCCAACGACCCCTGGGGTCGAAACCATCATCCCCGAAAGGCGTGATTCAATGCAGCCCCCGGGAAGAGGGAGGACGGTATGGCGAGGAAACTGAGGCCCACTGAGGTTCACCAATCCATTCTAATGCTCTTTCTTTGCTGCGTTATGCTTCTGGGAACCGCTTGGGCCCAGGAGGCCAAGCAGGTCACTAGCTCCCGCGACGACCGCGGGGTCTGGTTCATCGAGGGCGCTGACGATGCGACCCTCTACGACATGTTCGAGGCCATGGGCTATGCTGTGGCCACCGACCGCCTCTGGCAGGCAGAGCTCTATCGCCGTCAGGCACGTGGGCGGCTGGCCGAGCTTTTCGGCGAGGAATCTCTGCCCACCGATATCTTCATGCGTACTATCGGTTATACGCAAGCGGAGCTGACGGCCGGTTACGAAGCCCTCTCCCAAGAGGCCAAAGAGGTGGTCGACGGCTATGTGGATGGTTTCAACCGGCGCATTCATGAATTGAGGGAGGATGCCAGTCTGGTACCCTTTGAATTTACCGCCATCGGACATTTCCCGGAAGATTGGTCCCCGGCCGATATTCTCGCCTGGCTGGCTCTCCTCCAGCGCAACTTCGACCCCGAGGCCCTCGACACCGCCCAGCTAGACAATCTCAAACTGCTGCAATATCTACGGGTCGTGGATCCTGGACAAGCCTGGGGCATGTTCGAGGATCTGCGCTGGACCAACGACGCCGATGCGGACACCTATTTCGATCCCCATCGGCGGCCCCGTCACCGCTCCCAAACTGCTGCGACTGCCGCCATCGAAACGCAGGCGCTGGCCCAAACCGCCTTCCGCCTCAGCGCCGAGCGTAAGGCGATGTTCGCCCACCTGGAGAAGCTCAACGCCCGCGTTCGCATGGGCTCCTACGCCTGGGTGGTCGCCGGAAAGCACACCCGTTCGGGCAACCCCATTCTCTATTCGGGCCCCCAGATGGGTTTTTCGGTCCCCTCCATCGTCGCCGAGGGGTCTCTACGGGGCGCCGGCATGGAGATCTCCGGCATGACAGTCCCCGGGATCCCCGCCATCATCATCGGACGCACCCCCCACCACGCCTGGTCCATGCAGGTGGGCCACGCCCATACCACCGATTATTACTTTGACATTTCAACGGACGCTGACGCTATTACCCTTGAGCGGGTCGAAGCGATCAGGGTGGCTGGCGGCGACACAATCAACCTTCCGGTCTACTTCTCCAAATTTGGCCCGGTGATCGATCCTCTGTTGACCGATTTGAGCCAATATGCCTTTACCGGCGCCAATCCCATCGTCTCCTGGCGCTACGCCCACCGGGGCCATGAATTCAAATCCATCGATGGGTTTCTCGCTCTGGCCCGCGCCGAAAGCATGGACGAATTCGGCGCTGGCATCGAAGAGATGGCCGTCAGCCAGCACTTCTGTTACGCCGACCGGGAGGGCAACATCGCGTACTGGATGTCGGGCCGCAACCCCATGCGCTATGCCGGCGAGTGGCGCCTGCCCCAGGGGAGTCTGCCCGATGTTCCGGTCGGTGAGTGGGTGGAAGGTGAGCTGGTGCCCCGCTCCACCGACCACAACACCCCCAAGGGCTACTACGCTGGCTGGAACAACAAGACCCAGCCCGACTACGACAACGCATACAACAGCATCGGCGACATCTACGGTCCCTTTCATCGCTCCCACGTCATCTACGACTACCTGGACCGGCGCCTGAAAAAGCGGCATGGCAAAAAGCTCTCCTTCGAGGAACTGCGTGACCTGGCCCTCAACATCGCCACCACCGATTCCCTCGGCGGGGGGGGCAACCCCTGGGATGCGCTGGCGCCCTATTTTACGAAAGAGATTTGGCGGGCTACGTGGCAGCGGGGCGATTGGCGCCAGAAGATTGCGCGTCTGCGCGCTCTGCGCCTGCTGCAGCGTTGGGACGGGCACTTCCTTGCGGGTGGAGCGGCCGATTGGGCCGACGGCCCCGACCGGGCCGACGCCTGGATGCTTATGGACGCCTGGGTGCATGAGGCTCTGCGCCTCACTTTCGGTGACGAGCTGGGCGCATACCTGAGCCACGAGGGGGCGGATTCCTTGGCCATCATGGCCGCCAAAGACTGGCCCAGCGGCGAGCGGCGGGTGCTGATCAACGTTCTTCTCCACGCCCTGGACCGCCGCAGCGACATCGTCAACGAGTATGACTGGTTCCAGAACCTCGGCGAGGGGCCCTCAGGTGCCCGCAAGATCATTGTCGCCGCCCTGGACAACGCCCTTGACTATCTCGGTGAAAGGCCCTGGGGAGTGGGTGAACGCGGCTGGATAAACTACCAACATCCTATTTTGGCGAAAATCATGCCCGATCCCATCCTCTGGCAAACGCCCTTTGCCAGCCGCTCCACCTACGCCCACGTAGTGGAGATGGGGCCCGAGGGGCCCGAGCGTATCGAGAGCATGTTCCCGCTGGGAGAGAGCGGTAACATTTCGGTGTCGCCAGACGGGAGGCCGGTTCTCGATGATAGCTTTTTCTCCATGACCGATCGCTTCGACGCTTTCGAAACAAGAGAGTTCCCCCTTTTCGACTAGTATCCGCTCTATCGCGGCTATGCTAAATTCACCCGGGTGGTCGGTGACAGCATCGGCCACCTGTTATTTTATTATTTCGAGGAGGTCCGAACCATGTGCGCGGCTGAAACCACCCCATCCAAAGAACACCTCAAGGTCGCCATCGCTCAGATGGCCCCGGTATGGCTGGATCGTGAAAAGACCCTGGAAAAGATGATGGGATATGCCGATCAGGCGGGGGGGCAAGATTGCCGACTATTGGTTTTCGGCGAAGCCCTCCTGCCCGGATACCCCTTCTGGATAGAGCGCACCGACGGGGCGCGTTTCAACAATCCCGTCCAGAAAGCGCTCCACGCCCACTACCTGGATCAGGCCGTGAATATCGAGGCCGGCCACCTTAATCCGCTCTGCGAGGCCGCGGCCGGGCATGGGCTGGCCATATACGCCGGTTGCATCGAACGCGCCTCCGACCGGGGTGGCCACAGCGTTTACTGCAGTTTGGTCTACATTGATTCGAGGGGCATGATCGCTTCCGTTCACCGCAAGCTCATGCCCACCTACGAGGAACGCCTCACCTGGGCCCAGGGGGACGGGCACGGACTGCGCGTTCACGGCCTTGGTGCTTTCACCGTGGGGGGCCTCAACTGCTGGGAGAACTGGATGCCCCTGGCGCGCGCCAGCCTCTATGGTCAGGGTGAAGATCTTCACGTGGCGGTGTGGCCGGGAGGGATCCACAACACCGAGGATATCACCCGCTTCATGGCCAAAGAAGCCCGCAGCTATGTGATCTCGGCCGCAGGGCTGATGCGGCCCCAGGATTTCCCCATCGATACTCCCCACCGGGGGCTTATTCTGGCGGAAGAAAGTCCGGCCTTTCTGGCCAACGGTGGCTCCTGCATCGCCGGCCCGGATGGGGAGTGGATAATTCCGCCCCGAATCGAGGAGGAGACCCTTCTGGTGGCCGAGATCGACTATCGGCGGGTACACGAGGAACGGCAGAACTTCGACCCCAGCGGCCACTACTCCCGGCCCGATGTGACCCGGCTGACGGTCAACCGCCGGCGTCAGAGCACCCTTGATCTGGAGGAGTGATGGCCATGGGCAAACGACTGCACATTACCAGTGGCGACGCCACCGGCGAGATGCTCGTGGAAATTTACGGAGGCACGGACGAGATCCTCTGCTGGCGCGATGTGCTCCACGACGGCCGGCTCACCCTGGACCCCTTTGAGACCCACGCCCGCCGACGGGCGCGGTTTCTGGCAGATACCCTCGTGGCTTTGGGGGATACCACCCTGGGCGAGGACCCCTATCCTCGCATCCTGGCGGGTTTCGAAGGCCGCGATGAGATCGTGGCCAACCTGGGACGCTTCGAAGCGGTCACCCTCTGGTTCGAGCACGACCTCTATGATCAGCTTCAGATCGCCGAGATTCTGTATCGCCTGGCGGACATGGAAAAACCCCCGCGAAACCTCTCCATGGTCTGTATCGACGATCACCCGGATGTGCCCTTTTTCCACGGCCTGGGAAACCTCAACCCCTCTCAGCTGACGGCCCTTCATCCCCATCGTCAACCCTTGGATGAGGTCCAGTTCACAGCGGGGCAGCGGATCTGGCGGGCGCTTTGCGCCGCCGACCCCCTGGCCCTCGCCGCCCTGCCGGACGAGGCCTTTGATGGGCTGCCCTTTATGGCGGCGGCGCTGAGGCGCTATTGCGAGGAGTATCCGAGCCGCTCCAACGGGCTGACACGCAGCCAATTTCTGCTCCTTCAGGCCGTTGGCGAGCCCCTCACCGACCTGCCCCTGTTGCGCCACCACCTGGAGCAACAGGGAGACAGCGGCCGCCTGCCGGCGGGCGAGACCGCCGCATCCCGCTACGATCAGGTGATGGCAGGCCCCTTGCGTTTCGGGCGGATCTTCCTCAGTCTGCAAACTCTGGAGACGGCGCCCTTCATGGGCGATCTCTGGGTCCAGAAAGAGCTGGCCACCCTGTGCGAGGCACCCGCCCCCTACCTCAGCGCAACCGCCGGCGAAGAGGGGCCACTCCACGGGCCCAAGACCGCCTATACCCTCACCGCCGCCGGTCGTAAGGCTCTCGCCGGCCACCTGCACTGGGCCGACGTGAACGGCTATGATCTCTGGCGCGGGGGCGTCCACCTGTGTGCGGATAGCCTATGGTATTGGGACACGGCCAAGGCGACCTTTGTGGACAAGCGCTGACCCAAGGGTCTGGGGTTGCTTGCATTCCAGCCGGAGGTGGTTACTCTTTTGTGTGTGAGCGGGTGACAAGTGCCCGTTCAAATTCTTGAAAGACTTGCAAAGGAGCCCCACCTTCACTCACCCATACGCATCCCTTGCCTGGCTTCTGAGCCTGATGATCGCCCCCCACAGCCTCGCTTTGCTCGGCAACCTGGCTGGGGCATGGGGCCGCTGGCTGCCCATGGGGCTGATTTCGGCTGCTATTGTCTATCTACTGAACCTCCTTGCCCGTGCCCGCCTGAATACGCCGGGGAATTTTTTTGAGCAAGAGTTCGTCCTCTATCGTCGTTTTTTGGGGCCTCTGCCAGCGTTGGTGGCGCCCCTGGCAGGCCGGCTGGTCACCGCCCTGGCCGGTGCCACCGGGCTCCTGGTTACCGCCGGTTTTGCCTTCAACGAAACCTTTCTTTACTGGTTCCCCAATTTCGCATTTGCCTATCTCCTCCTGGGGGCGGTGGTGGCGATTCACTTTTTTGGACCGCGCGTCGTCCAAGGATCTCAGTGGCTCTTCATTCTGGTCGCCCTGGGCGGCTTGCTGGTGCTGCTGGGTGTTGCTGTGGGCGGATTTGAAGGGCCTCCTTTGCAATCAGACAGCGGGAGCGCTGGACCGGGTATTCGGTCCTGGGCTCCGCTGCTTTTGCTTTTCGTGGGGGTCGAGCTGGCTTTTTTGTACCGACCGGAAGCGGCGTCGGCGACCTTAAAAAGATATACCTCCATGATGATATCCGGTCTATTGATGGCCACCCTTCTATTAGCCCTTTGGGGATGGGTGGCGATTCGGTTTGTCCCCCTCGAACGCCTGGCCACCACCACCATTGCCCCGGTTGTGGTGGCCAAACAGGTCTGGGGACAGCCCGGACGCTACACCATGGGCGTGGTCACCATCGCCGGTACTCTGGCGGCCGTTAACGCCCTTTTTTCTGTGGTTGTCGCACTCGTCGACAACGTCTTTGGGCGTTACAATACAATGAGTTCGGGTCGCCGTATCAAGGTTTCGCCGATCTGGGTGGTCGTTCTCCTGGGGGCGGCAACCGCAGCACTGATGGCCCTGGGCATGGCGGGAACCGAAGAGATCGACGTGGCCCTGAGGGCCGGTCTGGTGCTGTGGATCCTTCACTATGCCCTGGTAGCGTTCTTGGTCCTGCGCGGCACGCCACAAGAAGATATTCAAGCGCGGGTGTTAGCGGGATTTGCCGGTGGGTTGATGCTAGTCGGTGGCCTGACATTGAGCTACTATGATCCCGATTGGCAGGTTTTACTCCTTTTTATGGCGTCAGCCGTCGTCCTTGCGACCCTCTTTGGCGTGGGCGGAGGCTGGCTGGTGAGGCTGGCTGCTCAAGTGCAATCGTAAGCAAATCAATGAAAGGAGTTCTACATGAAAAGTGATCGTTTGACAGCCCTGACGGGTCTGGTGAGTGTTGTTGTTCTGTTTGGCAGTGCTTTTTTTGCACCTGCCTTGGCGGCCGACGTGGCTTTGATGACCACAGACGAACTCAAGGCGATGATCGATAATGAGGACTTGGTGGTATTGGATGTCCGCCGAGGCAAAGACTGGAAGTCATCCGAGTTCAAGATCAAGGGCGCCCTGCGCGCCGACCCGGGAGAGTTCGCCACCTGGGGACAAACCTATGCCAAGGAGCAAAGGCTGGTCCTCTACTGCGCCTGACCGAATGAATACACCAGTGCCGGTCTGGCACGAAAACTGATGGACAATGGGTATCAGAATGTCTTCGCTCTCAAAGGCGGTTGGCGGGAATGGTATCGTTCGCAGTACCCAGTGGAAGATAAGTAGTGCTCTCCAAAACCGCCCGGAGCCTGATTTTTTAGGCGAACCTCCGGGTGGTTTGCAACTGACATCTGGCGATGCGGCCGTCAAACGACAGAAGAAGGGTCGTACTAGCCTATAGCTTCTGCAGGAAGAGGAACACTGTGACAGACTTGATTTGCCATTGCTTCGGATACTCTCATGACGATATCCGCAAAGATCTACTCGATAATGGCCGCTCCACCCTCATGGAACGAATAAAAGCAGAGAAGCGCCTGGGCAATTGCCAGTGTGCGCGCAACCATCCTAAAGGGAGATGATGCTTGGGTGATGTCCGCCAGGTGGTGGACGCTTTCCTCTGTGACGATCATCAATGAACCGCGTGTGTTTGCGCCTTCCCTGGCGGGAACCTTGCCGCCCTCATTCCCCATTCCTTATAAAATCATAATCTTGGCATAAGCTTGCTCTAAGGCTTGCGTGTGATCATGTGTTCAAGACGAGGATTGCGCAAGCGATTCCTGAACCATGAACATTCACACCATAAGGAGGCAAGCTATGAAGAAAACCGGTTTTTTATCCATTCGAGGGCTGATTTGTTGTGGGGTCGTGCTAGTCGCTCTTTTCGGGTGTGGGGGCGGGGGATCGAGCAGTTCCACTACCCCTGGCGACGACCCGGTAGAGCCGAGTTTCGCGGCGGCCAGTTTCACCCAGCCCACCGAGATCGATAATCTATACCGTCCCATGATCCCCGGGATGGTCCAGATCTATCAGGCCGATACCGAGGATGGCATAGAAACCATCGTCGTTGAAGTGCTTGACGAGACCCGCGAGGTCGCCGGCGTCACCAGCCGGGTGGTCCGCGATCGGGTGTTTCTGGAGGAGCTGCTCATTGAGGACACCTATGACTGGTTTGCCCAGGATGACGACGGCCATATCTGGTACATGGGTGAGCGTGTGATCAACTACGATTACGATGACGCGGGCGATCTCCTGGGAACAGATAACGACGGTGCCTGGGAGGCCGGCTTGGACGTGGCCGATTCAGGCAGCCTCGCAGAGGCGGGTATTCTGATCAAGGCCGAGCCCATGGTCGGCGACAGCTATCAGCAGGAGTTTTACGAGGGTGAAGCGGAGGATATGGCCGAGGTAACGGCCCTGGACCAGTCCCTGACCCTGGCCGATGGTAGCGCTTACACCGGCGTGGTCAAGATTCGTGAATGGAGTCCCCTTGAGGCCGACTCGGATGAATTCAAGTACTACGCTCCCGGTGTGGGTCTGCTCAGAGAAGAGGCAATCGAGGATGATGAGGTGGCGGAACTCAAAGGCAGCTTCGATGCAAGCCCCGATTCTTTGGCCGCTTTTTCGGCCTCAAACTTCACCAACCCCACCGTCATCGACAACCCATTGCTTCCCCTTTCCCCGGGCACCACGCTTTCCTACAGCGTGGAGACCGAGGATGGCACCGAGACCACCCTGGTGGAGGTCCTCACCGAGACCCGCACGGTGGCCGGCGTGCTTTGCGTCGAGGTCCGCGATCGGGTCAGCCTGGACGGGGTCCTCATCGAAGACACCCGCGATTGGTTCGCCCAGGACGATGCGGGCAATGTCTGGTACATGGGCGAGATCGTGGTCAACTACGAATATGACGACGAGGGCAACCTGGAGGAGACCAATGACCACGGCTCCTGGGAGGCCGGGGTGGACGGCGCCCTGCCCGGTATCCAGATGTGGGCCGCGCCTGTGGCGGGACAATCCTACTACCAGGAGTTCTACGCCGACGAGGCCGAAGACATGGGTCTGGTGGTGGCCACGGGGGTCGAGGTGAGCCTGTCCGACGGCAGCACCTATGCCGATTGTCTCCAGACCCTCGACTGGAACCCCCTGGATCCGGCAATCCTGGAGTACAAGTTCTATGCACCGGGGATCGGAATGATCAAGGAGGCGGTGGTGGGCAGCGACGAAGATCCGGTTGAGCTGGTGGTCGACTAAAGGCTAACGGGATACAGGTTTGACAGCGTGCCAGCGACAATTCGGTCGCTGGCACCGCCACAGCACTCTGCCAGTTGAGTCATTGGGAGCCTTTAACTTTGTTGCGATCAGAACGGGCAGCGCGAGAATTCGACCCTGAGTACGCTCTCAATCTCACCAGCGCTTCAGCCAAAGAATGAGACAGAATCACCATGCGCCTGCTATTAATTGAGGATGACCGCAAGATCGCCCGCTTCATAAAAACCGGGCTTCAAGAAGCCGGGTTCGTCGTCGATCATGCCGTGGAATTTTCATTGCTCGAATACATGATGCGCAACGCCGGACGGATTGTCAGTAGAACCATGATAATGGAAAACGTCTGGGATTATAACTTCAATCCCGGGACCAATGTGGTAGAATCCAAGATCTGCTACCTGCGCGAGAAGATCGATCGCCAGGCGGCTGTCAAGCTTATCCAAACCATTCGTGGAGTCGGCTATGTTCTTAAAGCACCGGATTGATCTGTTTCAGCGGCTCTCTTTTCGTCTGACCCTATGGTACAGCATCATTTTCACCCTCTGCGCCCTTGTTCTCCTGATGATCTTTTACACCCGTGTGGCCTATATTACGAGAGCCGGCGTGGATGAGGAGCTTGCCGAAGAGGCGGCCGAATTCGCTGAGGTAATGCGCCTTTCCGGTCTATCGGGCGTCGCTGCCGCAATGCAAATCGAGGAGAATTCGGAAGCACCCGGTGCCCTGTTTTGGCGTCTGCTCTCTTTTCAGGGCGAGGTATTGGCCGCCAGTGACCCCACCCCCTGGGGAGGAGAGGTCCCCCTGGATCGTCACAAACTGCTGCCGCTGAGGGGCCAATCCGAACCGCACTTTGAAACCCTTGATTTAGATGGGCACCCATACCAGATGCGCACCATCTACCAGATCATCAGTCCAGAGGTGATCATGCAGATTGGCTTTTCATTAGAGAAAAGCGAGGAGTATCTGGATATCTTCCGTCAACTATTGATCTGGATTCTCGCCCCGGTGGTGCTTCTATCCGCGACGGTCGGCTGGTTCATGGCCCACCAGGCCCTTGCTGATGTGGACACAGTGGCCCGCACGGCCGAAGAGATCTCCCGGGGGCATTCCAACAAACGGGTTAAGCTAGAGCGGCATTTCGTGGAGGTTGATCGCCTGGCCAATTCCTTTAACACCATGGTGGATCAACTGCATGTCCTCATCAGTCAAATGCGAGAAATGACGGACAATATCGCCCATGACTTGCGTAGCCCCCTAACCCGTATCCGCGGTTTTGCCGAGATGACCCTAATCGGGAAAAGCTCCCCGGCCGACTTTCAGGATATGGCGGTGAACACCGTGGAGGAGTGTGACAACCTGATCCACATGATCAACACCATGCTGGATATTGCCGAAGCCGAATCGGGAATTGCGCCCATTGCTCCCGAGCCCGTGGAGCTGCAACCGTTGATAGACGACGCCTGTACCCTATTTAGCAGCCTGGCCAGTGAGAAGCACATTCGCTTGCACCAGGAGGTGCCGGACTCGGCCGTGATTCTGTCCGATAAGAGCAAGCTCCAGCGCATGATCACCAACCTGCTGGAGAATGCCATCAAGTATACCCCCACTCGAGGCCGGGTGGCTGTGTCGGTCCAGCTCGCGGACCAACAGGCCCGTATTCAGGTCAGCGATACCGGCATCGGTATCGCCCCCGAGGAGCAACCCAAAATCTTCCAGCGTTTCTATCGCTGCGATACCAGCCGCACTGAAGCCGGAATGGGCCTGGGCCTCAGTCTGGTCAAGGCGCTGGCCGAGTCCCTGGGCGGATCCCTGAGTGTGGAGAGCGATTGTCGCCAGGGTGGTAGTACCTTCACCCTCTGCATGCCCACCAGCAGCGGCGTTTGAGGGCGATCCCCACCCTAGGATGGTTTGGAATCGAAACACCCGCTTGTGTCTTTACCCTTACAGAAAATAGTTGATCCAATCCATGAGGTATTCCAGGTTGGCTTCCATCAACCCCATTTCGAGGAAACGCGGGCGCGTGCGTGGGACCTGCCGGGATCCCCAGAGATGGACAGGCTGAAAACGCTCCACCCCACCTTTGCTTTTTCCCTGGAGAGGGCGGCGGCCCCCTATCGTGACCCCTGACCCAATGAATTGAAAGGCCATCTGCGGAGGGCCCAGCTTGTCCGTCATATAGACTTCATACATCCGGACACCCAGCTTTTCGGCATCGGTATCAATGACCACTGCCGAGCCATAGCCACCGTTGATGGTGCCGCAGTCGATATGCAAGCTGGTACCGACACGGATCATATTGGCATAGTGGTCGTGCCCGTGGATGAAGTGGGCATGGTAACGGGCCAGGATGCGTACCAGACGATCCCTGGCGTAGGTGAAGTGGTCGATGCTTTTGCCGATGTGTCGAAATTTCGGGAATGCGGGCAGATGACCGACGACAAAGGCATGCGTGTAGGTTGATCTAGACAGCAGCGTTTCGAGGCGATCCAATTGACGTTTGGTATAGCCTTTGCGGCTGAAACTCAGAAACGGGTCCGTGACGATAAACAAGATATCGTTTTCCCGGTACGCGGTAATCTGGCCGGGTTCCTTGTCGGGCAGGTGGATCGGGGGCGGGTGCGTATTGCCGGTAAAGGGGACGGAAAAATTCATGACCAGCGAGGCGGCCTCATCGTGGTTGCCCCTGGCAAACAAGACTACCGGAGGGTGCCTCTTCAGAGGGTGCCTCTTCAGCGGTTTTCCAAGCCGTGTCCAAAAGGGTGCCAGGAGATCATCGGCATCAATATAGTCACCGGCCACGATGAGGGTGTCGATGGGCCCCTCGTGGACGGCAACGGCTTCGACCAGACGTTCCAGTGTCGCTGCCTTACCCCCTCCCTGGTAGTCCGAGAGACACAGA
>JBNKKA010000009.1:0-50474 GCA_050291585.1 Desulfobacteraceae bacterium
CGCATCGGCCGCGGCCGCCAATGCGGTCCAGATTCTCCACGGCCATGGCGGCAGCCTGGCGGAAGAGCGCGAGCCCCCCCCAAAAAGGGAAGCCTTGGATGCCGAGACGGCCCGGATTCTGGTCGTCCTCTGTCGTTGCGATACGGCGGGTGGGAAAGAGAACTCCCAGGAAGTTGAGCTGTGCCTAGCAGTTGAAACGCTGCCCGGGGTTGTCGGCGTCCATTGGATAGAGCGTCTCTGCTCCGCCGAAGGCTGGTCCCAGGTGCCCGGGGTGGTGGCCGGACTGTCGGCAAACCGGGTGCTCCTGGGGGTGTGCAACCCCTATCTCTTCATCCAACCCCTCAAGACCCTTGCCCGGGAGTGCGGTCTGGGCGCCGGACTATGCGAGGCGGTTGCCTTGGACGACCTTGTGCAGGGGGCGGGTGGCCTGACGGCCCATGCGGCTAAGTCCTTGCGGGCCCTCCGCAGCGGGGTGGTCCGTCTTTTTCATGCGGACCCCCAGAACGATGCCGAGGGCGGTCTGCCCGTCGTCCGCAGGGCGCTCGTGGTGGGTGGCGGCGTTGCCGGTCTCAGCGCTGCCGTGAGCATCGCCGAGATGGGCTATCCGGTCACGGTGGTGGAGCGTTCAGATGGCCTGGGGGGCAACCTTTCCTGGCTCACAGCCACCATCGCCGGAGAGGAGACCGCCCCCCTCCTGGCGGAGCTGCGTCGGCAGGTGGAGGACCACCCCATCATCGATCTTTTACTCGAGGCCCATGTGCTTGAGGCCAGAGGCCAGGTGGGGGACTTTACTACCACCATCCAGACCCTTGAGGGCCCCAAGGTGATTCGACACGGTATCGTCCTCTTGGCCACCGGGGGAAAAGAGGCGCTGCCGACGGCGCAGGTGTATGGCTATGGCGAGCATTCCGGTGTCGTGACCCAGAGGGAACTGGCCCGGGACCTTGATGCGGATGCGGACCTGCCGGGCAGTCTCGACACGGTGGTCTTCATTCAATGTGTGGGATCGCGCACTGCCGAGCGCCCCTTCTGCAGCCGGGTCTGCTGTCCCACGACCCTCAAGCAGGCCCTGGCCCTCAAGAAGGATAACCCGGAGATGAACCTCTTCGTCCTCTACCGCGACATGATGAGTCCCGGGTTCAGCGAGCACTACTATACCGAGGCGCGCCGAGCCGGTGTGGTTTTCGTGCCCTACAACATCGATGGGCCGCCGACGGTGGCCACCGGTGACGAGGGCCGACTCAGGGTTCAGGTCTTCGACCCCATCCTGGGTGCCCCCGCTGAGATCGACGCTGTGCGGGTGGTTCTGGCCACCGGGATGACCCCCGCCCTGCCGGCCGAGTTGGCGGAGGCCTATGGGGCCAAATGCGACCCGGACGGATTCTTCGCCGAGGCCGACAGCAAGTGGCGGCCCTTGGAATCTCTGGCCGATGGGGTCTTCGCCTGCGGACTGGCCCAGGGACCGCGCGACATCGCCGCCAGCGTGGTGACGGCCAAAGCGGCCGCCCAGCGGGGCCTGCGCATCCTGGCGCGCGAGCGCCTGCCGGCGGCCAGTGTGACCGCCACCGTGCGCAATGCGCTGTGCACCCTCTGCGAAAGTTGTATCCCCGCCTGTCCATACGGGGCGCGACAGCTCTCGGCGGCGGGGAATGCCATCGAGGTCAATCCCGCCTTGTGTCAGGGGTGCGGGGCCTGCGCTACGGCCTGCCCCAACGGGGCGGCGATGCTCAAGGGGTTGTCGCGCCGGCAGATGTTGTCCGTAGTGGATGCGGTGATGGATCAGTGAGCCGGTTCGCCAGTATGAGTGTTCTGTCTATTTTAGCGCGATTTTAAGAAGTCGTTCCCAAAGGAGGCGACATGGCGGTTGACAGCGCGATTCAAGCAGCCATCGAGATAGACGATCTAGCGCAGCTGGGCACCCAGGTGCGGGCCTGCATCCAGTGCGGCACCTGCACAAGCTCCTGTCCCAACGCCTTTGCCATGGACCGGACCCCACGTCAGCTCTGGCGTCTGCTTTTGCTGGGTGAGGTGGAGGAGATTTTTCACTCTAAAACCTTCACCCTTTGCTCTGCCTGCTATCTATGCAGCCTGCGCTGCCCCCGGGGACTGCCCCTCACCGAGCTCATGGCCGGCCTTAAGGCCGAGGCCGCCCGGCGGGGGATCGGCTGCTACCGGGCCTCGACCCTGTTTTACGACAGCTTTTTAGCCAATGTACGCCGCAACGGGCGGGTGCAGGAGATGGGGCTGATGATGAACTACTTCACCCGCCTGGGCCGTCCCGGTCCTCCCCTGGTCAACGCCAGCCTTGGACTGAAACTCATGGGCAAGGGGAAGCTTAAGCCCGCCTGGCCCATAAGGGGAAGCGCGAAGTTGGAGAGGCTTTTTGACCGTGTGGCCATTCTTGCGGCCGCCAACGAAGAGGAGACGGCATGATGGCGACCGCCTATCTTTACTACCCTGGCTGCACCCTGGAGACCAGCGCTCGGGAGTACGACCTGTCTACGCGCAGCTTGCTTGCGCACCTGGGGATCGGCCTCACCGAGATTGAGGATTGGACCTGCTGCGGGGCCAGCGCCGCCGAGGCGAGCAGTCGGCTGCTGTCCCTGGCCCTGGGGGCCCGCAACCTGGCCTTGGCTGAGGCCCAGTCTCCGGGTACCGATATCCTGGTGCCCTGCAGCGCCTGCTACCTCAACCTCAAGCGGGCCGCAGTGGAGGGCTCGGCCAACCCTGAGCTCAAGAAGCGTCTTAACACGGTGCTGGCCGACGAGGGCCTGAGCCTCAAGGCGTCGGCCGGTGTCCACCATTTGCTGGAAGTGCTCTCCGTGGACGTGGGCGCCGCGGTCGTGGCCAATCGGGTGAGGCAACAGCTCACTGGCCTCAAGGTCGCCACTTATTACGGCTGCCAGTGCCTGCGGCCCTATGCGGTGTTTGACGATCCCGAGAAGCCCACCAGCATGGAAGCCCTCATCCAGGCCATGGGGGCCGAAGTGTTCCACTGGGAGATGGGCGCGCGCTGCTGCGGGGCCTCCCACTTGACCACCAAACGGGCGGTGGGGCTCAAGCTGGTGGAAGCGATCTTGGCCGATGCCCGCGGGGCGGATCTGATAGTGACGGTTTGCCCCATGTGCCAGTTGAACCTGGAGGCATATCAGGGGGCCGTCTCCCGCCGAGCGGGCCAAGACCTCTCCATCCCGGTGCTCTACCTGTCCCAGCTGCTTGGGCTGGCCATGGGTCTGGAGGCGGAGGCTGTGGGGCTCTCGCTGAATCTGGCCCTTACGGAGGGGCTGAAGTCGCGCTTGACCCGGGCGGTTGCCTGAATGTGAAAAGGAGCAACCATGAAAGCCATGAAGAAGTTCTCAAAGGGCATCTTTATGCCCTTGGGTGGTTGAGAAAGGCGTTGCGTTAATCTTCATGCTAGTAAAAGGAGGCCAGCGATGTTCAATCCCTTACCGCCGATACATCACCGCCTGGCCTTCAAGCTGATCCTCACGGTGGGTGTCGTGCTGCTGGTCTCCATGTCCATCTGGGCCTTCGTCAACATCGGCTTCCAGAAGCAAAAGGCCATGGCCAACATCATCAGCGGGGTGGACCGCCTGACCACGACCATCCGTCAGGGCACCCACTACGCCATGATGCTCAACTCGCGCGACGACATCAATCAGATCATTACCAATATTGGGCGGCAGAAGGAGATTGAGAACATCCGGCTATACAACAAGGGCGGTCAGATAAAGTTCTCCAACCACCGTGAGGAGGTGGAGGCGGTGACCCAGATCGGAGACGAGGCTTGCAATATCTGTCATCGCTCTGATCCGCCCCGTATCGATCTCGACCTGGGAGACCGGGTGCGTATCTTTACTTCTCCCGAGGGCTATCGCCTCCTGGGGATCATCAGCCCCATCCGCAACGAACCGGGTTGTGCCACCGCCGACTGTCATTTTCATCCCGAGGACAAACAGATTCTGGGGGCCCTGGACCTGGTGGTTAGCCTGGCGGCCGCCGACAAGGAGATTCAGCAACTCGAGGGGGGCATCCTCGGTCAGACCCTCTCGGTGTTTGTATGCACTTCGGCCTTTCTTTTCCTCTTCGTCCTGCGCTTCGTTAACTATCCCATTCAAAGACTCATCGACGGCACCCGCAAGATCGCCCGTGGCGATTACGGCACCACGGTGACCGTCAGTCAGGTGGACGAGATGGGCCTTTTGGCGGACGCCATCAATCACATGGGCTCGGAGATCGGCCGCAACCACGCCAAGCTCAACAAACAGCGCAAGGAGTATCAAAATCTTTTCGAGCAGGTGCCCTGTCTGATCACCGTCCAGGACCGCAATTACCGTCTGCTCAACTACAACCACGAGTTCGCCGGGCGCTTCGCCCCCCAGCCAGGAGACTATTGCTTCAAAGCCTACAAAGGACGTGACTGCAAGTGCGAGGTCTGCCCGGTGGAGAAGACGTTTCAAGACGGGCAATCCTACGCCGCTGAGGAGCGCGGCATCAACAAAGACGGCACCGAGTCCTACTGGATCGTCAAAACCTCGCCCATCTTCGATGAGGCGGGTGAGATCGTCGCCGCCATGGAGATCTCCCTGGACATCACCGAGCGGCGCCAACTGGAGATTGATCTGGAGCGCTCCGAGCGCAAATACCACGCGACCTTCAACAATATCCCCAATCCCGTTTTTGTCCTGGATAAGCACAGCCTGGAGATTTTGGACGGCAACCATAGTGTGACTAATGTGTATGAGTACAACGTCGAAGAGCTGGTGGGGCGATCCTTTCTGGATCTCTTCGCCGCGGACGAACGCGACGATTTCGCCTTCAAACTGGTCACCGCCACTGTTCTCCAACAAGCCCGTCAGAAGACCAAAAGCGGCAAATTTCTATGGGTCAATATCCGGGTGTCCCCCTCGGAGTATGCCGGGCGGGAAGTGCTTCTGGTGACGACCAGCGACATCACCAAGCGTCTGGAGGCCGAGCAGCAGCTCATTCAAGCCTCCAAAATGGCCACCCTGGGGGAGATGGCCACTGGCATCGCCCATGAACTCAACCAACCCCTCTCGGTAATCAAGACCGCCAGCAGCTTCTGTCTGAAGAAGATCCACCAAGGCCAGCTTCCCCAGATGGATGTGCTCGAGACCTTGGTGGAGAAGGTCGACAATAACGCCGACCGGGCGACCAAGATCATCCACCACATGCGCCAGTTCGCCCGCAAGGCGGAGACGGTTCTGAGCCACGTCCATTTGCACACCGTGCTGGAGAGCGCCTTCGACATCTTCAGCCAGCAGCTCAAGGTGCGCGGCATCGCGGTGGACTGGCAGTTGGCTCCTGAGTTGCCCAAGATAATGGCCGACCCGGGGCGCCTGGAGCAGGTTTTCATCAACCTCCTGATTAACGCTCGCGACGCCATCACGGCCAAACTGCTTCCGCCAGCAGGGGGGATCGCCAACGATCGGATTGTCATCACCACCCGTCAGCAGGATGCACGCGTGGTTTGTGAAGTCTGCGATTCGGGTATCGGTCTGCCGGAGGGGATGGCCGAGCGTCTGTTCGAACCTTTTTTTACGACCAAAGAGCCTGGCAAGGGCACCGGCCTGGGGCTCAGCATTAGTTATGGGATCGTCAAGGAGTGCGGTGGGACGATCCGGGCCCATCCGTTCGCGGGTGGCGGAGCCTGCATTGTACTGACCTTCCCCATTCCCGAGTCTTCCTCGGCTCAGCCGGTCCAGCCGACCACCCCTGGTGGGTAAGGAGGCGGCATGCAACTGCCTGTGGTAGAGAAAAAACTGCTTCTGGTAGATGATGAGGCAGATATTCGCGAGGTGCTCACCCTGGCTCTTACGGATATTGGTTACCTGGTTGAGACCGCCAACAGCGGCACCACGGCGCTGCCTCTTTTCCTGAAGAGCTGCCCCCCCATCGTAATCACCGACATCAAGATGCCAGGTATGGACGGTATCGAGCTGCTCAGGCGTATCAAAACGGCGGACCCCGAAACCGAGGTGATCATGATCACCGGCCACGGTGATCTCGATCTGGCCATCATGAGCCTTAAGAATGAAGCCACCGATTTCATCACCAAGCCCATCAACGTCGATGCGCTGGAGATCGCACTACGGCGGGCCGAAGAGCGCATCGTCTTACGCCGCCAGCTGTCAGCCTACACCGAACGCCTGGAGCAGCTGGTCCAGGAAAAGGCCGAGTTGAAGGACCACCTTTCTTCCCTTGGGATGATGATCGGCTCCATCTCCCACGGCATCAAAGGGCTCCTCACCACCCTGGACGGAGGGCTCTATCTGGTGGAATCGGGCTTCGCCCATAAGCAGGACGATACAGTCGAGGAGGGTTGGGGAATCGTCAAACGGGCTGTGGGGAGTATCCGCAAGCTGATGCTCGACATTCTTTTCTACACCAAAAAACGTAACTTCAATTATGTGTCGGTGCCTGTGGAAGCCTTTGTGGAGGAGGTGGCCCAGTCCATGGCGGCCAAATTGGCTAGCCATGGGATCGACTTCTTCACCGAGCATGACGAGGAGATGGGCGAATTCACCATTGACCACGACTACTTGCGGGCGGCCTTGGCAAACATCCTGGAGAACGCCATGGACGCATGCGGGTCGGCGGACGGTGACTCTGCTGCCAGGATCAGTTTTACGGCGACGGCCGATGCCCAGCAGGTCAGTTTCCTGGTAGCCGACACCGGCGTGGGCATGGATCAAGAGACCATCGCCAAACTCTTCACCGTCTTCTTCTCCACCAAGGGGCGCAGCGGCACCGGCCTGGGCCTCTTCGTGGCCAACCAGGTGGTCGAACAGCACGGCGGACAGATCTCGGTGCGGTCACAGCCCGGCAAGGGGACGATCTTTCGTATAGACATTCCGCGTTCACCGGCGGTTGAGGGATAAGGGTGCAACTGGGTTTAGAGCAGCACCTGGCGAACGGCCATGGCAAAATCCACCATGGAGACGGGCTTCATCAGATACTTGGTGATGCCGAGAGACTTGGCTTTCTGCTCGTTCATCATCTCGCTGAAACCGGTGCACAGGATGATGGGTAGGTCGGGGCGCACCTTGAGCATCTCCACGGTGAGGCGGTCGCCCGTCAGGCCGGGCATAGTGAGATCGGTGATCACCAGGTCGTAGGCTTGAGTATTCTCCTGGAAGTGTTTGAGGGCCTCGATACTGTCGGAGCATGCTTTGACCGTGTAACCCAGGCGTTCGAGCATCTGCTGTTCGATGGCCACGATCTCCGTTTCGTCGTCCACCAGCAGAATGCGTTCATTGCCTGTGGGCAGGGGAGAGGCCAGCGGCATCTCGGGGATGTCATGAATGCCGCTGGCCGGCAGGTAGATTTCGAAGGTCGTGCCCTCGCCGGGGACGCTGGTTACCTGGATGGCGCCCTGGTGGCTGCGCACAATACCGTGCACGACGGCCAGGCCCAGACCGGTGCCCTTGCCCTTCTCTTTGGTGGTGAAGTAGGGGTCGAAGATGCGGTCGATGACGTTCTGGGGCATCCCCTTGCCGGTGTCTTCCACAGTGAGCTTGAGATAGATACCGGCCGCCAGGGAGAAGGTGTTAAGCAGAGCCGGATCTTCCAACTCGGTGCGTTCCAGTTGGACCTTGAGGAGGCCACCCTCCTCCTCCATGGCGTGGTAGGCGTTTGTGCACAGGTTCATGATGACCTGATGGATCTGGGTGGGGTCGGCCATGGTGGAGCCGGCGTCGATGACCTTCTGGCGGATCTCGATGGTCGATGGCAGAGAGGAACGCAGCAATTTGAGCGCTTCTTTGACGATGAGGTGGACCTGCACCGGAGCCTGGATCTGTTCACCTTGGCGGCTGAAGGTGAGGATTTGGCCCACCAGGTCGCGGGCCCGTTCGCCCGCCTTGAGGATGGCGTTGACATAGTGATTGAGCTGCGACTCTTCTTCCGGCATGACCGCCAGGGTCAACTCGGTATAGCCCAGGATAGAGCTCAAGATATTATTGAAGTCGTGGGCGATCCCACCAGCCAAGGTGCCGATGGATTCCATCTTCTGGGCCTGGCGCAATTGCTTCTCGAGCTGGCGCTCTTCGGTGACATCCTTGGTGAACCACAGAAAGCGGTTCTCGCTCAGACGCACCCCGTGAATAGTCCAGAATCCCCGGCTGCGGTCCTTGCGTATAAAGGCACACTCGCCGATGACACGCCCTTTCTGGACCACCTGCTCGAAGTAATTGAAGATGTGACGCTGGCTCTCGGGCGGGGTCAGGTCGATGAGGTTGAGGTCCAGCAACTCGATTTCGTTATACCCCGTCATGCGGCAGGCAGCCTGGTTGATCTCCACATAGTCCCCGTGGGTGGTGGTGACGAAGATGCCGTCCGGGGCGGTGTCAAGGTAGCTGCGTACCTTGCGCTCACTGGCCTGGAGCTTTTCAATGGTCTCCTTGCGGCGGCTGATGTCGCGGATGATGCCCACCAGATGCCAGTTGCCGGTGAGTTTGAGTGCGGAGAGGGAGAGTTCGATGGGGAAGGTGTGACCGTTTTTATGACGTGCGGTCAGTTCCACATGCTTACCGGTTTTTAACAAGGCGCTGCTGCTGCGCGCGATGGGGTAGGTGTCGCGGTAGGTCCGGCGCACCTCCGAGGGGGCGATCAGATCGTGCAGGACGTGCCCCAGGGCCTGCTCTTCGTTGAAACCGAAAATTTCTTCAGCGGCCTTGTTCCAGAAGGAGATGCATCCATCCATGTCCATCATGATGATGGCGTCTTTGGCGAAAAGGGTGATCTTGCGAAAACGCTCTTCGCTTTCCCTGAGGGCGGTGGTGCTGCGGGTGGCCTTGATCCCTTCGCTGCCATAAGCCGCTAGAATTGCCCCCACTTCCCGATCCTGGGATCTAAAAGGCGGCCGCCGCTTGCTGTGCAGAGAGAGAACGCCGATGATCTGTCCCTTTTCATTGGGCAAGGGAAAGGCCAGCACCGAGTCGTCGCTGTAGCCCTCCCATCCACTGGTCGTCATCTGGGCCTGAGTGGCGAGGTGGTTGATCAGGAGGGGTTTGCCCTCGTTGATGAGCCGGTAGTAAACCGAGCCCTCTTTCAGCGGAAAGCCGATGAATGCAGGTGCGTGACCGGGGTCGAGGCTGTGAATCAGGCGCAGGCCCTCGGGTTCCGCCAGGTAGAGGCTGCCCCCGGTGGCGCGCATATGGTTTCCGAAAGCCTGCAGCAGGTCCTCACCGAGCCGGTGGGGGTCGTCGTGCTGAGAGAGCGTGGCGGTGGTTCCCACCAGACGGCGCAGGCGGGTATTGATCTGGTTGAGGTCCCGGTTTGCATTCTCTAGCTCTGCCGTGCGACGGGTGACCTCTTCTTCCAGATGCTCATGGTAGGCGCGTTTTTGTTGGAGCAGGGTGGCGCGTTCGAGGGCCTTATCGACGGCATGGTCGAGGGCTGAAAGGTCCACCAAGGGTTTGAGCAGATAATCCCAGGCGCCCAGGTGGAGGGTTTTGACGGCATCCCTCATCTGGCCGGTGCCCGACACCACGATGATGGGGAGGTCGGGGGCTTCAGCATGGACGTGTTTGAGGACTTCAAGGCCGTTCATGACGGGCATGCGCAAATCCACCAGAATCAAATCGAGCGCAGTGGTTCGAAACAGCTCTAAGCCGATTTTTCCGTTTTCGGCACAGGAGACGCGATAGTTACAATCTTCCAGGTAATTGGAGAAGCTGTCCCGGATGGCCTTCTCATCATCGATGACCAGAACGTGGGGCGGGGCGCCTTCCTTCATCTATCTCTCCCTTGCCATTGCCGCTGTGCGAATGCGCTGGCGTAACTATCTCTGCAGATCTGTGCTTCTCAATTATGCGCCTATAGTGTAGCCCTTATTGATTCCGCTAGCAAGCCCGGGTGTCGTGATGGACGGCGAATATCCCCTGAATCTAAATCTGATATCCGAAAATCGAGTGGAGAAGAGATCCTACAGCTGTTGAGCCCATCAATGTTTTTCCTGGCCAGGGGTCAGTACTCTGCGGATGGTGTCGGCCAGGCGATCCATGCGGAAGGGCTTCTTTAGGTAGGCGCTGGGTTCCTGATGGCGGAACTGCTGGCGCACCTGTCCGCGGGTGTAACCCGACGAAATGATGATGGGGATCTTCGGTGCGATTTTACATATCTCGTGGAAGGTTTCAAATCCGTCCATACGCGGCATGGTCAGATCGAGGATGATGAGGACGATCTCCTCGCGGTGGTGTTTGAATCGCTCCAGCGCCTCGATGCCGTCGGCAGCCGTGAGGATGTCGAATCCGATCGCTTCAAGCATCATCTCGCCCACCTCGATTACCATGGGTTCATCGTCCACGAGGAGGACGGTGTTACACGCATCCGCATCGCTGCGGGGGCGTACGAAGGTCCCGGCGTGTGAGATGGGTTGGGTGGCGGCGGGTGCCGCGGCCGGTGGGAAGAGGATGGTAACGGTGGTGCCCTGGTTGGGATGGCTGGTCAGTACGATGGTGCCCTGGTGGGCCCGCATGATGCCTACCGAGGCGGCCAACCCCAGGCCGCGTCCGGTGAATTTGGTGGTGAAAAAGGGATCGAAGACCTTCTCCAGGGTCTGGCCATCCATGCCCACCCCGTTGTCCTTGATTTCGACGTAGGCATAGTCTCCCGTTGGCAACTGCTCGTAAGCCGCACGCTGCTCGAAGAAGGCCGCGTCGCAGTGGCAACGGCCCGTCTGGAGGGTGATCCTGCGGGTCTCGTCAGTGGTGGCCTCGATGGCGTTGGTCACCACGTCGGTGATCACCTGGCCGATCTTGCCCGGATCCCCTGAAATAAAGGTTTGCTCGTTGATGACCCCCTGTTGCAGTTGATCCGCGTGGGGGATGGTGGCCTTGAGGACCCGTACCATTTCACCCACCAGGGCTTTCAGATCCAAGGTGTCGAAGCTCATCTTGCCCTGGCCCACATAGGTCAGCATGAGGGTACTCAGCTCGGCGGCGCGATCGGCCGCCGTCTGGATGGCATCGATGCGTGGATTGATATGCGAGTCGGCGTCCAACTGCATGCGAGCCATCTCCACATTGCCCAGGATAGTCATGAGCAGGTTGTTGAAATTGTGGGCGATGCCCCCCGCCAGTGTGCTGACCGCCTCCAGTTTGCCGGAATGCTGCAGGCGTTTGGCCATGCGCAGGCGTTCTGCCTCCATGGTTTTACTGCGTTGGATATCGCGAATGCTGGCGATCACCTGAGTGGGGCGCCCCGTTTCATCCCGCAGGATGGCATGGCTGTCGCTGATCCAGATGTAGCGGCCCTCCTTGTGACGGATACGGTATTCGATGGCGTGCTCCTGGGGTAG
Source organism: Desulfobacteraceae bacterium (assembly GCA_050291585.1). Taxonomy (GTDB): domain Bacteria; phylum Desulfobacterota; class Desulfobacteria; order Desulfobacterales; family Desulfosarcinaceae; genus JASJCL01. Next base: position 11,324 of record JBNKKA010000009.1, read on the forward strand.
GTGGTCACCATCGCCCAGAAGGCCCTCGAAAAAGGACTGATAGCGCTTCCGGTCCTCGGGGTGGATCAGTTCTAAAACCCCCTCTAACCCCATGGCCTGAAACTCTTCCGGTGTATAGCCAAGGAGCTCTTTTGCGGATTCACTGATGTACTTATAGGCGCCCGTGGCGATGTCGCGTTTTAACAAAAGGTCTCGGGAGTGGGTCATGACCTCGTTGAAGCGCTGCTGACTCTGCTTGAGCGCATCGGCCATGGCGTGCCGTTCGGCGAAGACTTCATCCAGTTCGGTCTTGAGCAGGGCGATGGCCTCGAAGACCGGGCCCATGAGATGCTCGCTGGGATCGGCAAACGGTTTTGGCGAGCCGTCCTTCTCCCAATCGATATCTCCCAGGTACTGGAGCAGCTGGTCCCGATACGCTTCGATCTCGAGTCGCTTGTTGCGCTTTAGCTTTCGAAGCAGACGCTCGAAACGGCTAAGTCGAGAGGGGCTGCGGCGTTCGGGTGCCGCCAGGTTCAGCGCTTCTTCTAGGTTGTCGGCCAGCCTCACCCTGAAGGGCATGAAGGGGCGAGCCAACGCCACCGCCGCTTTGATCCAGCGGCTGGGGCTGGAGAAGATGTAGAGCTCGATGGGGTATTGCTTGTGCCAGGCTTTGAGAACTTGCATCGAGCGCTGGCGCGTCCCGCGGCTGTTGTAGCGCAGTCCGCCGACGTCGGCAATGATGACGGGGAAGCCGTTTTCGAGGCCGGTGTCCCTGCGGATGCAGTGCCGCAGGGCGTCGATCTGGTCGATGTCTTCGGAGTGCATGACCCCACCGATACGAATCAAAAGAATATGGTGGTCGATCAGCTCGTTTTCCACCCAGAAGCCCTCCCTCTGGAAGCGCCAATGGGGGGCGGAGAGTACGAGACGGCCCTTGTCGATGCGTTGACGCACATGACGTGGGGCTTGGTGACAGATATTTTCGTCCTCAGAATTCCCGATTTGGCCCTCACCCTTGGTGGCTTTACCCGTCGTCACGGTTTGTCCCAATAGTTCGAGGGCCTTATCCATGGCCTGGGCATAGGTTCGCACCTCGAAGACAGGGATCAGCTTGGTCGGCCCAATCTTCTGACCCAACTTGATGATGATGCGCATGAGGGGTGATGCGCCGAAGATGATAAAGCCCGCAAGACGCGTCCTGGCCAGCATGTATTCAATAAAGTATTTGCGGCCGCCGCTGGAAACGCCCCGTACCATGCGGTAATCGGAGAGGTGCACGTAAGTCTGGTCTGGGGGGATCAGCTCTTCACAGACCCTGTCGGTCAGGTCCAGGGCTTTCTCGAGGGTGGATTCAGTGGCATTTCCTACGGGCTGGTTGTAGATGATGCGGTCACCTATGAGGGCCGTGGAGAATCGGTAGTGAGTGTCAAATTCCAGGTTGGTCCACTCGGGTCGGCGCAGGATGGGCAGGCCGCTCAGGGGACAGCAGGTTGCGTCTATTCCGGGGGGTGTGACCGTTGTGGGCATAGCAGACGTGTGGTCCTCGGCTTAACAGGGCTATTGGCGTTAAGAAAAGTGAATTGACGTATGGTCAGATTGGATCTCAAGCCTCAGAGGTCACTCCTGATCCAGGGCCCGGCGGACGGCCCGGGCCAGCTCCCCCAAAACCATGGGTTTGGGAATATAGCCTCTGATATGACTGGGCTTTGAGATCATGGCGCTCAGCTCGGCACTATTGCCTGTGGTGATGACCACCGGAAAATCGGGGCGTAGGTCGATCATCTTTTTGGCCAACTGCGTACCTGTGAGGCCCGGCATGGTCAGATCGGTCACCAAGAGGTCGAACTGTTTGGGAGCGGCCTGGAAGCACTCCCATGCCTCGATGGGGTTCCCTTTGGCAGTCACGGTATACCCCAGGGTCTGCAACATTTCGGTACCGATTTCCACCAAGATCTCCTCGTCATCCACGAAGAGGATGCGCTCTCTGCCCTTGGGCTTCTGGGATTGGGTGGTCGGAGGGGCTGCCACTAAATCGCTATCGTTGAGGGGCAGGAAGACTTCGAAACAGGTGCCTTTGCCCTCCTCGCTGATGACGTTGGCGCCGCCACCATGGGCGCTGGCGATGCCCAGGACGATGGCCAACCCCAGGCCGGTGCCCTCGCCGCGCTTCTTGGTGGTGAAGTAGGGATCGAAAATCTGGTTGATCAGCTTATCCGGAATCCCATGGCCAGTGTCGGCCACGGTGAGTTTGAGGTAGTCTCCGGGGATCAGGTTGAGGTTACGTTCCTTGATTTCATCTAGGTCGAGGGCCTCGTTGTCCAGAGCCACGGTGAGGGTGCCGCCCTGGTCGCGCATGGCATGATGGGCGTTTGTGCACAGGTTCATCAGGATCTGATGCATCTGGGTTGAGTCGGCCAGGATAGTGTCTCGTTCCGCGCGGATCTCTTTGCGGATGTCGATGGTGGTTGGCAGGGCGGCGCGGATGAGCTTGAGAACTTCATCCAGGACAGCGTGAGCCTGGATGGGGTTGCGCTCGGATTTCTGCTCGTGGCTGAAGCTGAGGATGCGTTGCACCAGATCCTTGGCCCGTTCGCAGGAGTGAAGGACCTGATCGATTTTATAGGCGGCCTCTTGTTCCTGGTTATCCATCTGCATCTTGGCCAGTTCGGCGTATCCCATGACCCCACCCAGGATATTGTTGAAATCGTGGGCAATACCCCCTGCCAGATTTCCAATGGCCTCCATTTTCTGCGCCCGCAGAAGTTGATTCTCCAGCCGTTTTCGGTCGGTGACATCCGCCATCAAGGTAACCATATGGCCGCTGCCGGGATCAAAGGCCAGGATATCGAGATGTTTTTCGATTTCGGGAATGAAAATTTCTGTACGGGTGGCTTTGCCAGTCCGGAGAGACTGACCACAGGTCTCGATCCAAATTTTACCGCTAGCGGGTAGGAGGCTGCACAGATTCTGGCCGGCGATTTGGTCCGTGGGGTATTGAAATATCGTCTCCATGGCAGGGTTGATCTCGATGAAGCGACAGTCAACAAGGTTCTGATCTTCGTCGTAGATTGGTTCATGGAAGGCGAAACCGTGCAGCATGGTCTCGAAAAGGAGGCGGTACTTGGATTCGCTTTGCTTGAGGTCCTGGTGGGATTGGCGCAACTCCTCATGGGCCTCTTTGAGTTGCCGGGTGCGGGCCTCCACCAGTTGCTCGAGACGCTGTTGATAGACTTTGTTTTCGCTGAGGAGTTGGGCGCGTTCCAGGGCCTTTTTGACGGCGTGGTGGAGGACTGACAGATCCTCGATGGGTTTGAGCAGGTAATCCCAAGCCCCCTTGCGCAGGGCGTCGACCACATCGCTGATGACGCCGGTGCCCGATACGACGATAATGGGGGTCTCCGGTCGCTCGCGGTGGACCTCTTCGAGGACCTCCAAGCCGTCCACCTCGGGCATACGCAGATCCACCAGGAGCAGGTCTGGTTTGGCGTTGTGAAACAGCTCCAGTCCCTGGCGACCGTTTTCGGCTTCCACTACGCAGTATTCGAAATCTTCGAGGTAGTTTCTGAAGCTGGAACGAATACTGGCTTCATCGTCGATGGTCAGAATGAGGGCTCCTCCATCGCTGTTCATGACGCCTCCTGCTGGGGGTGGTCTGACAAGCTTTGAACGGCAGCCACCAGGGTTGCCAGATCGGCGACGGGTTTGATGAAGATGTGCGTTTTGGTCAAGCCGATGGACTTCAGGGCGTTGTTGAGACGATACTCCACCGACCCGGTATGGATGATGAACCGCAGGGTTGGGACAATATCATGGGCCTTGAGGATGAGGGCATCGCCATCGACCCCCGGCAGGCGAATATCCACAACGGCCACATCAAAGGTGCGGTCGGCGAGGACCTTCAGTGCCGCTTCGGCGCTCCCCACGGCGGTGACATCGATACCGAAATCTACAAAATACTCGCTCATGCTGTTGCGGATGGATGCTTCGTCGTCGATGATTAAGACCTGCATAGGTACTTCGCTCCCATTTACCAAATTTTACTATTCAGCCATCTTTCAATACCGTGGGACGCAATGGGGGGCCAGTTATTTTCATCTTTCTCCATGTGAATTCATCGGCAGTTCGATGCGAAATGTTGACCCTTTTCCAGGTTGGGAGGTCACTGACATTCTCCCTTTGTGGTTTTCGGTGATAATAAAATAGGACACCGAGAGCCCCAGACCCGTGCCCACGCCCACCTCCTTGGTGGTGAAAAAGGGCTCGAAGGCGCGTTTCCGAGTCGCCTCATCCATGCCGATGCCATTGTCTTCAATTTCGATGCGGGCCATCTTGCCGGCCCTCTGGATCCGTAGGGTGAACTGGGGAGGCCTGGCCACCTCCACACCCGCGGACGGCGGTATCTGTGCCGCGGCCGGCGTCATTTGTGCCGCGGACGGCGTCATTTGTGCCGCGGACGGCGTCATTTGTGCCGCCATGGCTTGGGCGCCGTTTCGAAGCAGGTTGAGGAGCACCTGCTGAATTTTGCTGCTGTTGCAGGGTACTGGCGGAAGGGTCGCGTCGTAGGCTTTAACGATGCGAATATGGCGAAAGTCGAGCTTTGTTTTCAGGTCATAATCATTCTCGGCCAGTTCGATGGTAAGGTCCATGAGGGCGGCCAGATCATTGGGTAAACCCACCGACTCGCCTTTACGGGCAAAGCTGAGCATGTTGTCCACGATGTGCGCCGCACGTTTGCCCGAATCGCTCACCGCCGAGAGCATCCCTGGGATCCCCCGCGCTTCAAGGTAGCGGCCGAGGGCCGTCAGATCGATCCCACAATTCGCGGCCGTGTGGTGGTTTTTGGGCAGATCCTTAAGGAGGCGATTTTCGATCACCTGGACGTTTTGCAGAATTCCCGCCAGGGGGTTGTTGATTTCATGGGCCATCCCGGCGGCCAGGCCGCCCACACTAAGCATTTTTTCCGATTGGATCATCATCTCCTTCATGCGGATACGATCGGTGACGTCATCGAGGCGGATTACCGCACCCGCAATGCCATCAGCCATCAAAGGATAGATGGTAATGTCGTTGATCACCTCTTTTCCGTCAATCAAATTTGTCACCGTGACCTGGGGCTCGAAGGGGCGCTGGGCGATGGCATCTTTGATGCGGGTTTCCAGATCTTTGATTTGGGGGAAGACCTCTCTCAGGGGGCGGCCCTGGGCCTCGGCGGCTGGTGTGCCCGTGAGGCGTTCGGCCTCGCGGTTCCACTGGGTCACACAGCCTTCGGCATCCACCGCCACGAGGGCCGACGGCATGGAGTCGGTGATGTTCTTGAGCAGTTTGCGCAGGCGGTGCATCTCCTCTTCGGCTCGTTTGCGGGTGCTGATGTCCAGCATGGTTCCTTCGAGAGTGATGTGGCGGTCACCATCATCGGCGGTCAGGTGGGCGCTGATGGCCATCCACAGGTGTCGGCCGTTGCTGTCTTTGAGCTGGCACTCGAAGCCGCTCACGGTCTTCTCGCGTTTCAGGGTCGCCAGGAGGCGTTCACGGTCCCCGGGATCGACGAAGAGTTGGGTGCTCAGATCGTCATAGGCCTGGATCACCGCTTGGGGTGATTCGTATGCCAGAAGCCTTGCCAAGGCTGGGTTGGCCTTGGTGAAGTAGCTGCCGCTGGCGGTGGTTTCAGTCTGGTAGATGCCCTCGTTCACATTTTCGAAGATGCTGCGGTAGCTTTGCTCTGAGATCTCCAGGGCGGCATAGCTGGCCTTGAGATCCCGGGCCATATGATTGAGGGCATTCTCTATGATGCCCCACTCATCCTGCCGATTCAGGTCGATGGGCGTATCCAGGCGCCCCTTGCTGAAGTTGGCGATACCGGTCTGGATGGCCGCCATGGGGCTGCGCACATGTCTGACCAGGAGTATGGTGCTGGCCATGACCAGGCCAACGAGGATGGCCAGGGCCAGGGTGCCAACCATGAGGCCGGTGCGCTGCAACTGGTCCTTGATGACCTGATCCACCTGCTCGGCGCTCTCAGCCAGTTGGTTGTCGACAATGGCCATGGTGGTGATCAACCGCTTCTGGCTTTCGCGCATGGTCTGGCGCGCCTGGCGCAGGCTGAGCATGGCGGCGTTGAGGGCCTGCATGGTTCGGGAATAGCGATCGATTCCCCGACGCAGGTCAAGGGCGAGCTGTTGGACCGCCTGGTCGGACGCGGTGAGGGTCCGCAGGCGCAGCCTGAGGTCGCCCAGCATGGCCAGAATCGGTCGCTCCGGTCCGGCGAAGAGGTCGGTGAAGTGGGCGATTTCCAGTTCGGCGAAGCGTTTGCCGATGGCCAGGAGGCTCTCCCGATAACCGAAAATCAGGAGGGAGAGCTGTTCGATAAAGGTCGTATCTTCTCCCGCCAGGGTGAGGGTGATCATCTGGTCGGCGACGGTCTCTTCGAGGGCCTCGAGTTGGTTGTGCAATTCATTGTCACTGGCTCTGCGCTCGGCCAGGACGGCGTTGACCTGGTGGCAGTGTTCTATAAAGGTGCCAAAAGCCACGGTGAAGGCATCCAGCGCCTTGCCGATGGCGGGGTCCCGATTGGTCTGGCTCAGGAGGGTCATATCCGAGAGGATGCGTCCGGATTCGAGCTTTAGCTGCTCGTCCTGGTTATAGAAATGGTGATTGAGAAGGTCGATGTCCGTCACGATTTTGGCCAGATCGCGGCCGTTTTGAGCGTTGTGGACCACCTGGTCCATGTGGTCGTTGGAGATCTCGCGCAGCAGATCTTCCACCGTGTAGTAGGAGACAAACTGGATGGCGATAATCAGCCCGATCCCCAGACAGATCGTCACATTGAGGAGGGTCAGGCGGGTGGATAATTTCAGGCGTATTTTGCCCATCCATGAGCGTCGCTTCATCTATGCATCCTGCGCTATTGGCGTTTGTGATGCGGCCGGCTTGCGTCCGTGAATCATTCGGTTCTTCCACCGCCGGTTTAGTTCCCGTGGTCAGGGGGCGCTGCGAATCAGTTTGGCCCCCCGCAGCAGTATGGGGCGTGGGTGGATGCCCAGGTTTTGCATGGCCGTGACGTTGATGACGCGTTGGCCGTTGTAGTTGCGCGCAATGGGCAGTTGGGCGACGGGGACCCCCGAGAGGGCTTGAGCCATGAGGTCGGCGGCCAGGCGACCCTGTTCCTCCCCCGTATGCACCACCGAGCAGAGAACACCATGGGGCAGATCATAGGGCGCCGCAGAGACCACCGGCTTGCCGAAGGTGGTGGTGATGGTGTGGATGATACTGCGTGTTGAGATCAGCGCCCCCTTTTCATCCTTAAGCCCCAGGAGCAAACTCAGATAGAGGGCGTCATAGTCGCCTCTGATGCCGATCAGGAGCTGCTTGAGCTCAGCCATATCTTTGACGACGTCAAAACGGGTGCGGCTCAAGGGCAGGTCGGAGACCTCTTTTCTTGCCTGGTCGATCATCGGTCGTCCGGTGGGTGAATCCGCCCCGATGAAGGCCACACGCTGGGCCCCCGGAACCAGCAATTGCAGCAGAGCGATGGTCTCGCCGATGTGGTAGCGCTCTAAAATGCCGGTGACATTTTTAGCCGGGTAATTATAAGCGTCGGGTGCTGCGTTGACGCCGCAGAAGATCACCGGCGTGTCGACCTTGTTGCGCAGGTAGGGGATGACGAAATGGGTCTGGGCACTGTCGTCCGCGGCGATGACGCCCTGGGGCTTCAGCTTCTGAAAGCGGCTGAAGGCCGCCGCCGCTCGTTGGGCGATGGACTCGGGTGCTGTTCTGGAGTTGATGTATTCGTAGAACAGATCACAACTCTCGGCCAGGCGATCACCGATCCCCTGGCGTATGGCCTGACACCATTCACTGTCCACGGCATAGCTCATCACGACCAGTATCTTCGGCCGTTGTGTCGCCGCCAGCGCCTTGGGGGCCAGCAGCGTCAGAACGACGATCAGTAGACCCAATAGTCGGCAGGCCTCTGTCAACAGAATAGGTCTTCCCCGCCCGTCGACCTTGTCCGGCCGGCATCTGCAGTGGCCTTCTGTTTCTATGGAAGGGGATGTCGACCTATTCACCTTCATAAAAAGTCACCCCTACCAGGGTCGCCGGCACCGGCTGGATTCCCAAGGCCCGCATGGTACTCAGGTTGATCATGCGCTGCCCCTTGCGGTTGTGTGAGATGGGTAGCTCGACGAGGGGGGTTCCCGCAAGGTGGGTGATCAGCATCCTAGCGGCCAGCTCTCCCTGTTCGTGACCACTATTGGCCACTGTCAATAAGGCGCCCGCTTTCACATGATAGGGGCTCGAGCCCATGGTCGGCTTTCCGAAACGCTTGCATAGCGGTCCGATGAGATCGGGTTCCAACATGGGGGCGCCCTTCTCGTCGAGCAGACCGTTGAGGTTGACCAGGTAGAGGGCATCACACCGCCGCCGCAAGCGGTCCACCGCTTCAACGGCCTCTGTGAGGGTGTTCACCTGAGAGATGGGCAGAGAGTTGACCGAATAGGAGGTCCGCTCGCTTTCGATCTGGGTCAGGATGGCGGCGGTGGTCGGATTTGGACGGGTCAAAAATCCCACGGTCTTGATTCCCGAGCTGAGCATTTGGGCAAAGGCAATCGTTTCACGGATGTGCAATCTTTCAACCACCCCGGTGACGTTTGCGGCCGGGTAGCCATAGGTTTCGGGTCCAGCATTGACCCCGCAGAAGATGACGGGGGTGTCCACCTTGTTGCGCAAGTAGGGGACCACGAAGAGGGATTGGGCGTTGTCGTCCGCGGCGATGACCCCATGGGGTTTGAAATCGTTGAAAACTGCCAGCGCCGCGCGCGCCTTGTGGCCGCCGCCGGGAAAGTCGTTTTTGGTGTCCATGTAGAAGAAACGCAAATGGGCCTGGTTGGCAAGGAGGGTTTGGATGCCGCTCCTAATGTCTTGCTCCCAGACATAGCCCGCGTCATAGCTCATGATGACCAGGACACGCTGGCCCTGGGCGAAGGCGGGGCGGCTCGTTGCCGTCGCAGCCGCAAGGGTCAAGATCAAGAGAAGAAGCAGAGTACGGATACCCACCATTGGGCTGACGCCTCCGGCATGCGTTCTAAGAGCAATCTGTCAGGTGTCGTAGCCAAAAAGGACCCAATTGGATGGCCGCAATAAGGGCGCCATTCGAGTAGAGCCATAGTTGAACATTCAATTCAGCCAGTATTATTTTCGTTCACGAGGCTTGCGCTTGTCAAGATGAAGGTGTCGGCCGTGGATCAGCGCGTACTCGGGTCCAGATGAGGCCTCTCTTGAGGCCGCACTCGAGGGTAAATTGGGGAGGGAACTTCTGTTCCGTCAAGGGTGCGCCCGCTTCATTCAAGGAAAGCACCCACCATTTCAGCCGCGGCCTGAACCGCTTTGGGATCAACCCACTTCACTTCCCGGTCGGCGCTGAACCAGGTCAGTTGGCGTTTGGCGTAGCGGCGGTGGTCACGTTTGAGGGTCCTCACCGCTTCCGTCCAGTCTAAAACATCATCCAAAAAGGCGTTGAGGTGACGGTAGCCTAAAGCCTGCATGGCTTTACACTTGGGATCCATGCCCGCATCGCGCAGGCTGCGGACCTCCTCCAGGAATCCCTCGGCCAACATGGCCTCCACGCGGGCGTCAATGCGGGCATAGAGGGCTGAGCGCTCGCAGCGCAGGCCGAGCTTGAGGGCTAAATAGGGCGAGATGGGAAAACGATGCTCTTGCTGCGCCGCGCTCATAGTCCCGCCGGTGAGGGTGTGGACCTCAAGGGCGCGGACGATACGAAAGCCATCGTTGGGGTGGATTCGCCCGGCCGCCTGGGGATCCACCAGCTCCAGACGTTTGTACAAGGCCGGCAGACCGAGATCTGCGGCCTGCCGGCGCAGGTGGTTGCGGATGGCCTTGTCGCTGGGGGCCGCTTTGGTCAAGCCGTGGAGAAGGGCCTTGATGTATAAGCCCGTGCCGCCCACCACGAAAGGACGTTTTCCCTTATCGACTAGCTCGTCGACAACCGTCCTGGCACGGTGGCCGTAGTCGGCGGCTGAAAAATCTTGTTCCGGAGGCACGCAATCCACCAGATGGTGGGGCACCTGGGCGCGCTCCTGTGCCGTGGGCTTGGCCGTACCGATGGCCAGCTCCGCATAGATCTGCATGGAGTCGGCTCCGATGATCTCTCCGTCGAAACGCCGCGCCAGTTCAATGGCAAAACGGGTTTTGCCGACGCCGGTGGGGCCGCAGATGACAATCAGCTTGGGTTTGACAGGGTGGCTCACGGTGTCACTGCGATGCGTGGAGTCGTAGGGTAGGGGGCTTACGGCAGGACCCAGTTGCGTCTGGATCCTGCCGACTGGGGCAGGGGCTAGTCGCCCATCTCGGCCATATAATCATCATACAGCGTCTCCAGGTAGAGCTTGTGTTTGGCCTCCTCCTGGCAGAGCATCTTGAAAAGCGTCTTGGCGCCGTCCGTATCCGCCTCGGCGAGCAGTTTGTTGTAGAGCGCCAAGGCATTCTCTTCACGTTTCATGGCCAGCAGAAGCAACTCGTTGTAGGCCATGCCCGGTTTGTACTCGATCTCGTCGACATAGTTGCTGCGCTTGATGTCGGTGATCCATTTGAACTTATAGTTATCCAGGCCGTCGATGATACACTCGTCGCCCTTGAATCCTTCCAGGCCATCGCTGACGCACTGGTTGAGGTAGGTCTCCAGCAACTGCTGGTGCTTGCGCTCTTCGGCGGCGAACTCCAGAAGCATCTCCTTTTTTCCCGACATAGATTCAGCTTTGCTGTTTTTCTCGTAGAAATCAGCCGCTTCGACCTCTTTTTCAATGGCAAAGGCTATGAGATCCTTCAAACTTTCAAAATCCATGCGGTGCTGTCCTTTCTCCGTGAGAGTTGGCTGCAACCGTCAAGCGTCGAAACGCCGCGGCCCGATTTGCCAGTGTGGGCTGGTGATTGATGTGAAACCTGAACTTGGAATCGTTGATAATAGATCTCCCATAATAATGCCCTCCCCGGTCAAGTCAACACTTGCCTGCACACAGTCCGCTGGTAAAGGGCGCTTCCGGCCTGGAATGGGTGTTGAAAAAGCCGACGACCATTGTTGGAAAAACCGACATTCCGAGTAATCATTTGAAATATATAGATAAGATAGCAGGGATTGTCCAGATGTTTGTGGGTGGCTGAGCGGATTGTCGAATTTTACAACAATCCGCGGGCGGCCTCGGGATGGGACAGGGTCCAAATTCAATTAATTGTTGTTTAAAAACAGTGTGATATCACGTTTTCCTTAGGGGTGGCACACGCTTTGCTCATATACCTTAACACACAAGGCGGCAAGCCGCCCACTCTGAGATGAGATCCCCCATAAACCCATTTCAAGGAGAACGCAGATGGCGGTAAAACAAAGTGACAGCAAAAGAAGCAACACCGGTTACGGGTCCTCATATAAGAAGGTAACTGGCGTTGCCCAAGGGCGCCAGACAGAGATCGGCACCGTGTTGGGGGGACAGGTCTGGATGATCAAACCCGACAAGCAAGCTCAGGCCGAAACCCCCTGTCTATGGATGCAGGCCGGGGCGGTGAAGTTCAAGAGCTGCAACAATTACTACGACTGCATTTCCTGCAAATACGACGGGGCCATGCAGATGAAGGTGGCCAAGGGCAAGCAGATCAGCTGGCAGGACGCCATGCGTTGCAAACCGGCCCTCGAGCGTGTCTGCCGCCACAGCCTCACCGGTCGCATGCCCCAGCGCTCCTGCCCATACAACTACGCCTGCGGCACCTGCGAGTTCGACCAATACTTCGAGGATACGCTTTCGCCCAAAACCAAGACCATGCCGCGTGATGTGATGCAGGTCAAAGGGTTCGACGTGCCCCGGGACTACCATTTTCATAATGGGCACACCTGGGCGCGCATCGAAAGTGGCGGCTACCTTCGATTAGGGCTGGACGATTTCAGCCACAAGATCTTCGGGCAAGCCGATGGCTTTGACCTGCCCCTGATGGGCAAGGAACTGGACCACAACCAGGTGGGTTGGGGCCTGAAAAGAGACGCCAACCTGGCCGACGTGCGCTCACCGGTGGACGGCGTCATTGTCGAGGTCAACCAGCGTGTGGTTGAAAACCCTGGCCTGGCCCACCGTGAACCCTATGGTGACGGTTGGCTCTTCCTGGTGCGCACTCCGGACGTGAAGAAGGCCGCGAAATTGCTCATGGCCAATGAGGGCTGCGTGGACTGGATGCATGGCGAGGTGGGTGCCCTGGAGGAAATGGTCGAATCGGTGGCAGGCCCCCTGGCGGCCGATGGCGGCAGCTTCGGCCCCGATATTTTCGGTAATCTGCCTGGGTTGAACTGGACCGACCTGACCAAAACCTTTTTGAGGACCGGATGAGGTGATTTCCATGGCTGGTGTGTACCGGACGGTTCAAGAAGATCCCCGCCCCCCGGCCTGTATCTGGATGCAGGCCGGGGTCGTCAAACACAAGCACTGCACCAACGCTTTCGACTGCAGCAGCTGTCACTTTGACAAGACCCTGCGCCGCGTGGCGGAGGAGAACCGCGAGCTTACCTCCCGGGGAGAACCCCGCAACAGCGCCCGCCGGCGGATCGTTTACTGGAGCGATGCCCTCATGGCCCTGCCGGTCCACCGGCAACCCTGCGTCCACACACTCAAGCAGCGCATCACCTTCCGCAACTGCACCAATGCGTATGCTTGCGGAAGTTGCGAGTTCGATCAGTATTTCCAGGATCAGTTCGCAGTGCACGCCGTTCTCAAACCCGTTGCCGTGCAGGAGATTCAGGGGATCAAGTTTCCCCAGGGGTACTACCTCCACCGCGGCCACAGCTGGGTGCGCGTGGAGACCGACGGCGAGGTACGCATCGGCCTGGACGCCTTTGCCAGTCGCTTGCTGGGTCGCCTGGATTCTGTCGACCTGCCCCTCATGGGCAAGCCCCTGGCCCGGGATGAGGCCGCCATCGGTTTGGAACGCCAGGCCTGGCACACCGAACTGCTGGCCCCGGTCAGCGGCGTTGTCACTGCCGCCAATACCAAGGTGCTGGAGCGTCCCGACCTGCTCCAGGAGGATCCCTATGGTGACGGCTGGCTGCTCATGGCCCATGCCGATAATGTGCGCAGGGACATGCGCGAACTCTTCATGGGTGGGGAGGCCACCGAGCACCTGGAGAGGGAGATCGATGCGCTACACGCCACCATCGAAGACCAACTGGGGCCCCTTGCCGCAGACGGCGGCCAACTGGTGAACGACATCCTCAGCCACCTGCCGCGGGCGTGCTGGGATTCGGTGGTGGGTCAATATTTGACCCGTTCGCAAGATAATTCTTGAGCGTCCTCCACAAGGGCAGCCTGCCAAGCTTATTGAAGCCCCTGTTCCTCACAGGGCCACCCACGCGTTCCAGTGCGGACGAGGGGTGTATGTCCCATCCGGGTCCTATCGGGTTGATTCGCATAATCGGATAGACAACCCTTGCGGATGACCCCGATTCGGTCTGCCAGTTGGCGTGCTTCTTCCCAATTGTGGGTCACAAAAAGGGTCGTGATTCCGAAATGGCGCTGGTGGGCCTTCAACTCATCCCTCAGGCGCTGGGCATGGTGGGGGTCCAGACTGCTGAAGGGTTCGTCGAGGAGCAGGATCCGCGGGTCGGTGGCGATGGCCCGCGCCAGGGCGGCGCGCTGCTTTTCTCCGCCGCTCATCTGCGCTGGATAGCGATCCTTCAGGTGCAGAATACCGAAGCGGCCCAGTATCCCGCCTATTTTCGCCCCTTTGGTACGGCGGTCCAGATTCAGATGCACCATGGCGAGGGCCAGGTTTTCACCAATAGTTAAATGGGGAAAAAGCAGAAGGTCCTGGAAGAGATAGCCCACCCTGCGCCGTTGGGGTGGCAGGCGATCGATGCAATCGTCATTGAATAGGACGCGTCCCTCATAGGGCAGCAGGCCGGCAATCACCTGCAGGAGGGTGCTCTTGCCGGCACCCGATGGACCCAGGAGCACAAACAGCTCACCGCTGGCCACCGTCAGATCGATTCCCTTGAGCACCCGCAATCTGAGTTTTTCAAGTCGTATGGCCGTCACGAGCCGCTCGCTTTCACTGGTGGATCTATACTGAGGGGGGATTCGATCCAGCGCATGACCAGCAGCACCATGAAGCCGGTCATGATGAGCAGCCAGGCGCATACCAGGGCGATGCCCAACTCTCCACTGGAGATATTCAGATAGACGGCGATGGGCAGGGTCTCTGTTTTAAAGCGCGTGGCCCCGGCCACCATCAAGGTGGCGCCGAATTCACCCACGGCGCGGGCCCAGCAGAGTACAATCCCGCTGAGGATCACCGGCCGGGCCATGGGCAGGGAGATACGTAAAAAGACCTGCCACGGCGCCAGGCCAAGGGTCTGGGCGGCCAGCTCATAGCGGCTATCCAGGGCCGCAAAAGCCGCTCGGCTGGTGCGGGTCATGACGGGCGCGACGATCAATACCTGGGCCAGGACGGCCCCCCACGCGGTGAACAGCAATTCGATTCCCAGACCGTCCAGAGCTTGCCGGATAGTGTCGTTGCCCAAGAGGAATAGCAGCCCCACACCGGCTACCAAGGGCGTCATGGTCATGGGCAGGTCGATGAGGGTGTCGATAATGATTTTCCCTTTAAAGGACTGGCGCGCCAGGTAGTATCCGGCGGGCACCCCCAACAAGAAGGCGATTGCCGTGGCCATCACCGAAGTCATCAGGGTCAGACTCAGGGCGAAGCGGATCTCCTCAGAGGCCAGGGTGGCCAGGATTTGGGATAGGGGCAGTTGAGCCAATAGCCCGGCCAGCACGCCACCTGTCAAGAGCAATAATATCCCCAATGGTAGCAGCGAAAAATAAAGCATGCTTTTGGACTAATTGCCCATGGGCAGGAAGCCGTAATCCTGGAATACGGCAACGGCCGTGGGGCTCGCCAGAAAGTCACCTAACTTTGCGGCTAGATCCGGGTTCGTTGCGGTCCGCAGAACCGCTGCGGCAATGATTTCCGCTTGAAAAAATGCCTTGGGAATATCGACAATGACGATTTTCCCGCGGTTCTGAAAGGCATCCGCACGGCCGATGATGGCCGCGTCCACGCTGCCCTGACCGACGTACATGGCCAGTTGCTTGACGGTGGCCGCGAATACGCTGACGTTATTGTAGATGGCGTCCTTGTGGCCGGAGCGCTCACAGATGGCAAGGGCCGTACGGCCGAAGGCCATGGCCTTGGGATCCCCCATGGCCAGGCGGATGCCAGGTTTGGACAGATCGGCGAAAGTGGTGATGCGCTGGGCCTGTTTGAGGTTGACGCCGATCACCGGGGTATGTTGGACAATCGCGCGCGTAGAGGCGATTTTTCCCGCCTTTTCCAGTTTATCGATATAAAAGCGCGCTCCGGGAACGAAGAGATCGCCTTTGCCGCTGGCTTCGATGCGGGTCAGAAGCTGGCCGCTGCCGCCGTAGTCGATGAATACTCTGTGGCCGGATTGATCCTCGAACTCCCGCACCAGTTGATCCACGGGCTGCCGCAAACCGGCGCCCACAAAAATATTCAAGGTTTCAGCGGCCGCATGTTGAGCAACCGCCAAAGCCACCAGAAGAATCAGTCCGTGTACAAAGACGCCTAAGCTTCGGTTACCCATGTTCCACTCCGATGCGTAATTGTTGTAATTTCCCTGCAATCCTCAGGTGCTGCAGGCACAGAATAGTTCCCAGCCCATCAGATGGGCGGCACCGGCGAGGGTAGTGCCGTAGAAGATCACCGGTTTGGGGCCCAGAAAATTCGGCAGGGTTCCGTTGACGATGGTGCTCCCCGTCACCAGGAGCAGATCCGCCCAGGCCAGCGCTTGGGGAGCGGTGTCAGGAGATTCGATCAGGGGACCGTACTTACGGGTACCGATATTGTCCGGGTCCATATCCAGCACCCTCAAGGGGAACGCCGTGGCCAGGGACTCCACCATGCGTGGTTGGAGGCCCACCTGGGTGATCTTCGCCTCTCCATAGCGGTCGCGAATATGCTCAACCAAGGCTTTGGCACATCGAACCGGCTCTTCGTCATGGCAATGCACCGTACCCCCGATCCGGCCGAGGTGTCGCAATGCGGCATTCAGCGCGGCCACAAAAATCGCCCGGCGGTAGTTGTTGGTCAGCGGATCGGCCAGTATGGTTTCCAGCGTGCCTTCATAATTGCCGAAGCGATCGGTGAAGGCCTGGCCCAGCCCGCCGCGGATATCCGCCTGCATCAGGCGCTCCTTGCCTTTCTGGATGGGAAAGTCGTCTGCTTCCGGATTACCAATGGCCTCTTCGACGCTCAAGTCATGGGCCTTGACGCGCACCCTAGTGCCCATCAGGCCATTGTCGCCCAGCACCGCAAGCGCTTTGCGCTTTAAGTCCGCAAAAATGTCAGTCATAGATGAAGCGCTCCAAAGCTTTTTTTGATGGATAGATTGAAGACCGGAGAAATCGTTTGTCGAAATCGTCTGTTAAACGAAAAATGACGTTTTTAGACGACATTTGACGCGAACACATTGCACATGCTATGGATTCAGTCAAGTTTTTTCTCAACCGTTTTCAGCAGCGGCCGGTTAGGGTCGGGAGTCGTCCATGGCCAGCAAACAGAGCCCCATCACTTGCAAGGTTAAGGCATTCCGCCTGAAGAAAGGGTGGACCCAGCAGGAGTTGGCCGACCATATCGATGTCCGTCGCCAAGCGATTTACGATATCGAGTCTGGCCGCTATCTGCCCAATACCGCCGTCGCGCTTCAGCTGGCGCGGATCTTCGCATGCCGGGTGGAAGACCTGTTCGTGGAACAGGCACCATCCCGAAGCGAACCTGTCCATATGGTCGGCGGCGATGGCGCTCCCTCGACGCGCCTGGCCCTGGGGCGGGTGCGCAATCGGCTGGTGGGCCTCCCTTTAGAGGGCGCCGAATCGGTCCCTTTCGGCCTGCGCCCAGCCGATGGCCTGCTCAACCCCGACCTGAAAAGCGCCCATATCCTCACCCGATCCGACCGTTTGGAAAAAGCCATCATTCTCATGGGCTGTGATCCGGCCTTTGAAATTCTCGGCCAGCATGTGACCCGCATGGCCCCCGATGCCAGGGTTCATTGTCGATTCGCCTCCAGTCACCGTGCCTTGAACAACTTGGCCGCCGGGGTGACCCATGTGGCCGGGACCCATCTGCACAATACGGGGAATACCGAAACCAATATCGCCGTGGCCAGGCAGAAAATGTCCGGCCTAAAGGGCACGGTTCTGGGGTTCTCTTTTTTAGAGGAGGGGCTGGTGGTCGCCAAGGGCAATCCCCTCGGCATCCGTGCCATTTCCGACCTGGCCCAACCCATGGTGCGTTTTGTCAACCGGGAACCCGGTGCCGCCCTGCGCACCCTCCTGGACGATCACCTGAAGCGCAGGGGGATAGCTGGCGCGGCTATCAACGGGTATGCCAATGAGGTTACCTCCCACCGTGAAGGCGCATTCCGAATCGCCTGCAACGCTGCCGACGCCGCCCTTGGTTTCAGGGTCATTGCCGATGTTTTCGACCTGGGGTTTGTGCCCATCACAGCCGTTCGCTGTGACCTGGTCATACCCGACGACATGAAAACACATCCCACCGTCAAGATACTTCTGGACGCCCTTCAAACCGCCGTCATGCGGCGTGAAATCAGTGCCATCCCCGGCTATGAAAGTTCGGTCACGGGTAACACGATTGGCGAGCTATAATAAGGAGGGTAAAGTTGTATACGGCACTGGTAAATGCTTTGAATCGTGAGCGTAAAACGAGTTTCTGGCCCACTATTTCCCAATCCCCACCTTCTTGAAGTGATCCCCTAACAGCACCCGGCAATAGCGGCACAGCTCGATGCTCTTGTGGTCCACGTCGCTGATGCTGCGGCAGTAGTGCATGATGCAGCAAGCGTCCTGGCAATGGCGCAGGTCGAAGGTGTGGCCCAGCTCGTGGGCGGCTTCTTTGGCCACTCGTTCGAGGTACAACCCTCGCGCCTGGGCTGTGGAGATACCTTCCCCCAGGCGGTGGGTGGAGACGATGCAGCTGGTGCCCCCCAACTGGGCTTCTCCGTAGACGTGGGTGAGGATGGGGATGAAGAGGTCCTCGCGGGTGAGGGCCAGGATTTTGAGGATCTTCGCTGGTGCTTTCGTGGTGAGGCGTTTGAGGATGGCAGTGCTGTGGTACTGCTTGCGTTCGCCGTCGTAGGCGAAGGTGATCGTGTCTATGAGGCGCGCCGTTCGTGACTCAAGGCCGAAGACGCGTTTGATGGTATCGTCCACCGCTGCCAGGAGATCCGGCGCAAAGATACCGATGGGGGCGATTTGGACCATGGCGCCGAGTGCCGGGTCTGAGGGGCTGTCCCCTAATGCGGTCCCAATTAAAGGCCTATCACTCACGGGGGCGCCGCCATTCAATCCGGTGCCTGCAGGCGGTAGCGCTTGATTTTATTATAGAGGGTCGAGCGGTCGATGCCCAGGATCTTTGCGCAATGGCTGATGTTCCATTGGTGCTCGCTGAGAACGGTTTCAATGTGGTGCTTCTCCACCGCTTTGAGGCTGTGGTCCGGAGGGCTGACCTCTAGATTGGCGCCATCTGGACTGACGCCGCAGACGATGGGCAGGTCGGTACGCATCACCTGGTCTTGTTTGCCGATCACCACGGCCCGCTCGATGGCGTTTTCCAGCTCGCGGATATTGCCCGGCCAATCGTAGAACATCATCTCGTCCATGGCATCGCGGGCAACCTTGCGGATGGGTTTGTTGGTTTCCCGGGCGAAACGCGTCAGGAAATGCTCGCAGAGCAGGGGTATGTCTGCTTTACGTTCGCGCAGGGGGGGCATGGCGAAGGAGATCACGTTGAGGCGATAAAAGAGGTCTTCGCGAAAAGCCCCCTCGGCGATGGCGGTTGACAGGTCGCGGTTGGTGGCGGCGATCACCCGGAAATCGGCCTCCAGGGGCTGGGTGCCCCCCACCCGATAGAAAATCTTATCCTCCAGAACACGCAGCAGGTCGATTTGCATGCGCATACTGATCTCGCCGATCTCGTCCAGGAAGAGAGTGCCCCCGTTGGCCATTTCCAGACGCCCTTTTTTGGTAGCCTTGGCATCGGTGAAAGCCCCTTTCTGGTGGCCGAAGAGCTCGCTCTCCATGAGGTGCTCGGGGATGGCCCCGCAGTTGACGGCGACGAAAGGGCCCTGACAGCGCTGGCCGCAGGTGTGGATCGCCTTTGCCGCCAGGCCCTTGCCCGTGCCGGTCTCACCTGTGATGAGGATGGTCGAGTCCGTGGGGGCCACGTCCTGGATCAGATCGAAGACGATCTGCATGGCCGGCGCCTGTCCGATCATGCTCTCAAAACGGGTGCGCTCCTTGTACTGCTCCTTGAGGTAGAGGTTCTCGCGGGCCTGGGCCTGCTGTTTGATGATCCGTTCGATGAGCATGCCTAGCTCTTCCGGGTCGAAGGGCTTTAAGAGATACTCGGTGGCGCCGATCTTCATAGCGTCGATGGCCGTGCTGATACTGCCATAGGCGGTGATCATTACGACGGCCGTGTCAAGGTCGCTCTCCATGACCTTTTTAAGCACTTCCATCCCGTTCATGCCCTCCATTTTGATGTCCAGCAGCATGATGTGGTAGCGCTTTTGGGCCAGCATCTCGAGGGCCGCCTCACCGCTGGCGGCTGTGTCCACCACGTGGCCATCGCGCTCCAGCCAACCGGCCAGGGATTCCCGCATGATCAACTCATCGTCGACCACAATGATGTGGGTCTTGCTCATCTCTCCTCCGCTTTTGGTGTCGCTGGCTCCCCAGCTGTATGGTCGTTCTGCCCGTTGGGAGCAATGGGCAATTGGATGGTGAAGGTGCTACCGGCCCCTTCTTCAGAGGTGATAGCGATGGTGCCCTGGTGCGCTTTGATGATGCCGTAAGCAACGCTGAGTCCCAGGCCTACCCCTTTGCTCTTCTTCTTGGTGGTGAAGAAAGGCTCGAAGAGTTTGTCCCGGTTTTCCATGGAGATGCCCGCCCCTGAATCTTTGAAACTGATCTGGACGCCTCTCCGGTCTGGGTTTTGGCGGGTCTCGATCTCCAAAGTGCCGCCGCCAGCCTCCATGGCCTCGGCGGCATTGGAGATCATGTTCATGAAGACCTGCTGGAGCTGATCCTCCGAGGCGGTGATGATGGGCAAGTGCGGGTCCAGCCGGTTCTCGATCTTGACGGCGTGGATTTTGAGCAGGTTTTCGTTAAGGAAGATGGTTTTTTTCACCAGTTGGTTGAGGTTCAGGTGCACCAGCTCGATCTTGGACTGGCGCGAGAAGGTCAATAGATTGGAGACGATACGGCTGATACGCCGGGTTTCATCTTCCATGAGATTCAGGTAGCGGTCGAAAGATGCATCGCCGTGGGGGGCGTTTTCGTCTGGGGGCTCGCTACGAATGCGCTTCATCAGCAGAATGAGGTTGAGAATGCCGGCGATGGGGTTGTTGATCTCGTGCACCATGGACGCGGAGAGCTTGCCCAGGGAGGCCATTTTGTCCTTGTGCAGCAGCTGGCCGTGGGTCTCGTTGAGCTGGCGGGTGCGTTCCTCTACCATGAGCTCCAGTTGGCGCCGGTTTTCCTCTTCCTGGCGCTTGAGGTCGGTAACGTCGTGGCTGATCTCAAGAAAGCGCGAGATCTTGCCGCATTTCTCCCACACGGGGTAGAGAGAGACCTTCATGTAGTGAATCTGCCCCTGGCTGTCGGTGCGGGTGCGGGTGGTATGGGCCGGCTGGCGGGTGCGGACCACCTCATTGATGGGGCAGCCCTCGCGGCGGTTGAAACAGTTCTGGGTATCGCGGTGGTGCACCTCGAAGCATTTTTTACCGATCACCTGGTTGAGCTCGTAGCCCATGTGGTGCAGAAAGGCGTCGTTGGCCTCGAGAATTAACTGATCCGGGCTGATGACGATGATGAAATCCTCGATGCCGTTAAGAATGGTCTCCATTTCCAAAGAGCGCTGCTGCAGGAAACCCTCCTTGGCCTTGAAAGCCTTCCAGAACAGGCTAAAGGCTGGGTAGGAGAGCACCCTAAGTTCGGTGGGCTTGGCCGCCAGGATGGCTTCGAGGAGTTCGGGTGCCGGGTCAAGGATGATGAATAGATGGATGTCGTGGGCGGGGGCGAAGAGCTGGTGATAATCCTCCACGGTGGTGAGCCCGCGTTGCCTTGCCAGGGAGATACCCGCCTTATGGGAATCGGGGTCGGCTACGGCCACGATGCGCGCATCGACCTGGTTTTGGAGAAAGGCGGTGGCCGTCATCTCCAGGACTTCGTGACAGAGTGCGCCGCCGTCGATCAAGGCAATATTTGTTAAGGGTGGTGTTTCCGGGTTCAAGCGTCGCCTCCCAATCTGGGCTGCACTGCGTCTCGTTTATTGTCTCTTCCACCGTGGGCGCCGATACCGTCGGTAGGGTGACTTTTTGCCAGCCTTGGCCCGGCCTGCGGTCTGTTGTGGAGTGTGCGCCGAGGTTAGCATGGGCCCGAGAGGGGGATCAAGGTGATTTTACAGTCCCTTGGGAAGGACCGCTGCCGTTTTTCTGAGGATCTGAAAAGTGAAAAATGGTTGACACTCGCCTTGTTTGGGCTATAACCCATAATTTTGGTGTCGCGGTAGATTATGGTTAGAGCCTTTGGAAATACCATTAAACCAAACTCAGAAAATCTATGCGAGGCCAGCCATCCCTTATTGTTGCATAAATAACTTAATTTATTGAGCATGTAGATTTGGATTATTCATATTCGTTAAATCCTTCGGGGTGTCCAAATTGGTATGACCAAGAGCCATGTTCGCGCTGTGGTCGATTGTGGCACCGCTGTCGAGGACTTAGGTCTATACCGTCCGATAGATCCACTTTCGGGGTGCCCATATTTATTGCTGGCACCCGTTGACCTTAGGTATTAAAAAACAGGTTTCCATAGTATCTGTGTCAAATGGGGCACTATTCAGAGATCTGCGAAAGGCTCCACAAACCCCAGCGCTCAGGTTTTTCATTTACCATCTAACTTCCCAAGGAGTAGCCAATGGCGGATAAGGTCCATGGATCTGTGTTGGTCGTTGGAGGAGGTATTGCCGGAATGCAGGCCGCGTTGGATCTGGCTGATTCGGGGTACTTCGTCCATGTCATTGAAAAGTCACCCGCTATCGGCGGGGTCATGAGTGAGTTGGACAAGACCTTCCCGACCAATGACTGTGCCATGTGAATCATCTCTCCGAAACTGGTCGAGTTCGGCCGGCATCTGAATGTAAATTTGATCACCTGTGCAGAAGTCAAATCCATCGAAGGTACGGCGGGCAATTTCAATGTCGTCATTGATAAGGGTCCCCGGTTCATAGATCCGGACAAGTGTACCAGTTGCGGCGACTGCGCCGAGGTGTGTCCGGTGGCACTGTCCGACGAGTACAACCAGGGTTTAAACGAGCGCAAGGCCACTTACAAGCGTTACGCCCAGGCCATCCCCGGGGCCTTCGCCATCCAAAAGGCGGACAAGGCGCCCTGTCGCCTGGCCTGTCCGGCGGGTCTCAACGTTCAGGGCTATGTTCAGATGGTCAAGGAGGGCAAGTACCAGAAGGCCCTCGAGATCATCATGGAGGACCTGCCCCTGCCCGGCGTATTGGGGCGCGTCTGTCCCCACGGTTGCGAGGATGCCTGCCGACGCTGCGATGTGGACCAGCCCGTGGCCATCCGCGACCTCAAACGCCTGGCCGCTGACCAGTTCGACGCCCGGGAGATTGAGGTCGTCTGCGCCGACGAGCGACCCGAAAAAGTGGCCATCATTGGCTCGGGGCCGGCGGGCTTGTCGGCTGCCTATCATCTCGCCCGGCGTGGCATAGAATGCGTTATTTATGAGGCTCAGCCCAAGGCTGGCGGCATGTTGCGGGTGGGAATTCCCGACCACCGTCTGCCCCCCGAGGTGCTGGACCGGGATATCGAAGTGGTCACCAACCTCGGCGTGGAGATTAAGCTCAATACACCTCTGGGAGAGGATCTGACTATTGACGATCTTCTTGATCAGGGCTTCAAGGCCGTCTATCTGGCCCTGGGCGCCCACAAGGGGATCGGGCTGGGTATCCCCGGCGAGCGTGCCGAAGGCGTTCGCCAGGGGGTGGAATTTCTGCGCCAGGTCAACCTGGAGGGCAAGGCGCCCGTGGGCAAGCGCGTGGCCATCATCGGCGGCGGCAACGTGGCCATCGACGTGGCCCGCTCGGCCGTACGTCTGGGGGCCGAGAGCGTCCAGATCATCTACCGCCGTACCCGTGCCGAGATGCCCGCCTGGGAGGAGGAGATCCAGGCCGCCGAAGCCGAAGGGGTCGAGTTGACCTATTTGGCGGCGCCCCAGGAGATCCTTCTGGAGAGTGGACGTGTCGCTGGTTTGCGCTGCATCCGTATGGAGCTGGGCGAGGCCGACTCTTCCGGTCGCCGGCGGCCCATCCCCGTACCGGGCAGCGAGGTCGACCTGGATGTGGACATGATCGTACCCGCCATCGGCCAGAGGCCCGATCTCTCCGCCATCGAAGAGGTGGACGGGCTGGAGTTCTCCCGCTGGTCCACTACAGAGGTGGACCCCGTCACTTACGCCACCGGACGGCCCGGTGTTTTCGCGGGCGGCGATCTCCAGACCGGCCCGTGGGTGGCCATCGGTGCCATCGCCGCCGGTAAGGAGGCCGCCGAGTCCATCGAACGCTACCTCGACGGTGTTGACATGTCCGCCGGGCGGGAACCCCGCGAGTACGACGAGCCGGTCTACCGACCCGTGCCCGAAGACGCCGTTGTGACCGCACGGGCCAAGATGCCAGAGCTGGAGCCCGCCGAACGGGAGGGTAATTTTAAAGAGGTGGAGCTGGGATACGCGGAGGCCGAGGGTAAGGCCGAGGCGGGCCGCTGCATAAACTGCGGCTACTGCTGCGAGTGCTACGAGTGCGTTGATGCCTGCGGTGCCGGGGCGGTGACCCTCGAGACCCATGCCCAGCAGCGTGAATTGGTAGACCTCCAGGTGGGCTCGGTGATTCTGGCCCCCGGGTTCACGCCCTATGATCCATCCGGGCTTGATTTCTATGGTTTTGGCAAGCACCCCAACGTCATCACCAGCATGCAGTTCGAGCGCTTGCTGAGCGCTTCGGGACCCACCGAGGGCCATGTGACACGCCCCTCCGACCACAAGGAACCCCAGCGCATCGCCTGGTTCCAATGTGTGGGTTCGCGCGATCAGAACCGCTGCAACAATAGCTATTGCTCTTCGGTGTGCTGCATGTACGCCATCAAAGAGGCCGTCATCGCCAAGGAGCACGCCGGCGACGACCTCGACTGCGCTGTCTTTTACATGGACATGCGTACCTATGGTAAGGATTTCGAGCGCTACTACGAGGGTGCCAAGGCCCAGGGGGTGCGCTTCCTGCGCTCCAAGGTGCACACCATCGATCCCGTGCCGGGCAGCGACGACCTCGAGGTTCGCTACGTCAAAGAGGACGGCAGCCTGGCCGCGGAGACCTTCGATCTCATCGTTCTGAGCGTGGGGCTGGAGACCAGTCCCGAAGTGGTCGGCCTGGCCCAGTCCATGGGCGTGGGACTCACCGGCGGCAACTTCTGCGAGACCAGCACCTTCGCCCCGGTGACCACCACACGCGACGGTGTTTTTGTCTGCGGCGCCTTCCAGGGCCCCAAGGATATCCCCACGGCGGTGGTGGACGCCAGCGCGGCATCGGCCGCGGCCGGCGAGCTGCTCAGCCTGGCGCGCAACACCGAGACCCGAACGGCCGTGGTGGTTCCCGAGACAAATGTGGCCGGCGAGCGACCGCGGGTGGGGGTATTCGTCTGCAACTGCGGCATCAACATCGCCGGGGTGGTGGATGTGCCCGCCGTACGCGACTACGCCGGGACTTTGCCCTACGTGGAGTATATTACCGACAACATGTACTCCTGCTCCCAAGACACCCAGGATACCATGACGGCCATCATCAAGGAGAAGGGCCTCAACCGCGTGGTCGTGGCCGCCTGTACGCCCAAGACCCATGAGCCCCTCTTTCAGGAGACCCTGATCAACGCGGGGCTGAACAAATACCTCTTCGAGATGGTCAACATCCGCAACCAGGATTCCTGGGTGCATAAGAATAACCCCGACATCGCCACGGCCAAGGCCAAGGACCTGGTGCGCATGGCCGTGGAGAAGGTGGTCCTCAAGGAGGCCCTGGTCGAGACCGAACTCAACGTCGGTCAGGCGGCCCTGGTGGTTGGCGGCGGCATCGCCGGCATGACGGCCGCCATGAGCCTGGCCCGTCAGGGCTATCTCACCCACCTGGTGGAGCGTACCGACCGCCTCGGCGGCCAGGCCTTGAGCCTCTTCCGTACCTGGAAGGGGGAGCTGATCCAGGGACAATTGGCCGAGCTGGTGGCCAAGGTCAAGGCCGATCCCAAGGTGACGGTCCACCTCAACACCGAGCTCAGCGCCGTGGACGGTTTTGTGGGTAACTTCAAAACCACCCTCAAGAACGGCAACGGTGAGGAGATCGTGGAGCATGGGGTGACCCTCATGGCCACCGGGGCCCACGAGCTGGTGCCTACCGAGCACTGCTATGGCGATGATGACCGCATCGTTACCAGCCTCGAGCTGGATCGACGTTTGATGGCCGACCACGCCTCGGTAGAAAATCTTTCCACGGCGGTTTTCATCCAGTGCGTGGGCTCGCGGGAACCCGAGCGGCCTTACTGCTCGCGGGTCTGCTGCACCCACGCCATCGAAAATGCCCTGGCCCTCAAAGAGCGCAATCCCGAGGCCAATATCTACATTCTCTACCGCGATATCCGCACCTATGGGGAACGCGAACTGCTCTATACAAAAGCCCGCGAGGCGGGGATCATCTTCATCCGTTTCGATGTGGAGAACAAACCGGTGGTGAGTGTGGCCGGCGACAAGCTCAGCGTGGCCGTCACCGATCATGTCCTTGGTCTGCCCATGGAGATCGAGACCGATCTCCTCAGCCTCTCGGCCGCCATCGTGCCTTACGGAGATGAGCAGCTCGCCCAGTTCTATAAGCTGCCCCTCAACAGCGACGGCTTCTTCGTGGAGCGGCATGCCAAGCTGGGGCCCTCGGAGTTCGCCACCGACGGCGTTTTTCTCTGCGGCCTGGCCCATTACCCTAAAAGCATCGATGAAGCGATCACCCAGGGTAAGGCGGCCGCTTCTCGGGCGGTGACCCTCCTGGCTCAGGAGCGAATCTTCACCAGTGGCGAGGTGGCTGCGGTGGATCCCATGATGTGCTCCAGCTGCGCCGTCTGCGTGTCGGTCTGCCCTTACTCGGCGCCGAGCTTCATTGAGGCGGACGCGCGCATGTTCGCCGGCAAGGCCACTATCAACGCCGCCCTGTGCAAGGGCTGTGGCCTCTGCGTGGCCTCTTGCCGCTCCGGGGCGATCCATCTCAAGGGTTTTGACAACAACCAGATCTTCGCCATGATCGATGCGATTTAAAATTTAAAGCATTTACCGGTCAGCGTTTCGCGGTGCAGGTAATGCGGCGCGGGGCACCGGCCTCTTTTTTGATAAGGAGTGAAATCTATGTCTGAGTGGGAACCCAAAATCGTCGCCTTTCTGTGCAATTGGTGCAGTTATGGTGCCGCGGACCTGGCGGGCGTCAGCCGCATGCAGTACCCGCCCAACATCCGGGTGATCCGCATCCCCTGTACGGGGCGCATGAGCCCCAAGTTCGCCCTGGCCGCCCTGCGCAACGGGGCCGACGGGGTCTGGATCAGCGGTTGACATCCCGGCGACTGCCATTACCTGGAAGGTAATTACTACGCCCGTCGGAAATTCGTGCTCCTGAGCAATCTCCTCGAATACATGGGGATCGAACGCGACCGCCTGCACATGTCGTGGGTCTCCTCGGCCGAGGCCACCAAGTTCATCGACGTGGTCACCGAGGTCACCGAAGCGGTGCGCGCTCTAGGGCCCAACACTTACTTCATCAAAGCGCAAGCGAAGGTAGCCTGATATGCTGTCGTATATTGACGAGATTCGAGCGGCGTCGGCGCGGCTGCTCAAAGAGGGCACCGTCGAAATGGTGGTGGGCTTTCGTCAGGGCAGCCAGCCCATGATGAACGAGCCCTGCACCATCCGTCGGCCCGAGGATGTGGACAGTCTGGTGTGGGACAGCCACTGCGGCATCAACCTGGCCAACTACCTTACCAACCGTAAAGAGAAGATCGCCGTCATCGCCAAGGGCTGCGATTCGCGCAACATCGTCACCCACATCATCGAGAACAAGATCCAGCGCGACCAGCTCCACATCATCGGGGTGCCCTGCAAAGGAATGGTGGACAAGCGCAAGGTTGGTCAATTGGTAGCGGGTGATATCGCCGAGGTTGGCGAAACCGACACCGAGATTCAGGTCCAGACCGCGGCCGGTGAGGTGAAAACCTTTACCAAGGCGGAGGTCCTTCAGCAGAATTGTGCTGTCTGCACTCACCGCAACCCGGTGGAATATGATGAGCTCATCGCCGAGAAGGTGGAAGAGCAGTCAGTGGACCGCTATACCGACGTGGCCGCCATCGAGGGCATGGATCTGGAGCAACGGCAATCCTACTTTGAGAACCTGTTTGCCCCCTGCATCCGCTGCTATGCCTGCCGCAACGCCTGTCCCCTGTGCTACTGCCCCACCTGTTTCGTGGACGAGGCCAAACCCCAGTGGGTGGGCAAAGGCCAGGAGGAAGTGGACGTGATGACGTTTCACTTTCTGCGGGCCTACCACTGCGCCGGGCGGTGCACCGACTGTGGCTCCTGCGAACGGGCCTGTCCGGTGGGCATCAACATGCGCGTGCTCACCAAGAAACTGGAGAAGGACTGCGTGGACAACTTCGGCTGGGAAGCGGGCCTGTCACCGGAGGTGCGGCCGGCCCTGGATACCTTCAAGCTGGACGACCCCGACAAGCTGATCAAATAGATGGCCGCCAAATTTAAGGTAGCGAAATTATGATAAAAAGTATCGCAAAAGACGCGTGGGCGGGTGGCCTTGCCAAGCTTGCCGGGACCCATCGCCTGTTTGGACCGATTCAAGAGAAGGGCCCCGATGGTATCAGGGCTTACCACAATTTTAAGCCTCTGGGGGCTGGCGAGTTGCCCGACCTGAATCTGGGTAATACGCGCCTGTCGGCCAAGTCCCTGGTCTTTCCCCAGAGCGAGGAGATGTTCACTTACTCCCTGGATGAGAACGTGCCCGACCACCATATCCTCAAGGAGGTGCCCGCCGACGAGATGCCGCGGGTGGTCCTGGGCATCCGGCCCTGTGACGCCAAGGCCCTTGAGATGGTGAAGATGAATTTCGACACCCCCGAGTACAAGGACCCCTACTGGCTGCGCCTTTACGAGGCGACCACCTTCGTGGGATTGGCCTGTGACGCTCCCTGCAGTACCTGCTTCTGCACCGCTACGGGTTGTGGCCCTTACCATGAAGCGGGGCTGGACGTACTCCTCTCGGCCGAGGGCGAGGGCTATATAGCAAAGGCCCTGACAGCTAAGGGCGAGAAGCTGCTGGCCGCTGCCGGTTGGAACGCAGAGGCGGATATTGATTTCAGCCAACGCATAACCGCCGCCGAGGGGCGCATCAGCGCCAGCATCGACACCGACCGCCTGGCCGATATCGACCTGCTCGACCTGCACGGAGCCGATTTCTGGGAGGATGTGGCTTTCGCCTGCATCAACTGTGGGACCTGTACCTATGTGTGTCCCACCTGCTGGTGTTTCGATATCCAGGACGAAGTCTTCAAGAAGGCGGGCAAGCGCCTGCGCCAGTGGGACAGCTGCATGTTCCCCATTTTCACCGTCCATACCACCGGACACAACCCGCGCGACACCAAGACCCAGAGGGTGCGCCAGCGCTTCATGCACAAGCTCAAGTACTTTGTGGATAAGTACCAGGAGGGCATCATGTGCGTGGGCTGCGGCCGCTGCGTGCGCCACTGCCCGGTCAACATCGATATCCGCAAGGTGGCTGGATTGATGAACCGCTACGGCTCTGATGCGGCCGCCACTGCGACGCACGCCGTGCAGGCTTAAGGGAGGCTTGAAGTGGAAAATCCGTATCTGCCATATCCGGTGCGCATCGATGAGATCATCGTTGAGACCGAAGACCGTAACCTGAAAACCTTCAAGTTCGTGTTCCTCAACCCTGAGGATGAGGAGCGCTTCGCCTACCAGGCGGGTCAGTTCGCCGAGCTGTCCATCCCAGGCAAGGGCGAGATCCCCATCGGAATCGCTTCATCCCCCGTAGAAAAAGGTTTCGTTAAGTTCACTGTCAACAAGGCCGGCGTGGTCACCCAGCACCTACACAATATGAAGGTCGGCGACATCATGGGGATCCGTGGCCCTTTGGGGAACTGGTATCCCTGGGAGGGGCTGGAGGGCAAGAACCTGCTCATCGTAGGGGGCGGTTTCGCTTTCACTACCCTGAGATCCTCCATTATCTATATGCTTGATCCGGCCAACCGCGAGCGCTTTGGCAACATCGACGTGGTCTATGGGGCGCGTACCCCTGGCATGCTGCTTTACAAAGACGAACTCGTCGAGTGGGAAAAACGCGCTGACATCAACATGCACATCACCGTTGACGCCACAGACGACCCCGACTGGAAATACAATGTGGGTTTTGTGCCCCCCATCACCGAGCAGAAGGCGCCCCAGGCGGATGCCGACACTTACGCCATCATTTGCGGGCCGCCCATCATGATTAAGTTCACCCAGCCGGTGCTCGATAAACTGGGCTACGACCACGACCACATCATTATGTCCCTGGAGAACCGCATGAAGTGCGGCATCGGCATGTGCGGCCGCTGCGGCATCGGCAAGGAACTGGTGTGCAAAGACGGCCCGGTCTTCACCCTGGCGGAGATCAATACAACCCCACGAGAATACTAAGTCCTTGGAACCGCCGAGCGCCACCCAAGGCGACCAATTGGCCGCCTTGGACGAATTGAGCAAAGTCTCTTTTTTGAGGTTGACATCTATTCGGGCTTCGGATAGGACGTATAACTTCTGGGGAAAGGGATTAGTAGGCTGTGTAAAGCCTTAAGAACAAATACTTACGCAAGGAGGAGTAGCTAATGCCGACGATTGAATTTGGTGGAAAATCTTTCACGGTTGATGAAGACGGCTTCATCGATGACTACACCAACTGGTCTCAAGAGTGGGTCCAGTTCGTGAAAAAAGAAGAGGGTATCGAAGAGCTGAACGACGAACACACCAAGGTGATCACCGTTCTGCGCGAGTACTACGAGAAAAACGGTATCGCTCCCATGGTGCGCGTTCTCTCCAAGGTGACCGGTTTCAAACTGAAACACATCTACGAGCTGTTCCCATCAGGACCGGGCAAGGGAGCTTGTAAGATGGCCGGACTGCCAAAACCGACCGGTTGCGTCTAAGTTCCACCCTTCTTTTTTCGTGAAGGTTTTCCATTGCAGTTCGAGAAGGCCCTGTGCATTTGCCCAGGGCCTTTTTATTTGCGCGTTTGGGTGGAAGGATCTGAAGCCGAGGCCCGATTCTTGGGATTGCTTTCGCTTCGGCCCTATGGGATAGTGTTTGTATCAGGCTGTTACATTGAATCCACGCTGATTGCTCAGCACTGATTCATGTTCCCATCAGGATCTGTATATTCTCGCCCCATTTTCCGTGTCATCACGAGCGACCTAAGGCGCAAGCCGCTGTCACAAGCTTTCAGCACCCGCCATAGGTTATCCGTTGTTCGTCACAGCCTGTTGGATGTCCAGCGTCAGACGTTGGGTTTCGGTTGTTGACAAACCTTGGAAAGGAGGGCCCATGGATATCGAAATTAGAACGGAGACCCGCACCGAAATGCTTGATGTCACCGCCCGTATCGAGGAGCGGTTAAATCGAGAAGGCTTTGAAGAGGGATTTTGTTTTCTTTACGTGCCCCACACGACGGCGGCCATCACCATCAATGAGAGCGCCGATCCGGCGGTGAGGGCGGACATCCTCATGGTGGTCAACCAGATGGTGCCCTGGGAAGCCCACTACCAGCACCGCGAGGGCAATTCACCGGCCCACGTGAAGGCCTCTCTCATGGGGGCCTCGGAGCTCATCGCCGTGGAAAAAGGGCGTCTGGTGCTGGGCACCTGGCAGGGGGTCTTTTTCTGCGAATTCGACGGCCCCCGCAAACGGCATTTGACCCTGCGCCTGTCCGACACCATGTTTATCCGCTGACCGGCCTCCTGACAAAGGATATTTGCATCTCTCCGACAGCGCCCATATTCGCCCATCGACAGAGGAAAACCACATGCCAGATCTGGAGGCCACCGACCGGGCCATTCTCAATCGTATTCAATCGGATTTTCCCATTGCTTCGCACCCCTATGCCGTCATCGCTGATGAGTTGAACCTCACCGAAGCAGATGTCCTGGAACGGGTGGCAGCCTTAAAAGAGAGCGGCATCATCCGGCGCATCGGTGGCAATTTCGTGCCGGATAGGGTGGGGCACGTGTCCACCCTCTGTGCTGCCAAAGTCCCGGTGGACAAACTTGAAAAGTTCGCCGAGACGGTCAACCGCTATCCCGGGGTGACCCACAACTACCGACGTGAGAATACCTACAACGTCTGGTTCACCTTCATCTCGCCCTCAAGGGAAACGATCGCGGCCAACCTGGAGGAGATCAAGGCTGTCACCGGGGTGACCGACATCCTCAACCTGCCGGCCACACGGGTATTTAAGATTAAGGCTCAATTCGAACTATAGACCATTATGCTTGATACCAAAGTCGCCTTAGTAGTCGTAAACGCCTGCGTTGGTGATCTGGAGGGCAACCTGGCGACCACCCGCCGCTGGACGTGCCGCGCTGTCGATCAGGGGGCCCAGGTGGTCTGCTTCCCGGAGCTCAACCTCACGGGCTATTGCCATATTGAGACCGTCCATGAACTGGCCCAGCCTTTGGATGGCCCTCTCGCCAAGGAGATGAGGTCTCTGGCCGCTGAAACCGGGGTTGTCGTGCTGGCTGGGATGATTGAAAAAGCTGCCACCGGGAGCATCTTCGCCAGCCATCTGGTGGTACACCCAGAGGGAAAAATAGAGGCCTACCGCAAACTCCACCTGGCGCCCCCTGAACGTGAACGCTACACCCCCGGCGACGCCGTGCCGTTGTTTCACGCCGCAGGGATCACCTTCGGGGTGCAGCTCTGCTATGATGCCCATTTTCCCGATTTGAGCACCCACATGGCTCGCTGCGGGGCCGACGCGATATTCGTGCCCCACGCCTCGCCGCGTTTCCTCCCAGAGGAGAAGCACCGTTCCTGGATGCGCCACCTGCCGGCCCGCGCCTATGATAATGCCGTCTTTTTACTGGCCTGCAATCAGGTCGGGGAGAACGGTAACGGCCTGAGTTTTGCCGGTAATGCCGTGGTCATAGATCCTTCCGGATGGGTGCGCCAGACCTGGCTTGAGGGGGAGGCCGGCATGATCGTGACCGACCTTCGCGCCGCTGACCTGGCGCACGTTCGCAGCCACGCCATGCGTTACTTCCTGCCCAATCGGCGGGCCGAGCTTTTTGATTAAGTTCGTGGGTTCGTTAAATCGAAGATTCGATGATTCGGGGAGCTCTTTTTATCTCGCCAAGACCGTTAAATCTGGCGATTCGGCCTACTGCAGAAAGAAAATAATACTCTCCAGAGGCACGCCCTCCTTGCTGAGGATTTCTACCATCCACTCGCCTTTCAGCTCGGGTGCCATCTCCTTTTTGCTCCAGGTACGCCAGCTGGCCGAACCCACCGGCAGGACCACGGAAGCCATCAGGTTGCCCTTGAAATACCAGTTGTGGGTCACTTCGGTATCCACATCGGCGCCTACGATGCGGGTAAAGCAGTACAACTCCGGCACATCGGGAGAGAAGACATCACCTTTCCCCATGGGGACGCGGTCGACCACCTGCTGACAGATGGCGGCATCCTCAACGCTCACCGTGGCGTCTGTGGCATCCTGAGCCATCAGGGGCTGCAGAGGGACAAAAATAGACAAAACCAGCATCAGACCAAGGATTCCCATTCGTTTCATTTGCACCTCCGTAGAAGATTTCACCTGGGTTGCTCAGGGTTTCAGAATATGGTTTAGAAGATACTTTTTTATTTTTATAACAGGGATATGGGGGCTTGGCAACTGACACGCGTCGAGTGCGGGGTGACCAGGGCAGCGAAGTGTTCCGCAATAGCCATTCAAGTGGGGTGGCGCTCGGCACTGTTGCTATCAATTCACAGGAGGTGCCGGTGTCAATGCACTCCGGACCGTCTTGGCGAGATCCTCCAGGGTATAGGGCTTTTTCAGGTAGGCACCGGCGCCCATCTTCTGCATCTTCTGGACCCGCTTCGACTCGGAGAAACCGCTGGCGATGATGGTGGCTTGATGAGGTCTGATTGCCTGCATGCGTACATAGGTGTCGAGACCGTCTATGCCTGGCGACATGATCATGTCCAGCACCACCAGGTCAAAGCCACCCCGCCGGAGTCGCTCGAGGGCAGCCTCCCCGCTCTCAGCGGTTTCCACCCGATAGCCGAGTTTGATGAGCATCTGTGACGCGATGGTGCGCTGTTCCTCCACATCGTCCACCACCAGGATAGACCCCGACCCCATGAAGTCTTCCAGCACGAAATGCTCGTTGATGAATTCTACCGCCTCGCGGGTGGCGGGAAAGTAGAGGTCGAACTGGGTGCCTTGGCCCTCCTCACTGGTGACCTCAATCGCCCCCGCGTGATCCTGGAGCGTGGCCCACACAACGGACATCCCCAGGCCGGTACCGCTGGCCCCCATCTTCTTCTTGGTGAAAAAAGGCTCGAAGATATGCTCGCGGTCCTCGGCGCTGATGCCCACCCCGGTGTCCCTGACTTTAAGATGCACATATTCGCCTTCGGGCAACCCGGCGGGTGACTGGCCGCTGGCCTCCACATAGCAGTTGCGTGTCACCAGAGAGATAACCCCGCCGTCTGGCATCGCCTCGGCGGCGTTGACCACCAGGTTCATGAGGGTCTTGGAGATGTGAATGGCCGACCCTTTCAGGTTGAATAGATCGTTGGCCAGATTGTTGGCCAGGGTGACCTTGGGGTGCTGGTGCTCGAGTTTGGCGAACTCCGGTGATCGCAAGTAGTCGTTGATGATGTGGTTTAAATTTACGACTTCATTGACGGCGACGCCGCGGCGGGAGAGGGTCAACAGGTCTTCAACGATATCGGCGGCTTTCTGGCCTGATTTCTGGATGGTGGCCAGGGGGCTGCGCAGGGGATCATCCTCCGTCATTTCCAGCAGGAGCAGCTCTGGGTAACTCACCAAGCCGCTGAGAATGTTGTTGAGATCATGGGCTACCCCAGCGGCCAGGTTGCCGAGGGTCTCCATTTTCTCGGCCCGTTGAAGACGGGCCGTCATCTGCTGCTTTTCAGAGATGTCGCGGGCAAAGATGCAGGTGTAGTTGCGGCCTTCGAAACTCAGTCGATTGGCACTGGCCTCCATTGGAACCCAGCCCCCGGATCGGGTTTCATACAGGGTGGCCGTCTGCTCACCGGTGTGTCCGTCAGGCGCCTGGCTTTTGTGCGGCTCATTTTCCAACGCGATGCCGGGGTCGATCTGTGCCATGGTCATCTGAAGGAGTTCAAAGGGCGCATATCCCAGGGTCTGGCAGGCGGCATTGTTGACGTAGAAAATCCTCCCGCTCTCATCCAGATAAAAGGCTGCGTCACTGGTGTGGTCCAT
Organism: Desulfobacteraceae bacterium; assembly: GCA_050291585.1. Classification (GTDB taxonomy): domain Bacteria; phylum Desulfobacterota; class Desulfobacteria; order Desulfobacterales; family Desulfosarcinaceae; genus JASJCL01. The sequence goes on from JBNKKA010000009.1 coordinate 46,070, forward strand.
GGCGAACTGGGTCAGGCGCAATTCCCGATCCCGTTCCTGGAGTTGATCCAGCATGGCGTTAAACCCATTGATGAGGGCGCCGATTTCGTCGTCGCGTCGATCCTCATGGCGTAACGCATAGTCCTGACTGCTGGATAAAGCCTTCATGGTGTTCACCAACTCGAGGATGGGAGCGGATATACGGCGCTGCAGACCGGCGGAGAAGAGAAATGCCACTGCTGTTGTGCAGATCAGAATCAGAGTGCAGATCAGGCCGTAGGCCCACAGATGCGCCTTGAGTCCCTGCAGGTCGGCGGTCAGGTACACCCAACCGAGGGGTTCGGTTTGGAGGGTAATGGGTTGAGTGACAATCAGGCGTCCGTTACGAAAGACGCTCCCCTGGGTTAGATTCTCCCCGGCGTTGATCGCCATCGGGGCCGGTGCGCCCCGGCGAATGAAGCGGGCGAAGAGCTTTCCATCCCGGTCGAGGATGGCGCCGGTCACGATGTTGGGGACTGCGGCCAAAGCATTTAGGGTGTCACGGGCCGCCTGGTGGTCGTCAAAGAGCAAGGCTGCCTGACTATTGCTGCCCACCACAGTGGATAGGGAGATCAGGGCTGTTTCCATGTTTCGGCGGAAGTTGATAACGTCGGTAATGATAAACGCTGCCGAGGAGAGCATCAGGGCCAGGACGCTGGTCACCATGCTGATGCGGATCAGTTTGCTTTGCAGGGAGGTTTGACCGCCGTTCTTCATGGCGCCTCCCCTTCAACGATGCGGGCTAGCTTAAGGAGCTGGGAACTGACCTTGAAGCCTTTTTGACGAATGGCTTTGGTGTTGATCTCGAAACGGATCTTCTTCTTTTCGGTATAGAAACTGATCATGCCGCCCTTGCCGGTGAAGGCGGGCGATTCACCGACAGTGAGGGTGGCGCTGGACGTTAGGGCGGCTAGAATGCCTTTTATCTCATCCGGGTCCTGGCTGGAAATAAAGAGCATGTCCACTTGCGGGATGAGCTCGTGGTTGCCCAGTCTGGAAATCTGGATGGGGCGTCCCTGGACGCTTTTCTCGGTCAGAGGGGCCAAGGTATCGCCGAAGGGATCGGTGCCGATGATGGCCAAATTGAAAGGTTGGGTTTCGGCCATGTCAGCATTGGGCCACACGATGAACTTGGTGAAGTTATACAGATAGGCGGCCTTGATGCGATACTCTAAATTTGCAGCCTCTTCGGCGGGGGCGTTCCCGGGTCGGATACAGACCAGGCTCAGACCTATCACCAATGCGAAGGCGGCCTGGAAGAGGTATCGTTTTATCTGTATCCTTGGCATGTTTGGATGTCGCCGCTGTCGCAGTTAGAAATTCAGGGAGATTTTGCCGTAGACACTGCGCTCCACCTCGGATGGGCTGGTGGCGACGAACTCGGGACTGAACTCCGGGTGGCTAGGTTCGATGAGGTTGCGTCCGACCAGTTCCACGAGGAGAGATGCCGAAGGACGATACCCTAAGCGGGCGTCCAGGGTTAGATAGTCGTCGATGTCCGACCCGGTCAACTGATCCACATAGCGCAGCCACAGGTCCAGCTCGACCTGGTGACCGAGGTGCAGGAGCGATCGCAGGGAAATCTGGTGTTGGGGGGACTCCTCCTCCTGGATTTCGGAAAAAGTGTCACTGCTGTCGTTGTCCAGATCCAGCGCCATGGTCAGATAAGTATAGGCGCCCTTAAGTCGCCAATTCTCAGTCGCGGCCACTTCCAGGGCCAGTTCGATCCCTTTGGTAATGGCCGACATCTTGTTGGCGCCGCGGTAGATGATATAGCCGGGTCCACCGACGGGAACTTGTGAAAAATCGGTTCTGTCCAGCTCAACGGTTCTTAGGTCGTCATATTCGTTGTAAAAGCCGGCCACATCCACCGACAGACGCTCAATCGGTTTGAAGCGATAGCCCAGCTCGTAGGCCACCAGGGTCTCCGATTCGAAGTCATCGCTGCCCTCCAGGACCACCTGGCTAAGGGGCTGCATGGTGGTCGGGTCTGGGGGCAGGGTCAGCTGGGTGAAACGGGCGTCGTTCTCCGCCCGAGAGGGGGTCCGCACGGCCCGCGACACCGCCGCCCAGACAGATTGGTTCTCCGCGGGGGTCCACAGGAGGCGGCCATTGGGCTGAACCTCCCAGCCGGTGTAGTCGTTGTGTTCGAATTTGGATCCCAAGGTCAGATAGACGTGTTCGGCGATCAATTCGATCTCATCCTGGAGAAAGGCACTGTAAAGGTGGGCGTCGTTTTCGTGGGGGAAAAAGTTAACCGTTGTTCCCTCAGCCGTCTCGTCGTGGTCCAGGCGGTAACCCAGGCCCCAGACGAGGTCATGGCGCCGACCCAGGGGGAAGCGGTGCTGGAAATCCACATCAAGGGTGTCCTTGCGCATAGTGTTGAGGAGGGCGCTTTCACGCAAGGTGTGATCGTAGTAGACCTGCAATCCCATATCGCTCTTTGCTGAGACGTTTTTCAACCACTTGAGGATCAGATTTCCACCATGGAATTTGCCGGTGGTTTCCCGGAGATCGTTGTAGGGCGGCGTCAGGATTGGCGCGGCGGTGGTGTCGTCTTCTTGTCCGTTATAGTAATCTCCCTGAAGGGTCAGATCGTTCCGGCCCGAGGCCGCGATATCAATTCGGAAGCCGCCTCTGATGGAGCTCCAGGCATCGTGGGTCGTTTCACCATCGGTATCTGTGGCGTTGTCGCGCTCGAAACCTTTGACATAGGCACGATAGTAACCTTCCGAGCTGAACTGGCCCCCATAGCGGGCGGCGCTCATGTTGAGCTCTTCAGTGCCGGTACCCATGGATACAAGCATGCCCTGAGTATCCCGGCTGGGTTTGGTGATGATGTTGATCACCCCATTGACGGCGTTGGCCCCCCACAGGGCGGCCCCCGGGCCGCGAATCACCTCGATGCGATCGATGTCATTCAACAGAGTGTCCTGGAAATCCCAGAAAACTCCCGAGTAGAATGGTGTGTAAACTGAACGTCCGTCCATGAGGACCAGCAGTTTGTTGGCGATACGGCCATTGAACCCGCGCGCCGAAACAGCCCACTTGTTGGCGTCCATGCGGGCCACTTGCAGGCCGGGCACCATGCGTAGCAGGTCGGGGATGGTGGTGGCTCCCGAGCGCTGGATATCCTCGCTGGTGATGACGAAGACGGCTGCGGCGGCGTCGGCCAGGCGCTTCGATTTGCGGGCCACGGTAGTCACCTCGATGTTCATCAGGTCTTCTATGCTTAGCTCGGTGAGATCCTCGGGCAGGCCCTGGGGAAATGCCGTGCCGGTCATTCCCATGAGGAAAAGAGCGAGCAGCATGAAAAGGGCGGCCAGTGAAGAGCGTGTCCGCATGCAAAGAGAAAATGGCAGCGCCAAGGCAGGGCGCACCTCTATGGATATGGTCATGTGTTTGAAATCTCGATACATAGCTGAGGTCCGATTCGGCGTTTGTATGCGTTATTCGTTCTCTCTGGAGTATCGAACTATTGCGTGAAACCTTGAGCCGCAGCGGCCGTGGAGAGATCGCTGGGCAGGGAGCAGGTTCAAGCGATTGAGATTTTTGTGGGAGTAAGTGTGCGCGGGGGTGGCGTCAATCGGCCAGTCTTAGTTTAAAGTCAGTGGCCCTATAATACACCCCCTCCGGCTTTCGCGAAGAATAAAAAAGAAGGTGTCCCTAAAGGGGGGCTAAACGGTAGCGGCCCTTGCGCTGGATAAGCTTGAGCTTCAGGGGGCGCAGGCGCTGGTGGAGGGGCCGGCCCATGAGGAAGGGCAGGAGGGGCGGGTCGGGACGACCCCGGGTGTGGATGAGGTCGCGCAGGCTCTGGTCGTAGCGCAGGCTTTCGAGGAGTTCCGCCTCGGCTCTCGGCCAGCCGTCGCACCGGTTGAGAAATTCGGTCGCCCGACGCGTGGTTTCAAAGTGGTCGCACTTCTCGGCGTGGGTACTGACCAGGTCCCAGAGGCCCGGGATTTCGCCCAAAAGGTCCTTGCGGGTGAGATGGCCCTGGGGGTAGAGGGCCTCTAAGGCCGTCGTGTTCCAGCATTTGAGCACCTGGCACTGGATGGGGCGCCAGGTATAGATCGAGCAACCCCGTTTTTGTGAGTCATAGTAACGGCAAGCGTTGCTGCCTTTACCGGGTTGGACTTTAATCAGATCGTTTTCGGTCTGCCGAATCCGGCCCTGCACATTGTCGTGCACCGGCTCTCCCGGGCAGATGGTGATCAAATCCCTGAGGGGGATGTGGCCCTTGCGGACAAGCTCCAGATCTTCCTGGTGCAATACGGGCCCGCCCTTGAGGCAGCAGGTGCCGCAGCGGCGGCAGTGGTCTATCGCGTCGGGTGTCGGTGGGGCGGTGTCCATTGCTTTCTAACCTTATCCTCGCTTAAGCAGACTGGCT
>JBNKKA010000010.1:0-48788 GCA_050291585.1 Desulfobacteraceae bacterium
ATCGCCATGAGCTACGAGAAGTTCCTCCTGGACGAGGAACTGGCCGGTTTGCTCTGGAAGATGATCAAACCCATCGAGATCACTGCCGAGAGCATCGACGTGGAGATGATAAAAACTGTTGGCATCGGCGGTCAATATCTGACCCAGCCCAAAACTTTCAAGCTCTGTCGCACAGAATTCTTCCTCAGTGATATGATGAACCGTCAGAACCACACCGGATGGGCGGCAACGGGTGGCAAGCGTATCGATCAGGTGGCCACAGACAGGCTCGCTCAACGATTGGCCACGTACGAAAAGCCCGAGATCGACCCGGCCATTGAAGACGCCCTCTCGGCCTATGTGGCCCGCCAAAAGAAAGGCTGAAGCCCCCTCGGCAGCCACATTGACATAAAAAACTAGCTTGGGCTTCGGATGCATTGAAAGACCCAAGAAGCTCATCTGAAAAGGCATTCCGCTTGACAGCGCAATGAAAATAACATATCCGCCCCCAATAATCACGCACGCTTATCAGGCCGGGGAGGGGTTGCTAAGCAGCGCCTGATCCGAATGTTCAGATCGTTGGTGGGCACTATTCAATTCCTAACAGGAGGACACCCTATGGCAATCGCAGACATTTTCAAAGCCGTCATGGCCTACGACGTAGCCCAAGCCAAATCCTTGACCCAGGCCGAAATCGATGCAGGCGGCGACATCGAGACCATCCTCAACGATGGACTGATCTCCGCCATGGATGATGTGGGTAAAAAGTTCAGCGAAGGCGACCTCTTCGTACCCGAGATGCTCATGGCCGCCAAGGCCATGAAGGCCGGCCTGGAAGCCTTAAAACCCCACCTGGCCAGTGACAGCGCGGCCAATAGGGGCACCGTCATCATCGGCACCGTCAAGGGTGATTTGCACGATATCGGCAAGAACCTGGTGGCCATGATGATGGAAGGCGCCGGTTTCAACGTCGTCGACCTGGGCGTGGATGTGGATGCCAACAAGTTCGTGGCCGCCGCAAAGGAGAATAATGCCAAAGTGGTGGCCCTCTCGGCCCTGCTGACCACCACCATGCCAGCCATGGAAGCCACGGTCAACGCCATCAAGGAAGCCGGCCTGGCCACCAAAACCATCATTGGCGGCGCCCCCGTCACCAAGGCGTACGCCGACCAGATCGGCGCCGATGGCTACAGCGACGATGCTCCGGGTGCAGTGGAGCTGGCCCGTTCACTTCAGGCCGCTTAAATTAGCGCCCAGGAAAGCATATAAGGAAGGTAGGAAGACCTCATGTATATTATCGGAGAACTGATCAACGCCAGCCGCAAGGCCGTCGGTGCCGCCATCGAGGCCCAGGACGCCGAGGCGATCCAGAAGATCGCCAAGGACCAGGCCGAGGCCGGGGCCAGCTATATCGACGTCAACGCCGGCATCTTCGTGGGCAAGGAGCCCGAATACCTCAAATGGCTGGTGGAGACCGTCCAGGCAGTCACCGACGTGCCCTGCGCCATCGACAGCCCCGATCCCAAGGCGATCCAGGCCGCCCTGGCCGTCCACGAGGGCGCCACCCCCATGATCAACAGCATTTCGCTGGAAGGGGACCGCTACGACAACCTCATGCCCATCGTGGCCAACACCGACCTCAAGGTGATCGCCCTGTGCATGAGCGACGAGGGCATGCCCGAGACCGTGGGCGACCGCATGAAGATCGCTGAAAAACTCGTCGGTGGCCTCATCGACAACGGCGTCAAAGTTGAGAACATCTTCGTGGACCCCCTGGTTCAGCCCCTCTCAGTGAACAAGGAGTTCGGCGTACAATTCATCGAGTCCATCGACGCCATCCACAAGAACTGGCCCGGTATCCACAGCGCCTGCGGCCTGTCCAACATCAGCTACGGCCTGCCCGGGCGCAAGTACATCAACCGGGCCTTTATGACCATGGCCATCTCCAAGGGCCTCGACGGCGCCATCGTCAACCCCCTGGACAAAGGCATGATCAAAGCCATCACCATCGCCGAAGCCCTGGCCGGCCGCGACGACTATTGCATGAACTACCTCAAGGCTTACCGGGCAGGGCTGCTCGAGGAGTAGACCCGAGGTAGACCCGAGTTAACATGCGACACCCTCGAGGCCGCTGGCGATCACCAGCGGCCTTTTGCGTTTGGCCCCGCCACCCTACAGCGAACACAAGTTCACCCCCAACACTCATAAAGAAATCGCCCCAATTGCCGAAGATCAATTAAATGGGCGCCATCCCTATTCCACTTGAGCAGATCATTTTTTAACGCCCAATACCAACTTAGGATGAAACCGAACCTTGAGCACCGCAAGGCCCAGACATTGCGACCAATTGCCAATAAACGAATCCCTCCCGCTTTCCAGGCGGGCGGCTGCTGGTAGAGTTCGGTTCCCCTCTGGTTCACATCCCCAGGGCGGATTCACCCTCATGGAGATCATGATCAGCCTGGCCATCGCGGCCACCCTGGCCGCCATCGCCATTCCTAATTATATCAACTACCTGGAGAGGGCACGTGTGGCCAGGGCGATCTCCGAAGTGAAGAATATCGAAAAGGTGGTATACAACTATTTTGGCGATCATGACGAGTTCCCCGATAGTCTCAACCAAGTGGGCTTCGGCGGGTATAAAGATCCCTGGGGCCACGGCTATCGGTATTTACGCATCGACGGCGGCGGCCCGGGCAACGGTGGCAAACGCAAGGACCACAGCCTGGTTCCGGTCAACTCCGATTTTGACCTGTACAGCATGGGTCGCGACGGAGCGAGCAGTGCCGCCTTCACCGCCAAGGCCAGCAAGGATGACATCGTCAGGGCCAACAACGGCGGCTATGTGGGTCTGGTATCAAATTATTAAGGCCACAGGGAACCAAAGAACTCTGTGTGAAATTAACCATGAGCTCCCAACAGTCTTTCCATAAAAGCCGCTTTTCACGCCGCCTGACACTGATGTTCATCGGCTGCGCCCTGGTCCCCATCATCACCCTGGCGGTGATCGCCTACACCAGTGTCAGCCGTGAACTAATGGCCCAAGGTCGCAGCAATATCGGCCGTGCCGCCAAAGCCCACGCCATCGGTATCTACGATCGACTCCTCGCACTGCAAAATCAGATGCAATTGATCCGCCTGTCTCTGGCCCATCAAAGGGGCCAGAACCTGACCGCAGCGCTGGGGCCCATGCGAGAGACCCTCAAGGAACAATTTACGGCCATCGATTACTGCTACGGGGGCTGCATCTTTTCCCTCCTGGACGAAACCCCCGCAGTCACTTCGGGCCCTACCCCGCACCAACCCCACAACGCAACACCCAAAGCCTCCATTCAGATTCGCAAACAAGTCGCCCTGGCGCCCCCTGAAATCATCATGCATTTGCCCATGGGGAATATCGACGGAACGACGGCCTACTTAGAGGCCGTGGTACAGCCAGCCTTTCTCTGGGGGCTGGGTCACGCCAACACCCTGCCGGCCCAGACCGACCTGGTGGTGATCGATGACCAGCAAGAGACCCTGATCAACACCTCCGAACTGGATATCCTGGCCTTCAAGACCAAGCTCAAGGCGGTTGCCCACAACCGTAACAAGGGATTTCGCTATAGAGAGGGCCAAATCGACCATCATGTCAGCTGCTGGCCCCTTTTTTTGACGCCCAAATTCGGCATCGGCACCTGGCGCGTGAGCTACATCAAGGATGAAGCCGTAGTGCTGGCACCCATCCATGCCTTCAAACGTTCCTTTCTGCTGATCCTGCTGCTCACCTTTTGGATCGTCCTGTTGCTGAGTCTGCGGTATATCCGCAAAGCGGTGGGCCCCCTGAAACAACTGCACGCCGGAACCCAGGCGTTGGTCCAGGGAAATTACAGCCACCACATAAAGGTGAACAGCAGGGACGAATTCGCCCAAGTCAGCGCCGCCTTCAACCAGATGACCGACCGTATCGGCCGCCAGGTGGGCGGATTGAGGACCATTGCCGAGATCGGCCGTGAAACCGCGGCGGTGTTCGAGATCCCGGCCTTGCTCAAGATCGAGATGGACCTCATGGCCCACCACCTGGATTTCCACAAGGGCCTCGTCCTTCTCGAAGTCCCCGGCAAGCAACACCTGTATTGTGCCGGCCATTACGGATTCGAGGATCAGGATAAAGAGGTCCTAGACCGTTTGCAGCTTGATCTGGCCCCCCACGATTTGGCGAACCATCCCGACCTCGGTCCCTTGTTCAGCAAGGACCCCGCCAGCGCCCATCCCGGTGCTGGTCAGACATTCCGCTGGGATCCAGTTGACGATCTGCTCGACGCCCGGGGAGTGATCTGGACGCCCATCATCTATGAAAAATCGGCCCTCGGCCTGCTTGGGGTAACCCACCCCGAGGGCAAGCGAGACCCAGGTGAGCTAGACATAGACCTTCTGAGGGGCATCGCCACCCAGACCGCCGTCGCCCTGCAGAATATCACGGCCGCCAAACAACTGCAGCAGGCCCAGAAGATGGAAGCCATCGGCACTCTGGCCGGGGGAATCGCCCACGATTTCAATAACATCCTCAGCGGCATCATGGGCTTTGCCCAGCTAGGCAGCCTAACGACCAAGGATGAAACCGCCAACGAGAAGTTCACTAAAATCATGACGGCTTCCGAACGGGCCAGGGATCTGGTTCAACAGATTCTGACCTTCAGCCGCCAGGGCGAGCAATCTCGCCAGGCCATTCGCATCGACCTGGTTCTCAAGGAGGCTCTCAAGCTCCTGCGGGCCTCTATTCCGGCCCACATCGAGATGAAGCGCTACATCCCCGTCATCGAGACCTGTGTCCTGGCCGACGCCACCCAGATGCATCAGATAGTCATGAACCTGTGCACCAACGCCTACCATGCCATGGAGGAGAAGGGGGGGTTGCTGACGGTCAAATTGGGACGTCACACCCCAGAAGCGGGTCAGCCAGACACGCCCTCTGACCTGTGGGGGGTGCCCTGCCTGGAGATGACCATCGGCGACACGGGCAGCGGCATGGACGAGGACACCCTGGCGCGCATCTTCGACCCCTACTTCACCACCAAACCCCAGGGCAAGGGTACCGGCCTCGGCCTGGCCGTGGTCCACGGTATCGTGGAGACTCATGGCGGCAGCATTCAGGTGGCATCCACCCCCAACCAGGGCACCACCTTCCGACTTCTCTTTCCCGAGATAACCGCTGAGGCCAAGGCGGTGGGCGAGACAACCACGCTCCGAACGAGCGGGGGAGAACGGGTACTGCTGGTGGATGACGAGGCCCTCATTATCGACATGGGATCGGAGATGCTCGCCGCCCTCGGCTACCGGGTAACCGCCTCCCAGGACCCCCAGGAGGCCCTCGAAAATCTCCGCCAGGATCCCCTTGGCGTCGATCTGGTGATCACCGATCTCGCCATGCCCAACCTCAAGGGAGATGATCTAGCCAGAGCGCTGCACGACATCCGCGGTGATCTACCCGTAATCCTCTGTACCGGTTTCAGCGATCCTAAGATAAGCTGTCCCGAGGCCGACACCCTCTTCAGCGCCTATCTGCCCAAACCTTTCCGTGCCGAAGATCTCCAGATGGCCATCCAAACCGCACTGGCCCGCTGATGGCAACGGTGAGGCCGCCAAAACCATTTTAGCCGAGAATGCACCCCGCCAGCCGTAATGCCGATTGTGGCCCGCCTTCATTTCTGCTAACTAAGTCGAACACTCAATTTAGATGTAAGCAAAGGGCTTGATGCTCGCTAGCAGAGGCTTGCAGAGTCCCGAGTCTAAACTCCCAACAGAGATGGTGCCATGTCCGCTCCCAGCCCCACCTTCGTCATCGCCTGCGGCGTTTTCAGCGTCGACCTGAAACCTCTTTTAGCCGAGCTAGCCCCCGACAGCGGTACCCGTTTTCTGCCCGGCGGCCTGCATGAGAATCCAGTCACTTTGCGCGAGCAGGTTCAGCAGGCAATTAACGAAGCCTCGGCCGATGGCCGCTGGGCCCGCATCGCCATCGCCTATGGCCTCTGCGGTCGGGGGACGGCGGGCCTGCAGGCCCGCGAGATTCCGCTGGTCATCCCGAGGGTGCCCGACTGCATCGCCCTGTTTCTGGGCAGCCGCAAGCGCTACCACCAAGAGTTCAAATCCTGCCCGGGGACCTACTACCTCAGCGCCGGCTGGCACAACGAGAAGAGCGAGCCCCTGCGCCAGCGCCGCGCCAGTATCAACATCGGCGAACAGGCCCACACCTATGTCGATCTTGAGGAACGCTACGGCGAGGCCGCCGCAAAAATGACCTTCGCTTTTTTCAACAGCTGGCAGGGCAACTACAAACGGGCCGCCTTCATCGACACCGGCCAGGGGGATGCGCATAGCGTGGCCGCCTATGCCCGGGCCATGGCAGAGGAGTATGGCTGGGCCTACGAAAAAATTCCCGGCGACATGGATCTCCTGCGCCGCCTGCTCACGACCGAGACCACCGACACTGACATCCTGGTGGTCCCTCCCGGGCAGATCACCCACTACGATCCCATGACGGGGGGCCTCAACGCTCACCCCCCGGCCCAGACCATCGACGCCGGCGAAGCGCCGCCCCCGGCGGAAACAGCCGATGCTGAAATCACCTCAGTAGCCCCCCACATCCGCATGGGCCTGGGCATCGACGCCGGCGGCACCTATACCGATGCGGTCATCTATGATTTTTCCGATCGCTGCGTACGCGCCAAAAACAAGGCCCTCACCACTAAATGGAACTTCATGCGCGGCATCAACGAGGCCCTAAATGACTTGCCCACCGAGTTGCTCACAAAGGTGGAGCTGGTTTCGGTCTCCACCACCCTGGCCACCAACGCTGTTGTGGAGGGGGAGGGCCAGACGGTGGGCCTGTTGGTGATGCCGCCCTACGGTCTCTCCATCGATGGCGAAATAAAGCACCGCCCCATGGCCGTCATCGACGGCCAGATCGACATAGGCGGGGAGGTGCGCAGTCCCATCGACCCGGATCAGATCCGCCAGGTGGCCGCACAGATGGTGGCCGCTCACGGGGTCACCGCTTTTGCCGTCTCCGGATACGCCGGCAGTGTCAACCCCGAGCATGAGATGGCGGTCAAGGCCATTATTGAGGACGAGACCAGCTGTTTCGTCACCTGCGGCCATGAGCTGTCACGCCTCTTGAATTTCAAGACCCGCGCCCAAACGGCGGTGCTCAACGCGCGCATCGTCCCCCGTCTGGTTAACCTTCTGGAAAATCTGAAAACAGCCCTGGAGGAGCGCGACATCTCAGCTCCCATCATGGTGGTCAAGGGGGACGGTTCCCTGATGAGTTGCGCGTTGGCCATGCAGCGGCCTGTGGAGACCATCCTTTCGGGACCGGCGGCCAGCTTGGCCGGGGCCCGCTTTCTAACGGAGGTCAAAGACGCCCTGGTGGTGGACATGGGGGGTACGACCACCGACACCGCCGCCCTGATAGGCGGCCAGGTGGCCGTCAGCGAACAGGGTGCCACTGTCGGTGGCATCCACACCCATGTGCGGGCCTTGGATATCCGCACCGCCGGCCTTGGGGGCGACAGCCTCATCGGCTTCGAGAAGAATATCTTCACCATCGGCCCCCGACGGGTGGCACCCCTCTGCTGGCTGGGAACCCAGACGCCCGGCCCTCAGGCAGCCCTGGCCTATCTCAAGGCGCGCAGCGGGGCCTATCGGGGATCGGCCCATGCCTTGCAGATACTAGTGGCAACGGGTCGCGGGCGCACCCAGGTTATCCCCCTCAGCGCGGAGGAGAAAGCTGTCCTGGCCCTCCTCAATGAACGACCCCATGCCCTGGACGAGCTGGCCCGGCGCTCCGGCACCCTGCATGCCAGCCTGTTGCCCCTCCAACGCCTGGAGGAGCGCTTTCTGATTCAACGCTGCGGCCTGACCCCCACAGACCTGCTCCACATACGGGGTGATTTCGAGCGTTGGAACACGGAGAGCGGGGAAGAACTGCTGGATATCATGGCGGCGGTGAGTGGTTTCGAACCGCAGGCGCTGGTGGACCGCATCCTGGACCAGGTGACCGAAAACCTCGCCCGGGAGCTCATCAAGAAACAATTGTCTGGCACGGTGGCCGCCGACGACCTCAGCGACTGCGCCACTTGCAAGGCCCTCCTTAAGCAGATGCTGGCACCGAACAACGGGGGTCCCTTTACCATCCGCTTCCAGATACACCAGCCAGTGGTGGGCATCGGCGCCCCCACAGGCCACTTTCTGCCCCGGGCAGCGGCCCTCCTGGGAACCGAGGCCATCATGCCCGATCATTGGGAAGTGGCCAATGCCGTTGGGGCCATCACCAGCCCGGTGATCGTCACCATCGAGGTCCAGATCAAGCCCGATTCCCGGGGGGGCTTTGCCATCCAGGGTCTGGCCGGCGATCATCGTTATCCCTCGGTGGAGGAGGCCCAGGCCCACGCCCAGAGGGTCCTCGGCATCCAGGCAAGAGCGCTCGCCCGGCAGGCCGGTACCGATGCGAGCGCGGTGCGCCTGGTCAGCGACGACAAGGTGGCCCGCACAGCCACGGGCTTCGATCTTTTTATCTCACGCAAAGTGGCCGCCCACATCGTGGGGGTCCCCCTGCCGGGCCTGCTCAAGAAAGAAGCCAGCAGCGCCCCAGGGTCGATCGGAGCAGTCAATTGACGACCCTTCCGTACTTCGGCTTGATCTTTGCGCAGGTTTGGGCTTAAGCTGATGACATCAGGTTCACAGCAACCCATAGCGACTTTGTCGGAAAGGTCGCCCGATGACGCTTTACGCCGCCTTTTTTGGTTTTTTCATGGCCGCTGTCCTCAACCTTCCGGACAAGCCCCTGCCCCACAAATTGATCCTGATTCTAGTTTTTCTGGGAATCGTGGTGGTGGAACGGGTGGCCGACGGCCGCCAGAAACAACTCCAGAAGATCTACCCCTACTTCAAGGCCATCATCTGTTTCCTGGCCTTCGCAGCCCTCAGCATCGTCTACACCGACCACCTCCTGGACCAGCCCCTGCGCGCCTTCGGCATCCTCATCGGCGGTGTGCTCTTCGCCATGGTGGTCTACATGCAGGTGCGCTTCCAGAAAGCCGGCCGCAAGCACAGCCAGGCTTACTCTTTCGGACGCCCGCCGCGGGAAGACGACCGTTAGCGAGCCCGCCATCAACGGCTTGGGTCGTTGACGCACACATCCACGGCAAACACCAACACATTTAAATCTATCGCTGCGGTAAAATGACCCTTTCGGTTGGGCGCGAAGAAAGGTGCTCAGAGGCAACCGCGCGGGTAAAGAACCGACCCACAGGAGCTGTGCCACCTAGCGCATGGTATGGATAAAGTATTTTTCTGCAGCGTCGGTTCCCGGAGCATCACGAAATGGTGATGCCCATGTTTTGCTCAGCGGCGGCAGCCATGGTTTTGATGGCGATCATGGTGTCCTGGACACCAACACCGGTAAGATCGCAGACGGTGGTTTGATTGTCATTTGTACGCCCGGCGGCCTCACCGTTGATGATAGCCCCCAGCTCCGACACGGGCGCGTCCGCCGGCATCAGGTTCTGCTCGACAGCGCTGCGTAATTCTCCCAGACGAATGCTTTGGGATTTCAAATCACAAGCAAAAAGATCGGCTGCTGTGAGCACATCGGCTTCGAGTTCCTGCTTTTCTTCCGTGTCACTGCCCATGGCCGTGATGTGCAGGCCGGGATGCAGCCAGCCCACCTTGATGAAACCCTGTCGGGCTGGCGTGGTGGTGACCACGACGGCGCTCTCTTTCACGACGGCTTCGACGCTGGGCGCTTGGATCACCGCAACGTCCAGCTGCGTCTGCATGTCGTGGACGTAAGCGTCTTTTTCTTGGTCCGCATCCAGGCTGAACATACGGATCGTGGAAAAGGGGCGCACAAGCTTTAGAGCCGCCATCTGAAAACGAGCCTGAACCCCCGATCCAATCACACCGACGGTATCGACACTTTGGGTTGCCAGATATTTGGCCGCCACCGCGCCGGCGGCGGCGGTGCGCACCTGGGTCAGATAACCATTGTCTAACAGGATGCCCTGGAGGAAGCCGGTCTCGGCGCTGACGACCAGCATCTGCCCGCTCTGGGAGGCCAGCCCCAGCCGGCGGTTTTCGAAAAATCCCGAGGCCACTTTGATGGCCAGTTGGTCGAACCCCTTGATGTAGGCGCTTTTGATGTCCACCTCGCCCATCTTCTCCGGGACAGGGATCATCATGATGGGCGGCACCAGGGCGTTGCCTTTGGCCAGTTCGCTGAATCCGGTCTCTATGGCAGCGACCACCGACAGGTCCAAGGTGATAATTCGTCTGACCTCTTCTTCGTTGAGTATACGAATCATGGACGGGTCTTCCTTTCCAGCCGCTCCTGGATTATCGACAGATAGGCCGCCGATTCGATGGTGCTGCCGGTGACCACCGTTGCCACGCGTTTGCCGGCCACCGCGATCCGGCCCCCCAACAGGGCTCCCACACCAACGGCAGCCGCGCCTTCGGCAATGGTTCGATGGGTTTCAAACAGATAAAACATACCGTCCTTGATTTCCGCATCGCCGACCAGCACGTGCTCATCCACGTATTTGGCAACCATGGGCAGGGTAAATTGATTGTCGGAACCGATGCCACCGAGCAGGGAATCGGCAATGGTGTGGGGCTCTTCCACCTGGACCGGCTTGCCGGCTTTCAGGCTCTCGACCATGGCCGGTGAGCTCTTGAGGGAAATGCCGACGACATGAATATGCGGGTTGATGGATTTGGCCACCATGGCCATGCCCGCCAGCAGCCCACCCCCCGACAAGGGGATCAGCAACACCTGGGCGTCCGGCAGTCTGGACAGAATCTCGAGGGTCAGCGTACCCTGGCCGGCGATGATCAACGGATCGTCAAAGGGAACCACGGGGATGAATCCATGGGCCTGTAGCAATTCCCGGTAGCGGGATTCTGCTTCGTCCTGGGAGCGGCCTTTCACTACCACCTGGGCGCCAAGGCTGCGGATCATCTCCGCCCGGTAGGCCGGTACGTGCTCCGATAAGCATACGGTCGCCGCAATGCCGGATCGCCGCGCCACATAGGCAACCGCCTTACCATGATTGCCCGTCGAGAAGGTGATTACGCCGCGTTTTTGCGCATCTTCATCCAGGCTGAGGATTTTGTTCGCCGCGCCCCTGACCTTGAAAGCGCCGGTGTGTTGGCGGCACTCCATTTTCAGGTGGACACTTGTGGCACCGGTTCGCCGGGCCAACTCGGGCGCCGCTGTCAAGGGCGTCCTTCTAACCATCGACTGGATGCGGCAGTGCGCTTGGTAGACATCCAACAGCTTGGGCATCGTCAGCATGGTTCGTCCTTTGATAGCATTCGATCGCAGCTACCCCTTGGAGCACTTATCCACCCATGGCCAGATTCGGCAAAAAGAGCGCAATTTGAGGAAAGGCGATCAGGATAATCGTCGCCAGGATCAGAATCAGCAGAAACGGCAGAGCGTGTCCGATCACCTCGAGATAAGGCCGCCGGAAGATAAGCTGCGCCGTGAAGATGTCGCAGCCAAAAGGTGGGGTGGCCGAACCGATGGCGGCCTGTAGCGTGACCAGGGTTCCCAGCAGAATGGGATCCACGCCCGCGCCCACAACGTAGGGTTGGAAAACGGGGCTGAGGATGAAGATGGCCACAATGGGATCCACAAACATGCAGGCGACGAAGTAGACCACGACGATAATCGTGATGACCCACAAGATGGAGGGGTCGGCGCCGAAGAGCGGGGGCAGAAGCTTAGCCGGAATCTGCAGAAAACCGATCAGAAAGGAAAAAGCCTGGCCGGCGCCCACCAGGATGAAAACGACACCGGTGATGACACCCGTCTGAAGAAAGGCATCAACCATGCGTTCGAAGGTCAGGCTTTTATAGATGATCATTTCCAGGATCAGCGCATAGAGCACCGCTGCGGCAGCGGCCTCGGTGGGACTGAAGATACCGGCATAGATCCCACCCACGATGATCAATGGAAACCCCATGACCGGCAGGCCGTCCTTGACCGCAGTGATGCGTTCGGGCCAGCTCGCCTTGGGAAGCGTGGGCACCTTCTTCACCTTGGAGTAAATATAGCAGTAAATTGAGAACATCAGGAGAATCAATAAGCCGGGAAGAATACCGGCCAAGAAAAGCATCCCGATGGATGTACTTGTGGCCACACCGTATACGATAAACCCAATGCTGGGCGGAATCAGGAAAGCAATGTCGCTGGAATTGATGATCAGCCCCAGAGTAAAGGAGCTATTATAACCGGCCTCCAGGAGCATGGGTCGCATGGTGCCCCCGATGGCCGCCACGGTTGCCTGGGTGGATCCCGAAACGGCGCCAAAAAGGGTGCAGCTGGCATTGGTGGTAATGGGCAGTCCGCCTGGGAGGTGACCGACGAACACCTTTAACATCCGTATCAGGCGGCTGGCGGATTCGCCGGAGGTGATGATGCTGGCCGAGAGGATGAACATGGGCACGCAGACCAGGGCCGGCGGTGTCACCCCCGTGATCACCTGCTGTACAATGGTGATGATCATGCGTGGCGCAAAATCAGGCATATAGACCAAGAGATAAAGAATCAAAGAGCCCAGGAGGGTGACCATGAAAGGGAATCCGAACAGCAGCATCGTCGCCAGAGATATTCCGAATAGGATCATAGCTGCGCGCCTCCAATCTCCTCGTCCTCGTATTCGCTCTGCTGATCTGGAGACTGCCAGGGCTCCTTCTCAATAAAATTCTTTATAATCGTCCGGATATATTGAATACAGGCCAGACTGAAGCCAACGGGGATGATCACATAAAAGGTCCACTTGGGCACCCGCAAGGCCGGCGTCATGTGCCCCTTGGACATGGCGTTAAACAGGTACTCCCAGGACGCCCATGCCATGATCGCCATCACGACGGCACTGATCAGTGCAATGATGATGATGAATGTCTTTTCCATTTTAGGCGGCATGGCATCCAGGAAGGCGCCCATGCGGATGTGGCGCGCTTTTCGAACGCCGTAGCTCAAACCGGTGAAAGTCATCAACATCACCAGGAATTTGGAGACTTCCTCGGCAAAGTAAATGCTCTGGAAGAAGGTACGCGCGAATACATTGGTAATCAGCAAGATGCCGAGAGAGGCCACACAAAAGACCAGGATGGAGACTTCGACCCCGTTGACAACCTTGCCGACGGCCCGGTTGAACTTTCGCAGAGCACCGAACTTCACCGGTTGTTGACTGTCTGATATCATGAAATAGACCTCGGGCAAGAGGAACAAGTTTACCCTGCGGCCGCCACAGGCGGCTGCAGGGTGCCATCGCGGCACTATTTGATTTTAAGTTCTTTTTTGGCGCCAGCGATGTCTTTCAGCAAGGCATCCAGCACCGCCTGAGCGCCTTCTCCCCCGAGTTTAGGATACTGCGGATACACCGTTTCGGCCTGGGCCTTGAATTTGGCGATGGCCGCATCGTCGAGAACATGAAATTTCAACCCTGGTTTGGCCGCTTTCATTTTCTCCATGTCGGACTGATTGCGTTCGGTGATCCAGTTGCCGGCAGGTACGATCGCATCGATCCAAAACTTGCGCATCTCCGCCTGTGCTTCCTTGGTCAATCCATCGAAGAACGCCTGGTTGACCGTGGGGATACCGATGAAGGGCTCGCTTTTCAACTGGGTGACGTAGTTCTGCACTTCATAAAACTTCATGCTGTAGATAGCGAAGAGCGGGTTTACCTGGGCATCGATCAAACCCATCTGAAGCCCACTGTAAACTTCGCCATAACTCATGGGGGTGGGACTGGCCCCATAGGCCTTGTAATCCTCCACAAGCAATTTGGATGACATTAAACGAAGTTTGAGGCCTTTCATATCGTCCAGGGAGGTAATCTCTTTTTTAGAGGTCACCCACTGCCAGCCTTCAAACATGATCGCCAGAGGAACGAGATCGTTCTTGCGAAACGCTTTTTCCAACAGCGGCAGAAAGTCGCCCTTTTGGGCCATATGTCCGAGAACCTCGGGCACCTTCTCGGTGGGAAAGATATAGTTCAATGCCAGGGCCTGGGCCTGGGGCACGAAAGAACTGATCCAAGCATGATCGGAGAACACGAACTGCACCACACCCATCTGGGCGAGTTCGTTGATATCACCGGTAGCACCCAGGGTGCCGTAAGGATAGACCTCGATATCGATTTTTCCGTTGGACCATTGTTTCATGTGATCGGAAAACTTCCTGGCCCAAACGGTCATGAAATCGCCCTCGATTTCTTCGGATGCCAGTTTCGCTTTCACGGCTGGTCCGTCGTAACTGGCGGCCATGGCAGTGCCGACGGCCATGAGAATCACTAGGGCAGTTAGCAGCAGGATACGTCTCTTCATGGTCCAACTCCTTTCGTCTGCAGCTCGTTGAAACGAGCCCAAAGCATTATGGTGACTGGTCAGCTGTGTGCTGCGGCTTGGATTAACCTCCTTTTTTGCTCCTCTTGGTCGAAAAATAGTTGAGTGCGCCGTGGACATGCATGGCGACGCCGTTTAGAAGAACGTCCTCGTCGATATTGAAGCGTGGATTGTGGTGGGGGACAGTACTTTTCTTCTTCTCGTTACCTGCACCGAGAAACATGAACACACCGGGCACGCGCTCACTAAACTCTGAGAAGTCCTCGCTGGCAATGGTCACATTATCGATGATGGCGTTTTTTTCTTTAAACACGTTGGCGGCCGTCCGGCGGGCCAGGGCCGTCATCTCAGGATCGTTGATCAAGGGAACGTTCTCATGGATGATCTCAATCTCACAGGTGCATCGATGGGTCTGGCAAACCTGCTGTGCGATTCGCTGGAACCGTTGGGTCGGCTGCTCTTCGCTGCGGGAGCCGCCCTTGTACAAAAAGCGAATGGAACCTTCCAGTTCGACCTGGTCCGGGATGATGTTGCTTTTGGTACCGCCCCTGATCTTGCCGAACATGATAACCGTCGCCTTGAGGTTGCTGATCTCGCGGGTCTGAATCATCTGAACCGTCTGGATGAGGTTGGCGGCGGCTATCACGGGGTCGATGGCATCCTCGGGGACCCCGGTGTGCCCCCCTTTGCCGAAAATGGTCATTTTAAACACATCCAAACCGCCCATCACCGGTCCGGCTGTGATACCGATCTTTCCGGAGGCCACCGGCGTCCAGACATGGATACCCATGACGGCATCAACCGTGGGGCGCTCAAGAACGCCCTCTTCGATCATCTGCAGGGCACCAGCGATCTCTTCGTTGGGCTGGAAGACGATCTTGATCGTCCCCGCGATGGCGTGCTTATTCTGCGCCAGCACCTTGGCTGCCACCAGCAGCATGGCCATATGGGCGTCATGCCCGCATGCGTGCATCACTCCAGGATTAATTGATTTATACTCGATTTCGTTTGCTTCCATCACCGGCAGCGCGTCCATATCCGCCCGAAGCATCAACACCGGCCCCGAACGCAAACCTTCGATCAGCGCGACCACCCCTGTTTTGGCCAGACGTCGGGTCGTCAAACCCAATTTCTGAAGGTAGGACTCGATCACTTCAGCGGTTCGGTATTCTTCGAACCCCAACTCGGGATGCCTATGAAAATCCCGCCGCAGGGCGATCAGGTCATCACGGCATTCATCGATCTGATCGGATATTTGCATGCTCATGTCTTACGGCCCTTTTTTAGTGCCGAGAATTGAGATTCAGCTTACATAAAACCATCATATGGTTGTTTAACGACAGCCGAGAAAACATAGTTGATCATGGTGATATAATCGAACACCGGCACCTGAACCGCCTT
Organism: Desulfobacteraceae bacterium; assembly: GCA_050291585.1. Lineage (GTDB taxonomy): Bacteria > Desulfobacterota > Desulfobacteria > Desulfobacterales > Desulfosarcinaceae > JASJCL01. The sequence continues at coordinate 15,772 of JBNKKA010000010.1, forward strand.
TTGCAAAGCAGCTGCGTAGGGCGGCAGCAGACTACACTCCAGCAGCAGCACTTTGACCGCCTCGTCGCGGGCCATGAGGGCCCTAGCGGCCGCAACCACCTCCGATTCCACTGTCCGGGGATCCAGGGAGCCGATCTCTTCAATGGCAAAGCGGTAGAAATTGGGCTGGTCTTCCAGCCCCTGGATGACCAGTCGATCTGCATCAGCTACGCCCAGTTCGGTCAGCAGCGCTGCGTCCAGACTGCGACCGTCGGCCGTGATGACGCCAACTTTACTGCTTTCACCCAACATCGAGAGAATTAATGGGATCTGAAGCAGACTGGATAAGAAGACCGGCACATCCAGCTCATTGGCCAGTTGCTTCTGGTGCAGGGCCATGAACCCGCAATCACCGGTTACCGCACGCGCGCCTTGGTCCACCAGATCCTGAGCGGCGGTCTTCAGCGCAGCGTATATGGTCGCATCTTTGCCAATGGCCCGTGCGACTGTGAAACCCGGAACCTTGCCGAAACGCACCGGAAAGCGATACGTAGTGGCGTTGGCCACGTCGCCAGGGATGAAGGGTACCGAGGTATCCAGCAAGAGGATGCCGATAGCCTCACCGCTGCTTATCTGTCCTCTTCTGGCGTGGTAGATCATGGTGTCATCATCCTGGTTTGATGGTTCTTCGGATAGACGTTCCGGTATCCCTTAATCTTTGACGAATAGCTTCCGGGGCACTTCGGCGAAGGTCTCGCAACCGCCTTCGCTGACCCGGAACGATTCACTGCACTCGAATCCGAAATCATCCATCCACATCCCCAGAATCATGTGAAAAGTCATATTGGGTTCTAGGAGGGTCTGATCACCGGGCCTAAGGCTGGCCGTGTGTTCACCCCAGTCCGGCGGGTAGTTGAGGCCCATGGCGTAGCCGATGCGTGATTCTTTCTCCAGCCCGACCTTGGCAATGTGTCTGCGCCAGACGAGTTCGACCTCCTCGGCCCGCATACCCGGCTTGATAGCGTCTAAGGTAAGGTTGAGGCCTTCCACGGTATGCTCGGCCAATTCCGCCAGCCTGGCCGGTGGGTGTTTCCCCAAATAAGCCGTCCGCGCGATGGGGCAATGGTAGCGGTGCCGGCAAGCGGCCAACTCCAGGTTGACCATCTGCTCTTTCTCATAGGGTGCATCGGTCCAGGTGAGATGGGGCGCTGAGGTCTTTTCGCCGGTGGGCATCATGGGGACAATGGATGGATAGTCTCCCCCGAATTCAGCGGTCCCCGACATCTGGGCCTGATATACGGCGGCTACTGCATCACACTCTCGCACACCGGGCTCGAGATGCTCGAGGGCAGTGGTCATCACACGGTTGGCGATCTGGCCGGCCTCGCGCATCAATGCGATCTCAGCGTCAGACTTGACCAAGCGGACCCAGTTCACCAAAAGGTCGGCGTTCACTAAGCGTGCGTCGGGAAGGCTCTTTTGAAGTTCTGCATAGGCTCGCGCAGTGAAGTAGTAGGCGTCCATTTCCACGCCGACGCGTTTTCCTCCCCAGCCAAGCTCGCGGATGGTGTCTCCCACAAAATTCATTGGATGCCGCGCCAGGGTTTGGACATAATGATCGGGATACCCGATGATGTGTGACTCTGAAAGAAAGGTCGTAAGTCGCGCGCCGGCCGCATCCATCCCGCGGCCGATCCATAGCGGTGTTTCTGCATCCAGACTGACCACCACACATTGCGGCACATAAAACGACCAACCGTCGTAACCGGTTAGGTAGTTCATGTTGGCCGGGTCTGACACCACCAGCACATCGACTCCGACATTGGCCATTTGCTGCTTGGCTTGCTTAAGCCGGTCAATATATTCTGCTTTATGAAAAACTGGCATGGTTTTCACCTTTCGAAAACATGGAATTGCACGATTTAGCCCCGCAGGGCTGCGACACCACACTCGATGCGGGCAAGCCCCTCTTTCAGCTGCGCCATACTGGCCGCAAAGGAAAGCCGCACATACCCCTCGCCGGCCTTGCCGAAAATACTGCCTGGCACCACGGCCACCTTGTGTTCCTTGACCAAATATTTTGCAAATTCCCAAGAAGAAAGGCCGGTCGAGGAGATGTTCGCAAAGGCATAGAAAGTCGATTCCGGTTTGAGGCAGTGGATACCTTTAATGGCATTGAGACCTTCATGGACAAGCTGACGTCTTTTGTCATAGGTGGCCACCATCTCGTGCACACATTCCTGGGAAGCCGATAGGGCTGCAAGCGCCGCACGCTGCGCGACAGCAGTCACCCCTGAAACCATGTGCTCCATTAGCTTTTCCATCTCGTCGATGACCGGTTTAGGTGCGGCCGTATATCCGACCCGCCAGCCTGTCATTGCGTATGACTTTGAAAAGGTGAAAGCCGAAATGGTCCGCTCAGCCATACCTTCCAAAGATCCAATGCTGACGTGCTTGTGACCGTCAAAAAGGATGTGTTCGTAGGGTTCATCCGCAAGCACCCAGATGTCTTTTTCGACCGCCATTTCGGCAATAGCCTGTAATATTTCTTCATCGAAGATCGCTCCGGTCGGGTTGGACGGCGTGTTGATGATCATCAGCTTGGTCTTGTCCGTGATGGCAGCACGAATGTCCGCAGGATCGACTTTGAACTTGTTTGCCTCATGAACAGCCACGGGCACGGGCACACCACCGAAGAGTCGGATCTGGGAGTAGTAGTCGTATCCAGGATCGATGACGATCACCTCATCTCCCGGATTGAGCATATGCAGGCAGGTATTGAAGATCACCTGCATGGCCCCCACGGCCACGTATACCTCAGCATCCGGATCGGCCAGGATCTTGTTTTCAGTCTTGAGCTTTTCGGCGATAGCCTGGCGCAGATCTGCAAACCCTTTTGCCGGTGGATAGCGAGTATAGCCCTCGTCCAAGGCCTGCTTGGCCGCGTCCCGAATAAATTTGGGCGTATCGAAATCGGGCTGGCCGATGCCGAGGTTGACCACATCCTGAATCTCATCGGCCATGGCAAACATGATGCGGATGCCAGACCACTCCACCTTATGGGTTCGGTCGGCCAGATAATCTTTGTTTGTCATACGGTGTTCCTCAAACGATGCGTGCACCTGAATAGGTGCTGATTGTGAGATAGTGTCCATCCAGAAAATGGGCACAAGTTAAACCACCGGCAGCACCAGATCCGCCGGCCCCTTTTGGGACGTCTTCAATTCGGGGGCATGGGTTTCCATGATCTCCATGACAATGGAGGCAATTTTGACCTTTTCACGAATCAGATTTTCGTGCCAAGCTTCAGTGACCCAGGGCTTGTAAATATCGCCCTCCGAGGTTCCCGGTTCAAACTTGAAGTAGCACGGCGATGCCACCCGCGCGATTTCCGGTGCTTCGTAAGCCCTGAACAGACCTCCGAAAGAATCGACTACGAGCAGGTAGACATCCAGGGGCAGATCTGCTGCCTGACGGATGGAGCCCAAAATCGGCAGAGATATGTCGGAGATGGGATTCATGGAGTTGGCGCCCAAGGATTCAATGACTTTTGCACCAGCGGCACTGCAGTATCCACCGAAAACGGAGAACTTGAAAATCGTCTCCGAGGGAATCAGACCCTCGGCACGCATTTTGTTGAGCAGAAACAGGACGCCTTCGTCGTAGACTAGAAAACCACGGTGGCCGGCTTGGATGCTTCGCATGATATCGGCGATGTGGTAGGAGATATGGTCCGAACCCCTCAACCGGAACCCCTGCATCGCGCCTTCCGAGGTCGAGAGTTCTTTGGCCCCGGCATCCCAGCCTTTACGGTGGCCGACGGTCATTATCATCTCGATCTTCTCATCCCGGGCCATCTGGGCCATCTCTTTGAGTTCCTCAAAATCGCAGTAGGTCGATCCCCCCACTGCGGCAATACACCTGTGGATGGTCAGCTTGCGTTTATGAGCTTCGTCGATCATCGCCGCCATCGTTGACGCTCGTTCCACTCCGGCCACTTCGATCCGAAAATTGGCACCATCGGGAAACGCTTTTTTTGAGGTCGGTAGCCCATAGGCGTCCCGTCCAGGAACACCTTCTTTTTCCATGAAGTCACGGATCTTCTTCAACGCAGCTGACATTGATGCCTCCATTATCGGTTTATTCTAAGGGTGAACTCGATGCTCAATCGCTATGCTTCGAGACGTTGTCTTAGCTTGGCCAGTTCTCCATCCACCATCTTGTAAGCATGCGCTTCTTTCGGGAATTCACCCTTGCGCACATCACGAGCATATTGTTTGAAAGCAGTAATAGTTTTTTCGCCTATATTTTCGTATTTTTTGACAAATTTGGGCGTAAAGGCCTGGAAAATACCCAACACGTCGCTGCATATCATGAGCTGACCATCTGCTTCCCACCCCGCCCCGATGCTGTATACTGGAATGTTGAGTGTTTCACCGATGATGCCGCAAACCTCAGGCGGAACCGCTTCCACGAGAAGGGCAAAAGCACCGGCGGCCTCGATGGCCTTGGCATCCTCGATCAAATCCTCGGCCGCCTGGACAGTGCGCCCTTGAGCCTTAAAGCCACCCTGTTGCCCTGAACTTTGCGGCGTAAGCCCGATGTGCCCCATGACCAGCATGCCTCCGTCGGTGATGGCCCGGATTTGGGGGCATACGCGCAGGCCGCCTTCAAGTTTGATGGCATCAACCTGGGCCTCCTTGTGGAATCGGCCTGCATTGCGTACCGCATCGGGGATACTGACCTGATAGGACAAAAAGGGCATGTCTCCGATGATAAAGGTATTCGGAGCACCCCGGCGGACGCCCTCACTATGCCAGATGCATTGATCCATGGTTACCGGTACTGTGCCACTATACCCGTAAATACACATCCCCAGGGAATCACCCACGAGGATCATGTCCATCCCGGCTGCTTCTGCAAATGAGGCCGTCCAGTAGTCATAGGCGGTTATCCAAACGGCTTTTTGTCCTTCGTGTTTGAGTTTTTGCAGATCAAAACGGGTCTTCTTTTTTATGGTCATAATTGCTCTCCTCCTTTGAAATACAAACCGCTCAAGTGTCTTTTTAGTCTTGCTTTTCGGGCGCGCCGATCTGACGCGAAATCTGCCGGCAAAGCGGCAGTAGTTTGGCCTGAATAGCCTCTATTTTTGCTTTGGTCATTCGCTGTGATGGACCGGTCACGCTCAGTGCATAAGAGGGCTTGCCGGTATGATCAAAAACCGGTGCAGCAACGCAGCGCATGCCTAAACTCAACTCCTCATCATCAATGGCATAACCGCGCTGACGAATGACTTCGATCTCGGCCCTTAACCTTTCCGGGGTTGTAATGGTTTTTGGAGAAATTGCCGACATTACTACCGACCGAAGATAGTCTTCCAATTCACTATCAGGCAGAAAAGCTAGCACAGATTTACCCAGCGCGGTGCAATACGCAGGCGCCAAAGCCCCAACACCTACGTCCAATCTCAAAATTTCAGTGCTGTTGATCTTATCCAGATGCACAATGCCGGTACCATCCCAATGCCCAAGGTTTATGGTTTCGCCAAAGGCAGTCGACATTTTTTGCATGAAAGGGCGGGCAGTATGGCGAATCTCAAAACCATCGAGTTTTCGCATACCCAGTTCGAGAACCTTGAAGGTTAGACGGAATTGCCCTCCCTCTGTTTTTTCCACATAACCCAAATCTCGCAATGTCGTAAGAAACCGATGGCTGGCGGCCCGACTGGTGTCTAGCCGGACGGCCATACGAGCGGCGGACATCTCTCCCTCAGCGGCAAGGAGTTCTAACACCCGCAAGCCTTTGGCAAGCGATGCAACAAAATAGTATTTTTGTCCTTTGGAAGGCATTGGGCACCCTATGGTTGGTGGCGATTCGAATTTCAAAGACAACTTTTTACAAATTGTCTCTCTATGTGTTACGCTTTATCGTTATGTGTGACACCGTACGAAGATAGCCCCTCCTTGTCAAGCTCTATTCTGGGTACCCAGGGGGCTCAAACCGAGTTATTCCGTGAAAATAAAGCGTTGCGAAAAAAGCAGGACCGCTGACCACCGATTCGGGCACCAGCCATCACCGATCGATATGGCGAAAAGCGAAAAAGCGACCCGTATCGATCGGTGCTGGCTTTTTCTGAAAACCGGTGGGTGTTTTATCTGAGAGGTTGGAAGGCACTTCAGAAGTATGCGTCTCCACCTAGTCTACAGTCCGGTGGGAATGGATGGGATTGGCATTGAAATCGCGAGATAGACTTATTGGTTGGGATTTTATCCGGATCTTGGACAGACAACACGAAGGATTCCATATTTGAATCTACATTGGCGTTTCAATTGTATCCGCCGCATAGAAGGAAACCGCGATTGTCACAATCGGAAGGAGATCTTATAAATGCGTTTAGAATTGTACCTTGCCACGCAGTGCTTTTACGCGCCCGCGACGGGTTTTAGCGTCCACCCGTCTGCGTTTGGCGCTGTGGCTGGGACGCGTGGCCTTGCGCTTCCTGGGACGCAGGGTGGCTCGCCGCACCAGCTCGGCGAGGCGCTCGAGGGCCTCTTCGCGGTTCTGGGTCTGACTGCGGTGATCCTGGGATTTGATCACCACCACCCCCTCTTTGGTGATTCGTCGGTCGGATAAGTGCAGCAGGCGCTCTTTGACCTCGTTGGGCAGAGAGGAGGTGCGAATATCGAAACGCAAATGGACGGCCGTGGCTACCTTATTTACATTCTGGCCGCCGCTGCCCTGGGCGCGCACAGCGTGCCAGGTGACCTCGTCGGCATCGAGCTGAATAGTGGCGGTGATGGGAATCATAGTCGCTGATTTTTGACGTCTGAAATTAACCGGTTTTGGTTGGCAGCCAGGGGCAGACCTGATAGAGGGCTTTGAAACATTACCCGAGGAACCGGACGTATTCTGGATCGAATGGAAAGCCACCACATGAAAACCTCTGCACCCACAATCGAGGCAGCCGCCGCCATTAAGGGCCAGCGCCCCCTCACGGCGGGTCTCTATCTCTGGCTTTTCGCCGTTATCGTCATGTGGGCCAGTAACACCGTGGTGGTCAAGATCGCCCTGAGGGATCTGCCCCCCTTCTGGGCCGCCTTCCTGCGCTTCGGCGCGGCCCTGCCCTTTTTAGCAGTCTTCATCTGGTTCCAGGGTGACGGCTTCCGCCTGCGCGGCCGTCAGTGGGGTCAGGTGTTTCTCCTGGCCTTGCTCTTCGTGAGCCAGATCTACCTTTTCAATCTTGGGTCGCGCTACACCACCGGGGGACGCGTCTCTCTGATCATCTTCGCCTACCCTCTCATCGTCCCTCTTGTGGCGCCTTTTTTTATAAAGGAGGAACATCTCTGTGGGCGGGTGCTGACGGGGTGTCTGATCGCCTTCAGTGGCCTGGTGGCCGCTTTCTGGTATTCCCTCATACACCAGGCCGGCAGCACCCTCAAGGGCGATCTCATCGAGATGGTCAGTTGCCTGTTACTCTCCCTGAGCATAGTCTACAATAAACGGCTGGCCCAGCAGATGGACAAGTGGAAGGTTCTTTTCTGGGAATTCCACTTCAGCGTCATCCTCTTTTTTATGGGCGCCCTCTTGTTTGAAGGCTTCGATATCCGCAGCGTAGGTGCAGATGCCTGGATCGCCACAGCCTACCAGTGCCTGGCCATCAGCGTTGTCTGCTTCATGTCGTGGCAGTATCTGCTTGCCCACCACAACGCGTCCAAACTGACTGTCTTCTTCTTCGCCGCCCCCTTAATAGGGATGGCCCTGGGCGTGGTCCTGCTGGGGGAGTCGCTCGAACCGGGACTGCTTGTGGGCAGTCTGCTTGTGGGTTTAGGCATCTATATCGTCAACAAGGCATGACTCAAAGTACCTTCACTCAGCTCCGGATCCCCTCCAAAAGCAGCCCGGCCATCCGCAGGGCCAGAGCCTCGATCTGGTCATCGGTGGAGGCCAGGCGGGCCAGGTAGCCATTGACGATCAGGAGGGAGAGGCCATGAATCCCCGACCAGGTGGTCACCGCCAGGTCCATGGTGTCCACCGATTTGTAAAGCCCCTCCTCTTTACCATTTTCGATAATATCGATGAGCAGTTCAAAGGTGGCCCAGGAGGCCTGTTTGAGGCTCGCCGGCGCCTTGCGCATGTCCAAGTCGCCGCCAAACATGAGGTGGGCGGTTTCGGGGTTCTCCACGGCAAAGCGCACATATTGGGCGGCACAGTGGGTGTACTGCTGAAGGGGATCTTCCCGGTAGCGCCGGGCGGTGGCTTCGGAATCGGTGCGCAATTGTTCGAAGCCGGCCTCGGCGATGGCGGCCAACAGGTCGGCCTTGTCCTTGAAGTGGCGATAGGGGGCCGTATGGCTCACCCCGGCCACCTTGGCCACCTCCCGCAGGCTGAGTCCGCCGGTACCGTTGCGGACAAGCAGCATGCGGCCGGCTTCGATGAGGCTGCGGCGCAGATCTCCGTGGTGGTAGCTGCCGGGGGCTTTTTTCCGCAATCGTATCTCCTTCACGGGTGCCACTGAGTCAACGGACAGGCCTCATACTGAGAGGTGCGGTTAGTGAATGGTGACAAAGGTAGCAGAAAGAGTTTCCAGAGTAAACATCCGCCCTTGCGCGTTTCCCCAGCTGCCGCCGCTCCCCGTCGGGCGCCGACCCGATCCTCTCTGGCAGGCCAGCGCAAGCTGTCATTTTTAATTATTTATATATATTTAGTAACTTAATCTATATTAAGAAAGCCAGAATAGAGACCATCGGGCTTAGGTTTTAATTGACATTCAACCTTATTAAAGTGAATTATTGCCCTTATCGGGCCCATACGCCGCAGTGTTCCGGCGACGCCCGTAACCCGCACCCACCCTGACACGATGAATCAGCACCAGACACCCCATGGAGGCGTTTGATGCGGCAGTGGCTGAGTGGCCACCTGAACACCCTCAACCGGGCGGCGTCAGCCGAACATACGGTCATGTCTGGCTTAGCACTCCTGGTGGGGCTGGCCGGCGGCTTCGGCGCGGTGGGGTTCCGCCGCCTGATCGATGCGGTCCAGCGGCTGGCCTATGGCGATGACAGCGCCCTGCTCTATCTGGTCGAGCAGCTGCCAACCTATCACATTCTCCTGGTGCCCGCCCTGGGTGGCCTCATGGTCGGCCCCCTGGTCTATTTCTACGCGGCCGAGGCCAAAGGCCACGGGGTGCCAGAAGTGATGGACGCCGTGGCCCTCAAAAGCGGCCTGATCCGCAAACGCTTAGTGCTGGTAAAAACCCTGGCCTCAGCCATCTGCATCGGTACGGGCGGAAGTGTGGGCCGGGAGGGTCCCATCGTCCAGATCGGCTCGGCCATCGGCTCGACCATCGGTCAGCTCTTAAAGGTTTCGACCCAGCGCATGCGCACCCTGGTGGGCTGCGGCGCCGCGGCGGGCATCGCCGCCACCTTCAACGCCCCCATCGCTGGAGCGATGTTCTCCCTGGAGATCATCCTGGCGGATTTCGGCGTGGCCACCTTCAGCCCCATCGTTATTTCAGCCGTGGTGGCCACGGCGGTATCACGCCATTACCTGGGCGATATCCCCGCCTTCGCCGTGCCAGCCTATAATGTTGTCAGCGTCTGGGAGTTTCCCTTCTACATCACCTTGGGTCTGATCTGTGGAGCCGCCGGTGTGGCCTTCACCCGTACCCTCTATGCCACCGAGGATCTCTTCGAACGTTTCAGATTCCCCGAATACCTCAAGGCCACAGTAGGGGGCCTCCTCCTGGGCGTGACGGCTCTGCGGTTTCCCCATATCCTCGGGGTGGGCTACGGCACCATCGACCTGGCCCTCTCCGGCAACCTGGCCTGGTGGTTCCTCTTTCTCCTGGTGGGAGTCAAGATCATGGCCACCGCCATCACCATCGGATCTGGTGGTTCGGGGGGCATCTTCGCCCCGAGCCTCTTTCTGGGCGCCACGGCCGGAGGCGGCTTCGGTCTACTTATCCACCAGTGGCTGCCAACTATCACGGCCTCCCCAGGTGCTTACGCCATCGTGGGCATGGGGGCACTGGTGAGCGCCACCACCCACGGCCCCATGACGGCTATCCTGATGCTCTTCGAGATGACGGGGGACTACAAAATCATTCTACCGCTGATGATCGCCGCCATCACCGCCTCCCTCACCGCTGGCCAGCTCCTGCCTGAATCGATCTACACCCTCAAGCTGAGCCGCCGGGGGGTGGATATCCGCGCCGGACGGGAGGCCAATATACTCAAATCCATGCAGGTGGCCGACGTCATGAACCCCGATGTGGAAGCCGTGGGCGAGGGGTGGCCCCTCAGCCGCCTGGCCAACATGATCGCCAAGAGCAAACACAACAGCTTCCCGGTCCTCGGCGCCGACCAGCGCCTCGTGGGTATTCTGAGCTTCAAGGATTACAGCGAAGCCCTCTTTAACGAGGACCTCATGCACCTGGTGGTTGCCCGGGACATCGCCACCACTAATCTAGTAACCGCCAGCGCCGCAGACAACCTCTACGACACTCTGGAGCGCTTCTCCCAATGGGACTTCGCCACCCTGCCCGTGGTGGCCGACGACGACCCCACCCGCCTCGTGGGCGTCCTCAGCCGCCGCGACATCCTACGGGCGTACAACAACGCAGTTCTGCGCCACTCGTTGGCCGAAAGCGGACAAAAACCTTAAAAAAATGAAGCCCTGTTCCCGGAAGATGGGTAAACTTATACCCATAATTAGCTAGGATTGTGGGCTAATTATGGGTTTTTATTTTCATAGTTTTAAATGCCCGTTTTCAGGAGTCCCGAAATATCTATCTGTAATATTGGAATATTTCCATCCCACTAAAGATTGGCGCGTTGCTTGCTAAATGAATAATCGTCCAGGCGCTCAAATCCGCCTCTGAGTTGCACAGGCCACCGCTATCTGTCATCTTAATAGAAATTTGGGTCTGTTCAGAAAATGTGTATCTCGCCCGGAGCCGAGGCGCGGAACAGGTTCGAACCGGAGAAATGGTTCCCTCATATCAATGGATTGATTCTGCCTCCCAAGACAGATAGAGGATGATTTTAGATGGACACAAGCGTTGTGGCTGAGACGGACGACGGAAGCTGAGAAAGATATAGAACTGGAGGATGTATGCAAAATGGCCTGAATGACACCGACGCCCCAAAAGAGCCGCCCAAAGCGGTCACCAACAATGAACGCCTGCAACACGCCCTGAAACAGCGGGATCGCTTTTTAGAACGCAACCCGCACCTGCTGCCCCTCCAGGCGGAGATCGACCGCCTGCTGGACAAATCGGGCAACAACCAGGGCCGCATGGCCGTCATGGGCACCCTGATGCAGGGAAAGCTGCTTGAACTGCAGGAATCGCTGAGCCAACTCTCCAACATTCTGCAGGAGGCGGTTAAGACCGAGTAGCCGACCACCTGCCTTCGCAGCACCACATATCCGGAGTTTGGCTCCGGATTTTTTTCAACTCAACGTCGTATCTTCATGAGAACCTCCGCAACCAGGAGTTAGGATCGATCCCATGCCCCTCATCCGATGGCAAGCCAGCTTCAATATCGATATAAAGGAACTCGACCAACAGCATCAACTGCTCGTCAAATTGCTCAATGAGCTTTACGACGCCATGAGCGCCGGCAAAGAGAAAGAAGAATTGGGCACCCTATTAAGCAGAATAAGCGCTTTCGCCGCCATGCACTTTGCCAAAGAGGAACACTACTTCGACACCTTTGGCTATCCCCATTCTGATAAACACAAGCAGGAGCACATCGGCTTCGAACGCAAGCTGTCCGATTTCGAGGACGACTTCAAAGCGGGCCGGGCCAATCTCTCCAAAGAGATTCTGGCATTCCTCTTCAACTGGCTGGTGGCCCACATCAAAGGCAGCGACAGAACCTATGCCCCCTTTCTCAACGCGCGGGGGATTCAGTAAATTCGGTCCGATCGAGCTTGATGTGAGGCTGTCGCGGCCTTTATGCCAAGGCTGCGCCAATAAATGCATCCAACAGTCCCCGTCGCAGGGACCTCATCCCGCGCAACCAGCGGGCCAAGCGCGCCCGTTGTGACCGCATGGACCTTTGTAAACAGGCCGTCTGCCGGGGGCACAGATACCAGGTGCAGATCCAGGGACGCTGGATGCGCGGCAGGCGGCAGCCCGCCGGGCCAAGGTAGCGGCAGCGATCCCCCACCGCGGCCATGGGCTGTCCCGGTGGCCAGGGCTGTCCCGTAAAACCCAGCACAAGCAGGTCGGTGCAATCGTACCAGACTGTGGCCCGGCGGCAGCAGGGGTCCGCGCAGTCGGGGCAGGTCCGCCGGGCAAGCGCCGCCATCTGGGGATCCATGTGGGCCATCAGACGCCCAATGGCGGCAGATTTCCGTTGCGCCGGGCCATGGCCATGGATGTGGGCCAGGCCCAGATGGTGGTCAAGGGTGGCGGTGACCGCTTGCCAGGCTGAAGGACGACCCCAGGGTGGCAGACGCGGGGGCCAGACCGCATCGATAGCGGCCTCCGGCGCCCCCTTCCCGCCCGACCCAACAAGCTTTACCCGATCCTGAAGACCCGCCTTTTCCATTTGACACCACCTGGAATCCTTCATTATAACTGAATAATTAAGAATCTTTCTTAATAAGATCCAGCAGCTTTTACAAGCTCAGCACCACCAACCACCGTCCGCCGCACAAGGATCGCCCCATCCTCTTTTCCTGGAGCCGCCGGCCCTAATAGCTTGGCGTTCGGTTTTCGCAAGTGCGACGACAACCCATGAAGTGTAAGCCGTAACGCCCTCAGCAAGACAACCGACAATCGACCACCGCTCTAAGGGCAGTTCGACAGATCTCCGAACGCATCCTCCGGGCGGTTGGCACATCGTTTAAGGACAATTGCCCCATGGAGAGTTTCGAAACCCTCAACGTTGACTTCATCGATGCGCAGTATAAACGCTGGAAAAGCGACCCAAATGCCCTCCCCAAAGACTGGCAGTTCTTTTTCAAAGGTTTTGAGATGGCCCTGGACCTGGCGTCCAGCACACCTTCGGACGACGGCGCCCCTTCGGCAAAAAGCGAACCGCATGCAAAAAGCGGCATCAACGCCCTCAAGCAAGCCCGCGTGGAAGCCTTGATCTACCGCTACCGCGACATGGGCCACCTGCTTGCCTGTATGGATCCCCTCTCGGCCTGCCCCATCGACCATCCCCAGCTGAATTTAGACGCCTTCGAGTTGACCAGCGACGATCTGCAGGCCGAGTTCTACACATCTCTCTTTCCGGGCCAGGCCCAGGCCTCCCTCAACGCCATCAATACGGCTCTGAGAGAGACATACGCCCGCAGCATCGGGGTGGAATACATGCATCTTCAGGACCCGGCCGAACGCGGCTGGCTGCAGGAGCGCATGGAGCCCCGGCGCAACCAGGCCCAGCTTAACGCTGAGGAGAAGATCCACATCCTTCACAAGCTCTGTCAATCCGGCCTTTTCGAAGCTTTTCTCAACAAGAAGTACCTGGGGGTCACGCGCTTCTCCTTAGAAGGCGGTGACGCCCTCATCCCCGCCCTCGACCTGATCATCCGGCAGGCAGCCGCCAGCGGTGTCCAGGAGGTGATTCTGGGCATGGCCCATCGCGGCCGACTCAACGTACAGGCCCACGTCCTGGGGAAATCCTACTTCGAAATCTTCTCCGAATTCGAAAGCTGCTACGATCCCGACCAACTGGTGGGTTCCGGCGACGTCAAATACCACAACGGCTTTCTGGCCGACCTGACCCTCGGCGAGAATCGATCCCTGCGCGCCTTCCTGGTCAACAACCCCAGCCACCTGGAGGCCGTCGACCCGGTGGTGGAGGGCATTGCCCGCGCCCGCCAGGATCTTCTGGGCACCAGCGGTCAGCTGCGCGTCCTGCCCATTCTGCTCCACGGCGACGCCGCCTTCGCCGGCCAGGGGATCGTGGCCGAGACCCTCAACATGTCTCAACTCAAAGGCTACGGCACCGGCGGTACCCTGCACATCATCATCAACAACCAGATCGGCTACACCACCCTGCCGGAGGATTCGCGCTCCACGCGCTACTCCACCGATGTGGCCAAGATGCTCATGGTGCCCATCTTCCACGTGCATGGCGAAAACCCCGAGGCAGTGGCCCAGGTGGTCCAGACCGCCGTGGATTACCGCAACGCCTTCGGCAAGGATGTCATTATCGATCTGGTCTGCTTCCGCCGCTATGGCCACAACGAGGGCGACGAGCCCTACTTCACCCAGCCCCTCATGTACGACCGCATCAAGGAGCGCCCGGTCCTGCACAAGCTCTACGCCGCAAAACTGCTGGACGAGGGGATCTTGACCCCGACGACCCATGAAGCGATCATGGCACACATCGAGAAGCAATTGCAGACCGACTACGACGAGGTGCACGGCTCGGCCTGCCCCTTCCCCGAGGACCGCTACTATGGAGCCTGGGAGAAGATAAGGGCTGACTTTTCGCAAAAGGCCCCGACCACCGGAGTTGCAGCCGATCGGCTCAAGACCTTGGGCCGCCGGCTCAACACCCCGCCAGCGGAGCTGACGCCCCATCCCAAAGTTAAAATGCTCATGGACAAACGCATAGAAGCCCTGGAGAGCGGCCAGGGCATCGACTGGGCCAATGCCGAGTCCCTGGCCTTCGGTTCCCTGGTCACCGAGGGGCACTTCGTGCGCCTCTCCGGCCAGGACTGCGGCCGGGGCACCTTCAGTCAGCGTCACAGCGTCCTCTTCGACCGCAAGAGCGGTGCCAGCTTTACCCCCCTCAACCACCTGGCGGCTAACCAGGCCCCTTATGATGTAATCAACAGCCTCCTGGCCGAGGTCAGCGTGTTGGGATTTGAATACGGTTACTCGGTCACTCGACCCGAAGGGCTGGTGATCTGGGAGGCCCAGTTCGGCGACTTCGCCAACAATGCCCAGACCGTCATCGACCTCTTTATCGCCGCCGGACAGGCCAAGTGGCAACGCCTCAGCGGCCTGACCCTGCTGCTGCCCCACGGTTGGGAGGGGCTGGGACCGGAACACTCCAGCGCCCGCCTGGAGCGTTTCCTGCAACTTTGCGCCAAAGACAACATGATCGTCTGCAACCTCACCACCCCGGCCCAGTACTTCCACTGCCTGCGTCGCCAGGTGGCCGCCCCCTGGCGCAAGCCTCTGGTGCTCATGTCGCCAAAAAGTCTGCTGCGACACCCCCTGGCGGTGTCGGCCATAGAAGATCTCAGCGACGGCGAGTTTCAACCCCTGCTGGGCGACCCGCAATCGCCCAGAAAGCCTAAAAAGGTTATTCTCTGCAGCGGGAAGATCTACTACGAGCTCCTCCAGCGTCGCCAGGATTTAAACGATGATAAAACCGCCATCCTTCGCCTGGAGCAGATCCATCCCTTCCCGGAGGCTGACCTGAAAAAACTGGCTAAAAAATATGGCCGTTCCGCAGAGTGGGTCTGGGTGCAGGAGGAGCCGCGCAACATGGGCGCCTGGAGTTTCGTGCATGGCCGTATCGCTGCCGTCCTGGGCAAACATGTGTCCTACGTCGGCCGTGAGGCGGCGGCCAGTCCGGCCACCGGCTTTCCGCGCATCTACCGGGCGGAGCAGAGTTTGATCACCGACACCGCCGTGGGCGCCATTTCAGAAGCGTCCAGCGCCAGCGGTTAGCACCCGACAAACCACCATACAAGCGCTAAAACGCGCGATTCGCACCACGTTTCACTACTTAAGGAGTAGGCATGCCCATTGAGATCACCATCCCCAGCGTAGGGGAATCGATTACGGAAGCGCTGCTTGCCGAATGGTTCAAGACGGATGGCGAGACGGTGCAGAAAGATGAGCCCCTGCTGGTCATCGAGACCGACAAGGTGACCCTTGAAGTGGTTGCCGAGACAAGCGGAGTGCTTAAAATATCGGTACCCACCGGAGAGACGGTGGCCATCGGTGCCGTGGTGGGAGAGATCGATGCCGCCGGCGCCGCGGCGGCGGCTCCGGAAGCAAGCTCGGAAGTACCGACTCCCGCAGAGGCGGCATCCGCAGAGGCGGCATCCGCCCAAGCGCCTCCAGTGAAGCCGGTCTCCCCAGAGACGGCGACCGCAAAGGCGGTGCCCGTCCAAGTGGCCCAATTGCCCCCCCTACCCGAAGGTGCCCCCCCACTGGCGCCCAGCGTCCGCCGCTTGGTGGCCGAGAAGCAAATTAACATCGCCGCCATCAAGGGCAGCGGCCCCGGCGGCCGCATCACCAAGGGCGACGTGCTTCTGTACCTGGAGCAGGCCCCCGCGGGCGTCCCCGAACCGGTCTGCCCCCCTGTGGAGATGGGCGCCGTCGAAACCGAGGGCGCCCAGGAGGTGCGCAAGGCCATGTCGCCCATCCGCAAGCGCATCGCCGCCCGCCTTTTGGCCTCCAAGCAGAACACGGCCATGCTGACCACTTTCAATGAAATCGACATGCAGCGCACCATCGAGGTGCGTGGGGCCTACAAGGACGCCTTCGAGAAGAAGCACGGCGTGCGCCTGGGCTTCATGTCCTTCTTCGTCAAGGCCTGCGTGGAGGCCCTCAAGGAGGTGCCGGAGATCAACGCCTTCATCGACGGTGACGACCTCATCTACCACAACTATCAGCACATCGGCGTGGCCATCGGCACCGAACGCGGCCTGGTGGTGCCCGTCATCCGCCACGCCGAGCGCCTGAGCTTCGCCGGCATCGAGCAGGCCATCGTCGATTACGTCAAGAAGATCAAGGCCAACCGCCTCGAGCTGGCCGACCTGGAGGGCGGCACCTTCACGGTGAGCAACGGCGGGGTCTACGGCTCCCTCTTGAGCACCCCCATCCTCAACATGCCCCAGAGCGGCATCCTGGGAATGCACAAGACCGAAAAACGCCCGGTGGTCATCGATGAAGAGATCGTCATCCGTCCCATGATGTATGTGGCCATGAGCTATGACCACCGCATCGTGGATGGCAAGGGCGCCGTGACCTTTCTCAAGCGCGTCAAGGAGTTCATCGAAAACCCGGAACGCATCCTCCTGGAGGTGTAAGCATGGCAGCTAAAATGAACTACGACATGATCATCATCGGCGCCGGACCGGGGGGCTATGTGGCCGCCGTGCGGGCCAGCCAGCTTGGCCTCAAAACCGCCTGCATCGAGGCGAATGCCTCCCTGGGGGGGGTCTGTCTCAACGTGGGCTGCATCCCCAGCAAGGCTCTCCTGGACTCCAGCGAATACTACCACCTGGCCAAAACACACTTCGCCGATCATGGTATAAAAATCGATGCCGTCAGCCTCGACCTGAAAACCCTCCTTAAGCGCAAGGACAAGGTGGTGGGCGAGCTCACCGAAAACGTGCGCCAGCTGCTGGAAGGCCACGGGGTGACCATCATCCACGGCAAGGCGCGGGTGACGGCACCGGGAGAGGTAGAAGTGCGCAGCGGAAAGAAAAAGACGGTCAAGTATTCGGCCGCAAAGGCGATCCTGCTGGCCACGGGCAGCAGTCCCATCGAGGTTCCCGGGATGCCCTTTGACGGCAAGCGCATCGTCAGCTCAACCGAAGCCCTGGACTTCCCCCAGGTACCCAAACGCCTGGGCATCGTCGGCGGCGGCTATATCGGTCTGGAGTTGGGCTCGGTCTGGCAGCGCCTGGGCGCCGAGGTTACGGTCATCGAGATGCTGCCCAAGATCGCCACCACCCTGGACGGTCAGGTGGGCCGCAGTCTGGACCGCCTGCTGCGCAAGCAGGGACTCGACCTGCGCCTCAAGACCCGCGTCACCGCAGCTAAGGCCACCACCCGCCAGGTGAAGGTCAGCGTCCAAGACGACAAAAGCACCGAAGAACTTACCTTCGATCGCCTGCTGGTGGCTGTGGGGCGCCGACCCAACAGCACCGGCTTGGGCTTAGAGGAACTGGGGGTGGCCATGGACGAGAAGACGGGCCATGTGCTAGTGGACGAGGCTTTCCAGACCAATGTGCCCGGCATCTATGCCATCGGCGACCTGATCCCCGGACCGGCCCTGGCCCACAAGGCCTCGGCCGAGGGAACGGCGGCGGTGGAGTGCATCGCCGGACGCGCCGGGGAGGTCAACTACGACACCATTCCTGCAGTGGTCTACACCTGGCCCGAGGTGGCCAGCGTGGGCCTCAGCGAGGAGGTCGTCAAGGCCCAGGGGATCCCCTACTGCGTGGGCAGCTTCCCCTTCTCCGGCGCCGGCCGGGCGCGCTGCATGGGGGAAACCGATGGCTTCGTCAAGCTCATCGCCCACAGCAAGACCGACCGCATCCTGGGGATTCACATCATCGGTCCCCGGGCGGCCGATATGATCGCCGAGTGTGTCCTGGCCCTGGAGTTCGGCGCCAGCAGCGAGGATATCGCCCGCACCATCCACGGCCACCCAACCTTCTCCGAAGCGTTGATGGAGGCGGCTCTGGCGGTGCGCAAGTGTTCCATCTACGCATCGTAAGCGTTTGATTATGTTCGGCAACCGTGTGGCAAAGCCTAAATCTGCAGCATGATGACAGAAGAAAGCAGAGGAACCCCCATGGCTATCCATCTCCTCCCCCTGGCCAAACTGGCCGCCATGATCGGCAAGACGGGCAGCGCCAAGGCGGCCACAGCCGCCCTCTCCCAGAAGGCCGGGGTCCTGGCCAGCAAACGCCAGATGCCCAAATGGCTGGTCGCCGGTGTCCTCGCCGGGCTCGTGGGTTTCAAGCTGCTTTTCCTGCTAGTACTAGCCCGCAAGCGCAACCTATTCGCCGCCCCCACCCGCATCGGCCAACCCTGCGGCCAGTGCGGCCACTTCCTCGATCTTAACACCATCTCCCGGGAGTTTAAGGCCAAGCTCGAAAATCGCGAATTCGTCTTCACCGGCAAGTGCCCCCGGTGCGAGGCGATCCTCTCCATCAAGGACAGCGCGCTCAAGGATCGGTCCTGAATAGATGCCAAACAGATGCATGCTGGTAAAACTGCCTTCCACTAAGGGCTATCACACCGTGATGCGCCAACATCGATGAATCACCCGCCGAGTGGTGCGGTAATCTTCGGGCAGGGTGCGCTCGGTGATCTCCTCTATCTTTGCAACGGCCAGGTCATCCATGTCGGCAACGAATTGTTGGTGGTTGGTGGAGAAGAATATCAGACTGCCGGGGCGCATGAGGGTCACCACAAGCTTGAGCAGGCGGGGGTGGTCACGCACGATATCAAACTCCTGGTTACGGGCCCGGCTGGTGGAAAAGGAAGGCGGGTCCACCACGGCCAGGTCGAAGGCGGCGCCCTGGCGGCAGGCGGTACGCAGATAGTCGAAGGTGTGCTGCTGCACCAGGCGGTGGTCTTTTGGGGAAATCGCGTTCATGGCCAGGTTCTCGCGTGCCCACTGGATGGCAGTTTCGGAACGGTCTACGCTAACGCTCGATCGGGCGCCACCCTTGGCGGCGTAGCAGGTGAAGGCGCCTGTGTAGCAGTATAGGTTGAGAATGTCTTTGTCCGCGGCCAGCTCGCGCACCATCTGGCGTGTGTCGCGATGGTCGGCGAAGAGACCCGTGTCCACATAGTCGTATGGGTTGATCAGGAACTTGAGGTCCCGCTCACGCATGACGAGCCTCTGGTTCGTATGGTCCAGGCGCGCGTAACGCTGACCGTCGAGTTTACCCGCGCGGCGCGCTTTGAGATGGACTTTCTCCATAGGTACTTCAAGGACTTTACCAACCGCGGCCCCCATCAAGGGTAGCCACTCGGGAACGGATTGCAGGCGGGTATACTCCCCCACCACCAGGTGGCCCCCATACCAGTCCACAACGGCCCGGATCTCGGGAATATCCCAGTCATAGAGCCTAAAAATATCGATCCGCTGACGGGCGAAACGTTTGCGCAGATGCTTGAAGCGCTTCTTTACCCGGTTGGCCAGCATCCGAGCCTGATCACGAAACTTCGTTTCCAATTGAGGATCCAGCATCCCGACTCCAGCCCTAGGTTTGATCCGATGATTCCAGAAATAGGTGTGGGATGATCATAGCACAGATCGGCCAGCATCCAGAAGACCGATCATCGTCAGACCAGCCAGCGATTGCGTCTTGACAGTGATGGCCGATTCAGTATAAATAGTTAATAATCATTCCTAACAAGCGCCCATGCTGAAGCAATCTGCACCAGCGATCTCGCCTGAGCTATACCAGGCGATCACTGTCGGGTTGGATACGAACAAGAACCCCTCAAAAACAACACTGAAAATTGGTGCGATGCAGCGGTACTTGGCCGAAGCAATTTCATTTTCGCCGACGAAACGGCGCTTGAGCTACAGCGCCATCACTCCAGCCGGTTCTCCGCGATGGGGAGCAAACTACCTAAATGGATCGTAGAGCCTTTTTAAAAATCGCTGGTATGGGCAGTGTCGCCTTCGCTGCCGGTTGCTCGGCCAAACCCGAGAAAACCCTTTACTCGCTGGTGAAGGCTCCCGATGACATGGTCACCGGCAAGGAGGCCTGGTACGCGGGCACCTGCCGGGAATGCCCGGCCGGCTGCGGCATCCTGGCCAAGCAGCGCGAGGGCCGTGTCATCAAACTGGAGGGCAACCCGCTCCATCCTGTCAATCGCGGCGCCCTATGCATGCGCGGCCAGGCCGCCCTCCAGGCGGTCTACAACCCCGATCGCCTTCTGCGCCCACGGATCAAAACCACCGACGGCTGGAAGGAGATCAGTTTTACCGAAGCCGAACAATTGCTGGGCCGTAAGGCGGCCGCCGCCAAAGGCAAAGGCCGACGCCGGACGCGGCTGCTCAGCGAGGTGGTGGGCGCCCCCCTGCGGGAGCTGCTGGGAGATGTTGTCTACCAATGGCGCACAGGTGATCCACTTTACTTCGAACCCTTCGCCCATGAGGCTCTGCGTGCGGCGCACCAAAAAGTGCTTGGGCTGGACGCCCTACCCACCTATCGCCTGGAAGCAGCGGATCTTATCCTTTCCTTCGGGGCCGACTTTCTGGAGACTTGGCTCTCGCCGGTGGAGTACGCCCGTCGTTTCAAACAAATGCACGCCATTGACGAGGGACACAAGGGCCGCTTTGTCCATTTGAGCCCCTACCAGTCCATGACTGCCGCCAATGCCGACCGCTGGCACTGCATCCGGCCCGGCAGTGAAACCCGACTCCTCCTGGCTTTGATCGGCCATTGCCTGGAGCAGGGCAAAGGCACTGATCTGCCACGCAAAGTCAGGGAGCAACTCACCGAAACCGTTTCAACCGTCGACATTTACAATGCAGCGGCTTCCGCAGGCCTGAACCCAGGCAGCCTCTCAGTGTTAGCCGAGCACCTGGTGAAGGCCGAACGCCCCCTCATCCTGGGGGGCGGCAGCGGCAGTTCCGGTCCGGGCAGCGACGAAACTGAGCTCGCCGCTTTAATGCTCAACCTGGTCCTCGATCCCAACCTGAGCCGTATCGATTTCAATCGGCGTCAAAATCTGGAGTCTGCCTCGCCGCGGACCGCAGTCAACGCCCTGGTGGAGGACGTGGTCAAGGGCAAAACCAGACTGCTTTTAATCAACAATTGTAACCCGGTCTATTCCCTACCCCGGGGCACCGAGCTGGCCCGCGCCCTGGACAATAGCAAGTGCTTCGTGGTCTGCTTCAGCAATTTCATGGATGATACCGCGACCCACGCCGATCTGGTCTTTCCCGTGCAGATGGCTCTGGAAACTTGGGACGCTTACAACGGCAAGGTCGGTACGATCTCCCTGATGCAGCCCGCCATGGGCAAGCGCCACCAAATCCCTTCTTTCGGCGACGTCCTATTAAAAACAGCCTTTCCAGAGCAGTCGGCAGCCGACTACCAGGCCTGGCTGCTTGACTGGCTTGGGACAAGGGGTAAAGTGACCGACATGCAAACCTGGATCGATGCGGTTCAGGCCGGCGGTTTATTCGAAGCCGACACCGGCGAAGACCGACCCGTAGATATCCACAGATCGGTTTTCTCCGCGCTGGATGACCTGGCTAAAGCGGCCCGACCCGATCCCGTGTCAGCGGATCGCATCACCCTGGCGACGGCTCCCTCCATCCGGTTCTTCGACGGTCGCGGAGCCAACCGTCCCTGGCTGTGTGAGGTCCCCGACCCCCTAACCAAAGTCGCCTGGCAATCGCCCGTCATCCTGCACCCCGACGCAATGAACACCCTCGGCGTGGCCCAGGGAGACGTGGTCCGCCTGCACACCGACACTGCGGATCTGGAAGCCCCGGTGTACGCCAGCGAGGCCCAGCACCCCGACCTGGCCGTCATGACCATGGGCCAAGGGCATACGGCTTATGGCCGCTATGCTCAAGGACAGGGTGCCAACCCCACCAGCCTGATGAAGAGTGACACTAGCGCCAGCGGGCAGCCAGTGACGATGAGGGCCCTCAAAGCGATAGCGGCTACGGGCCAGCGCCTCAAGTTGGCCCACACCGATGGCAGCCGCACCCAGTATGGCCGCAAAATCGCTTTAAGCACCAGCATTGAGAATGATCATAAGAACGGCCATGGGGAAACGAGCGGCAACAGCCATGAAGCAAGCACCCATGAACCCGGTTTAACCATGGAGACCTTTCCCCTGACCCTGCCCCTACCTGAAGGGTACGATGAGAGTCGGGACATCTACCCACCCCACGCCCACGAAGGCTATCGTTGGGGCATGGTTGTAGATCTGGATCGCTGCATTGGCTGCGGGGCCTGCTCTACTGCCTGCTACGCGGAGAACAACATCGGGGTGGTGGGCGAAGAACGGATCACCGAAGGGCGTGAGATGGCCTGGCTACGCATCGAGCGCTACCTCGCTCCCCAAGACCCCACACGCATCACCTTCTTTCCCCTCATGTGCCAGCACTGCGACAACGCCCCCTGTGAGCCCGTCTGCCCGGTCTACGCCCCCCACCACGGCAAGGAGGGGCTCAACAACCAGATCTACAACCGCTGCATCGGCACCCGTTTCTGCGCCCAAAACTGCCCTTACAAAGCGCGGCGCTTCAACTGGTTCGACTGGGAGCGGCCCAGCCCCCTGGAGGAACAGCTCAACCCCAATGTAACCGTGCGCATCAAAGGGGTCATGGAAAAATGCTCCTTCTGCGTCCAGCGCATCAAGGCCGCTCACGGCGTCGCCAAAGACGAGGTGCGGCGCATCCGCGACGGCGAGATTCAGCCGGCCTGCGTGCAGACCTGTCCTACGGGCGCCCTTGTGTTTGGTGACCTGAGTGACAAGAAGAGCCGGGTACGCCGGATGGTGGATGATCCGCGGGCCTATCAGGCCATGGGCTATCTCAATATTAAACCGGCGGTGATCTATTTGAAAAAGGTGATTCAGGAGATATGAAACCGTGCGCCAGTTCGACTGTCAGGTAGCCTCTGATGGTGCAACCTGACCGATACAGATCACCGGCGCACTGCCCGTAAGCATCATCGGTCAAGCGGCGCTTCAAGCGCCGACTGACAAGTTACCAATTCATATTTGGAAGAGCATACATGGCAGAACTCACCTACGCCTCCATCGACAATACGGTTCTGGACACCCTGTCGCCGCCTCGGCGAAGCTACTGGGTCACCCTGGCCCTGCTCTTTGCCGGGGTGCTCATGGGAGCCGCCTGCTGGGGCTACCAGATCTTCAAAGGCATCGGCGTCGGCGGCCAGAACAACCCTGTGCACTGGGGTACCTATCTGATCAACTTTGTCTTCTGGGTGGGAATCGCCCACTCGGGGACCCTGATCTCCGCCATCCTGCACTTATTTCGGGCCGGGTGGCGCAACCCCATTGCACGTGCCGCCGAGACCATGACCGTCTTTGCCGTCTGCACGGCCGGTCTCTTCCCCTTCATCCACTTGGGAAGGGTCTACTTGGTGTTCTACATGCTGCCCATTCCCAATCAGCGCACCCTATGGCCCAATTTTACTTCACCCCTAATGTTCGACGTGGTGGCCATCTCCACCTATCTCACAGTCAGCTCTCTTTTCTGGTACACGGGCATGCTGCCTGATCTGGCGGTGATACGCGACCGCGCCGTGGGCCTGCGTAAAAAAATCTTCACCGTCATCTCCCTGGGCTGGACCGGGGAGTTCGAACTCTGGCGCCACTACACCCGCGGCTACCTCTTCTTCGCCGCTTTGGCCACCCCCCTGGTCATCTCAGTCCACAGCGTGGTCTCCTGGGACTTCGCTTTGAGCGTGGTACCCGGCTGGCACACCACCATCTTCGCCCCTTATTTCGTGGCCGGTGCCATCCACAGCGGCCTGGCCATGGTGGTGACCCTTATGATCCCCCTGCGCAAGATGTTTCATTACGAGGCCATCATCACCGATAAGGTTTTGGAGAGCGTCGCCAAGACCATCATTTTCACTGGCCTCATCGTGGCATTCGCCTACGGCACCGAGGTATTCATCGCCTGGTACAGCCGCAACCCGGTGGAGATGGAGAGCTTCTACTGGCGAGCCTTCGGGGACTATGCCCTCGAATACTGGATCATGGTGACCTGCAATACCATCATCCCCCTGCTGCTGTTCTTTAAAAAGGTGCGCACCCACATCCCCACCCTCTTCGTCATCTCGCTGTGTGTCAACGTCGGCATGTGGTACGAACGTTTCGTCATCATCATCGGCAGCGTGGCCCATGACTTTCTGCCCCATGCCTGGGGCCTCTACCGTCCCAGCCTGATCGAATTCGGCATCATGATCGGTAGCTTCTGCCTCTTCTTTTTTCTCTTTGTCCTCTTCTGCAAGCACCTGCCGTCGGTCTCCATGACGGAGATGAAAGAAATCCTAAACGAAGGAGAGAGCCATGGTGGCTGAAGCCATATCAGTGATGGGGCTCTTTGCCGATGAAGACACTGCGGCTAGCGCCATCCAAGAGATAAGCACTGCGGAATGGCACCTGGAGCGGGTCCACAGCCCCATCCCCAGCCACAAGATCGCAAAGGCCCTGAACCCCAAAAAGAGCCGTGTGGGCTGGTTCACCCTGGCCGGGGGCATTATCGGCTTTATTAGCGGTTTCAGCCTGGCGGGCTTCACCGCCCTGCGCTGGGGCCTGATCGTGGGCGGCAAACCCGTTGTGGCCCTGGTGCCTTTCTTCATTGTCGGCTTCGAGTTCACCATTCTGTTTGCCGTCTTCGGCAACGTCATTGGACTGATCTCCCAGATGGGCTTGCCGCGCAAACTGCGCCAGCGCTATGACCCGCGCTGCAGTGGGGATCGTTTTGGCCTGCTGGCCACCTGCGCCCCCAAACACAAGGGGGAGCTGATCGCCTTTTTCGAAAAACGCGGTGCCGAGATCCGCGAATTTGAGACCCAAGCGGCCTGAAGTCGATCCGAAGTGTGACGATTGATTCGAATTTTACCCTCACTAACCATTAAGGGGCAATCAAAGACACAATGAGTGCAACCACCCGCCCAACACCCCAACCGTCTACCGGCGGCAAAAGCCTCAGCACCTTCCTGTGGGCCAGTATCCTCCTCGGTCTGGCAGCCTTTATCCTCCAGCTGCTCACCAGCCACCCCGAGAAGGCCTGGCAGGCCTATCTGACCCATTTTCTGCTCTTCTCGGCCATTGCCCAGGGGGCGCTGCTCTTTTCGGTAGTCATGCATATCGCCAAGGCCCGCTGGAGCGGACCCTTGGCTAACCTGGCGGAAGCCTTCAGCGCCTTCTTTCCCCTCAGCATCGCCCTTTTTCTCCTCCTCTTCATCGGCCGGGAGCACCTCTTCCCCTGGCTGCACATGGATCTGCACGGCAAAGAGGTCTGGCTCAACATCCCCTTTCTCTTCGGCCGCGACCTCGGCGCGCTTCTGCTGCTCTATGGCGTTGGGCTGCTCTACCTCTACCACGGCCTTTGGTTCAAGCTGAAGGCTGAGAACTCGACGTCAACCGCCGGCGGCGGAATCCAAAAGTGGCTCCTGCGCCGCTGGGAACGCCGCCAACCCAAGGCCGAAGCCTACCGCCAACGCCAGATGTTCTTCGCCATCCTCTACGCCCTCTTCTTCGCCCTTGTCCTCAGCCTCATCGGCTATGACCTGATCATGGCCATGGACCCCCACTGGTACTCGACCCTCTTCGGTGCTTACAATTTCGTCAAGGCCTTCTACGTGGGCCTGGGGGCCATTATCATCGCAGCCGCCCTGCTCCAGAGCAACGGCCGCATGGGCGACACTATCACAGCCGCCCACTACCACGACATCGGCAAACTCTTCTTCGCCTTCTGCCTGGTGTGGGCCGACTTCTTCTACGCCCAGTTCGTCGTAATCTGGTATGGCAACATCTCCGAAGAAACCAGCTACATCATCCAGCGCACCATGATGGCACCCTGGAACATATTGGCCTGGACCGTGCTGATTATATGCTTCATCGGCCCCTTCCTGATTCTGATCAACAAAGGGATAAAGACCCGACCAAGGGCCATGCTGGTGATCTGCAGTGTGGTAATTCTGGGTATCTGGCTGGAGCATAAGCTGCTGTTGGGCCCGGCTTTCGGCCACTCCACCAACGGCCTGCCCATTCAGCTATCGGATATTTTCGATCTGGTGGACCTCTTCGTGGGCCTCGGCTTCATAGGGCTGATGGTGATGATGGTCGGCGCCTACCTCAGGCAGTTTCCCCAGCTCTTGCTAACCCCGACCAAGGGGGTGAACTGATGGAACTTCTGATCACCTCCCTATCGATCTTCACTTTGCTGACCATCATCATCCTCATCGGCACCCGCGGGCGCCCCATGCGCTTCTTCACCGCCTTCGGGGAGACCCTCCTCAACCTCTGGGCCAACCGCGGGCCCCTCTTCTGGACGGCCACGACAGTGGTACTGACCCTGGGTTTCCTGCTCTTTTTTTACACGCCCCCCCAGGCCTGGGTTGGCCCCGAACAGCCCATCGCCTTCAGCCACCAGATCCACGCGGGGGTCAAAAATATCCAGTGCGAGTTCTGTCACGCCTACGTGGGCCGATCGATCCACCCGGGTCTGCCACCGGTGGAAAAATGCCTCTACTGCCACAACTACATCATCACGAATCACTTCGAGATCAAGAAGGAACACGCTTACTTCGACAGCAACACGCCCACGCCCTGGCGTAAGGCCTTCTACCTGCCCGAGCATGTGCTTTTCAATCATGAGCGCCACATTAAAAAAGAGATCCAGTGCGCATCCTGCCATGGTGAGATTCAGAAAATGGATCGCATCAAAGGAAAGCGTTTCTTAATGGGCTTCTGCCTGGAGTGTCATCGGCAAAAAAACGTCAACCTAGACTGCTGGTTGGCGTGCCATTCTTAAGGAGAGTCAAGCTTGTCTGAGCCTAACGCCATACCCATAAAAACCTACCGCACAGCCAGGGGCTTCTGCCTGACCTCAGGCTTCTGGATGATGATCGCGACTTTCATGGGGCTGTTGGCGGCCACGGAGTTGATCGCCCCGGATATTTCCGGCAATATCAGCTGGATCGTCTTCGGTCGGGTGCGACCCATCCACGTCAACCTCGTGCTCTTCGGCTTCGTCACTCCGGGGCTGCTGGCCGCTGCTTTCTATTTTCTACCACGCCTCCTCAGAACAGAGCTCTATAGCGAGGGGCTGGGGCGCCTCACCGTCGTGCTGTGGAACCTCACCCTGGTCGCCATCGTAATCTCCATTGGCGCCGGTTTCTCCCAGGGACGTGAGTATGCGGAGATGATCTGGCCGGTGGACCTGCTCGTGGTGACCGTGTTCGTGCTAGTCTTCATCAACTTCATCATGACCGTGGTCAAGCGCAAAGAGCCCCTGCTTTATGTATCCGTCTGGTATGTGTGCGCTGGCATCATCCTCACGGGACTGACCTATTGCCTGGGCAACGTCATCTGGAAACCCGACAGCGGCGCCCTGGTGGGCATCCCCGACGCCATTCTGCTGTGGTTCTACGGCCACAATGTCTTCGGTCTGCTCCTGACACCCCTCTCGCTGGGAGTGGCCTACTACGTGGTGCCGCGCACCTGCCGAAGCCCCCTCTATAGCCACACCCTCTCCCTGGTGGGTTTCTGGTCGCTGATCCTGGTCTACACCCACATCGGCACCCACCACCTCCTTCAGGTGCCCGTGCCCACCTGGCTGAAAGTAGTCGCGGTGGTGGACAGCGTGGGCATGGTGATTCCCGTAATGGTGGTGCTGATCAACCTATGGTACACGGCCAAAGGACGTCTTGGCGAGGTCCACGCCGACATCGGCACCAAGTTCATCTTCACCGGCACCATCATGTACTTCTTCGTCAGCATCCAGGGTTCCATGATGGCCCTGCCCCAGGTGCAGCGCATCACCCACTTTAACAACTGGGTCATCGCCCACAGCCACATTGGCGTCCTGGGCTTCGCCGGTATGATTGCCCTTGGGGGCATCTACTATGTGCTGCCTCGCGCCACCGGCAAACCGCTTTACAGCCGCTTTCTGGCGGATTTTCAATACTGGCTAATCCTCATCGGCGTGGTGGGCTTCACCATCGTACTGACCATTGCCGGTTTGATCCAAGGCAACGCCTGGTTCAACGGTGAAACCGTCTACCGCGTCTTGCCCGAAATCCACATGTACTATATCGTACGGGCCGCCCTGGGCACGCTCATCTTTGTCAGTGCGATCTTTGGCCTTTACAACATCGTGCGGACCATCTTTTCCCGTCCCATGAAGCGCCCAATGTCCGCCAATGAGGGCGGCTTGGCCCAACAGGAGGTTGTCCAATGAAGATGACCCCCAGAGCCATCGTCATCGGCAGCGTCCTCATGCTGGCCACCATCGTCTTTGTTGTCGTCTACATCCCTTGGGCCACCCGTATCCAGGAGCCCTCGGAAATCTTCCGCAACCGCAGCGAGATGGAAGCGGCCGGCCGTAAACTCTATATCGCCAACGGATGCGTCTACTGCCACAGCCAATCCATTCGTACCGTCGATTGGGGCATGGGGGCCGAGCGCATCGCCCAGGCTGGCGACTATGTGGCCGATCAGCCCATCTTGCTCGGCTCTCAGCGCACCGGCCCGGACCTCTCTCAGCAGGGAGGCGAGCACCCTGACGACTGGCACAAGGCCCACTTCATCAACCCACGCCTGACACGCACAAATAGTATCATGCCGCGCTTCGAGTACCTGGGTGAGGTGGGTATCGCCACCCTGACGGGCTATGTCCAGGGGCTGGGGATGAAGAACGCCGACCCGCGCGTGGCCCGTCAGAAGCAATGGAAGCAATTGGCTACCGAGGCCTACGAATCTGGACCCGAAGCCAACATCCAGTGGCTCAACGAACAGATTCCCCAGGGATGGCGCGACGTACCCAACCCCTATCCCACCAGCGAAGCGGGCCTGGCTCGGGGGCGGAAAATCTACCAGGACTTCTGCCTGGGCTGCCACGGACCGGTTGGGGACGGCATGGGACCGGCCCAGCCCCACATCTATCCACCACCTCTCAATTTTACCCTTTTAAATGGGCGTGAGATCTCTGGGGGTATCCTTTACTACCAGATCATGAACGGCATCACTGGAACGGCCATGCCCTATTTTAAGAGGGATCTCGAATCGGAAAAGATCTGGGATGTGGGCAACTTCGTGGCGGTCTACTTCATCAACGACAGCGATGCGAACACGGAACCCAGGGGCATCGACGCAGCCTACGAACCGGTCGAGGAGTAATAGTCATGTACACGCCTTACTTCATTACCTACATAGTTGTCGGCCTGGCACTTGGCCTTGGGGCGTTTGCCTGGGCCTTGAAAAGTGGCCAGTTCAAAGATCAGAAGCGTGCTCGCTTTCTGCCTCTGGTCCCGGCTGAAACCGACGCTGAGACCGACGCTGGGTCTGACAATCCGGGTGCCGCCGCGACATTCGGCCGATTTGAAACCTATGCGCTCCTGGGTATTGCCTGCATCGGCCTGCTCATCAGCGCCTTTACGTTGATCTATTCCCTGTTCACCGCCTGACAAGGTGGACGTCAGGCGCCGAACGGAATACGCGCTACGAAGGAATGACCCATGCGGTTTTTTACCTTGCTCAGTTTTCAACATATCGTTCTCTATGCGATCCCCACGCTGATTTTTATCGTGCTTTTCGGTATCGGTCTCTCCTATTCACACTTCAAGGGCAAAGAGGATGAGGTGCGCAAGCACAGGGTTATCCACCGCTATCCAGAAGGGATCGAGGAACGCGACGCGCCATTCCCCCTGTTTCTCGTGCTGATCATCGCCGGCACCATCCTATGGATGTTTCTCTACATCGTGGGTACCGGCATCCTGGAGGTTAAGATATAATGAATACGAATGAACACAGCGAATCCGCCCTACTCACCTGGTTCGTGGTCCTGCTGCTGCTGGGCTTCATCCTGGGTAAGGGCTTCTTGTCCTTCTATATGGTAGGAGATATGGGACAGCCAACCTGGGCCTACCGCCCCATTGCCGACCTGCCCGGCGAGTCACCATACGCAATGTATCCATCGCTGCCCTATCCCCAGCATGTCCGCGGCGCCAAGGGGGAGTAAATGAAACCAGTCTTGGGTCTCTTCAGCTTTGTCACCATCGTCCTGCTCTCAGCCTGGGGCGTCATCACCGCCTATGACTACTCTCTCTCCATTGGGCGCATGTGGGAAACCCCGGCCATCAGGCCCCATGAAAGCCCCATTGCAGTGACGGCCATGGGCATCGTCCCCTTTGACGGCGGTGAAACCCGCCTGCGCCATACACCAGACAGAGACCTGCTCGCGCCCTTTAAGCTGACCGATGTCAAAGAGATCGCCAAGGGCCAAAAAGCATACTTCTCCTACTGCACTCAGTGCCATGGCAAAGCCCACGACGGTTACGGTACAGTTGGCCAGAGCTTTGCCCCTCTGCCCGGTGACCTGCGCAGCCGCAAGGTCCAGAATATGCTGGCCGGCACCCTTTTTAAAGAGATCAGCTACGGTATCCCCGGCGGCCGTCAACCCGCCCTGGCAACCACCATCGCGGTGCCCCAACGTTGGCAAATCATCGCCTATGTCAAGTCACTGGGTCTACGTTAATACCATCGCGCAGGCACTCTTTGCTTCTACTGCCATCCGCCGGTGCAACAGCCATTATCCGTGCCCATGAATGCGTCTGAATGTGACCTCTGTGGTCTGCCTTTGACACAGGGCAGCTTTCGCCTGCCGGCCCCCAACGACACCTTAGGCTTCTGTTGTCCCGGCTGCAGCATGGTCTACGCCATGCTGCTGGAGGCTGCCGATGCCTCCGATCCTGAGCACTTCCGCGATACCGACCTCTTCCGACGCTGCCTGGCTGCCGGCGTCATCCCCGCTTCGGAAGCGGAGCAGGTGCGCCTCAGTTCGGCCACTTCGCCAATCCCCGGCACCACAGCAAAAACGATTCCTCCCGGCGACGCACACCATACGCCCCAGAGCCTCGACCTGACCCTGAACCTAGACGGCATGTGGTGCCCGGCCTGCGCCTGGGTAATCGCCGAAACCCTCGGACGTATGGCAGGGGTCCAGCACGCTGACTGCCGTTTTGCCACCGACAGCGCAGTGATCACCTACGATCCTGTGGAGACGACGCCGGACAGGCTCATGGCTGCCATCTCCCACCTGGGTTACGCCGCCAGCCAACCCGGCCAAGGGGTCCAGTCACAGGCCCGCCGGCGGGCCTTCATCCGTTTTTTCATTTGCGCCTTCTTGAGCATGAACGTCATGATGCTCTCTTTCGCTCTCTACTCGGGATTCTTCCTCGACCTGACTGCCGCAGGGGTCAACAGCATCGCCGGTCCCATAGCGGTGATGGCCAGTGTGGTCTTTTTCTACGGCGGCTGGCCCATTCACCGTAAAGCCTGGGCCGGCCTGCGTGCCCGGGCCGCTGGCATGGAGGCCCTCATCTCCACGGGATCTTGCAGTGCCTATGCCTACAGCCTCTACCAATGGCAGCAGGGCAGCATCCACCTTTACTTCGACAGCGCCAGCATGCTCATTACCCTGGTGCTTCTGGGCAAACTCATCGAGCGGCATGCCAAGACCCGCATCCAGGAGTCCCTCACCAGCCTTTTCGATCTGGCCCCCCGTAAGGTGCGCCTGTGCAGCGATGCCGCTCCCAGAGGTCATTTTGTGAGCGCCGAACAGCTGCAGCCGGGGGACCGTTTCAGGGTGGCGGCCCATGAGCAGATCGTGGCCGACGGACAGGTTAGCGAAGGTAGGGCAGAAGTCAATGAAGCCGACCTCACCGGGGAAGCCCGCCCGCGCTCAAAAGGCCCTGGAGACAGGGTGCGCGGCGGCGGTCGCCTCATCAACGGCGACCTCTTGGTGACGGCTACCACCACCTGCGGGGGCTCCCTGCTGGGCCAGATGCTGAGCGTAGTGAACAACTCCCTGGGCCGCCAGACTGCCACCGAAGGGCGCACCGATCGCCTTCTGCACCTCTTCGTGCCCCTGATCGTGACCTTGGCCGCTGCCACCCTTGGAGCCGGCATGCTTTTAGGCCTGTCCCTTTCCGATGCCCTTCTGCGGGCCATCACCGTTCTGGTGATCTCCTGCCCCTGCGCCCTCGGCATCGCCATCCCCCTGGCGCGGGTGGCCGGACTTGCCCTGGCCAGCCGCCAGGGCATCCTGGTCCGCGATTTCAGCGCTTTTGAGACAGCCAGCCACATCGACACGGTCGTTTTTGACCAGACCGGCACCCTCACTGTGGGTCGCTGGCGCCTGGAAGCAATTGGGTTGCACGGTGTGGTAGACGAGGCGACCGCCATCGCCCTGGCCGCCGGGCTGGAGCAGGAAGGCGATGCCGACACCGAAAACCATCATCCCGTTGCCCGTGAGATTGTCCGTCAGGCGAAAGATCGCGGATTGGCCCCTCTTCCCGTTGGCGAGCGGCGCGTTCACCCCAACGGCATTCGCGCTTGCTGGCAAGGCCAGCGTGTGCGCATCGGTAACCGGGCGTATTGCAAACTTCCCAAATCAGCACGGCCTGACCAGGCTGGCTCCCAGGTGTTTCTGACCTTGGCCGGAAAACTCGCGGCCGACTTTTCCTTTGCCGATCCCCTCCGCCCGGGTGCGGCCGAAACCACCCAAATCCTCAACCGGACCGGCCAAAGCCTGCACCTGATCACCGGTGACGGTCCCGGCCCCGCC